>CAYRLQ010000049.1:0-18665 GCA_964425145.1 uncultured Nitrospiraceae bacterium
GTCGCTTCGCTCCTCGCAATGACGTGCTGGGGATATACTCCGCCCCATTGTGTGAGCTTATTTGTGTTGGGCTGTACTAAGGTTGCTGTGTGATGAGGGGACGTAAACCCCAATCACGAACGGAGCCGCAATCTGCGTTTGCGCCTCTTCAGCAGTCAATCGCGGCTGCTGTTCGAATCTATTGAAAACTCGAGACTACGAAGTAAAAAGGAGATGTATGATGAAGAACCTACGTGTGACGGTGGTGTTCGCCCTCTTCCTCTCGGCTGTTTTCGGCGCCGCGACAGCGCAAGAGTATCGACCTTCCGAGGCCAATCTTCAGGCAAGGGAGTGGTTTCAGGACGCCAAGTTCGGGTTGTTCGTTCACTGGGGCGTGTACAGCGTTGAGGGCCGGGGCGAATGGCTCATGAACAATGAAAAAATCAGCGTCGAGGAGTACGAGAAGCTGCCGCCGCAATTCAATCCGACGGAATTCGATGCGGACGCGTGGTGCAAAATGGCTGAAGACGCGGGCATGAAGTACATCACAATCACGAGCAAGCACCATGACGGCTTTGCCATGTTCAACAGCAAGATCAGCGACTATGACATCGTTGACCGGACACCCTACAAGAGAGACGTCTTAAAGATGTTGGCCAAAGCCTGCCGCAAGCGCGGCCTGAAGCTCTTCTTCTATCATTCCCAATTGGACTGGCATCACCCTGACTACTTTCCTCGGGGCGGCACGGGCAAGCACAGCGGGAGACCGGAGCAAGGGGATTGGTACGCGTATTTGGATTACATGGATGCGCAACTCGCCGAACTGTGCACGAACTATGGCAAGATCGGCGGGATTTGGTTCGACGGCATGTGGGACCGTCGGAGTGCGGACTGGCGGCTGGAGAAGACCTACGGCCTCATTCACGGACTGCAACCGGAAGCGCTTATCGGCAACAACCATCACGTGAAACCCTTCCCCGGCGAAGACTTTCAGATGTTTGAGAAGGGCCTCCCGGGGCAGGACCCTTTCAGCAAGGAAAAACATGTTTCAGAGCGTTTGCCCTTGGAGATGTGTGATACCATCAATAGCAACTGGGGCTATAACAAAGGAGACAGAAACCACAAGAGCACAAAAGAGCTCGTTCATCTGCTGGTCAAAGCGGCGGGCCACAACGCCAACCTGCTGTTGAACGTAGGGCCGAAACCCGACGGGACCATCCAGCAAACCCATCAGCGTCGCCTGGCTGAAGTGGGCCAATGGCTGCGCGAACACGGCGAGAGCATTTACGGGACGCGCGGTGGTCCTGTACCACCTCAAAGTTGGGGCGTGACCACTCAAAAGGGAGGGGTCGTCTTTGTGCATATACTAAGCGAGACGGACCATGTCATCGCGATTCCCGACTTAGGCAAGCAGGTAACGGGCGCATCGCTGTTGGGCGGTCCTTCCGTGGAATTTGCCGCGACGCCCCTGGGAACTATCGTGAAAATTCCGCCCGAGGCGCGTGACCCCATTGACACCATCGTCGTACTCGATATGTAAGCGTTCAGGCATCAGCCGTCAGGTTCGGGCCGATGATGGGGTCGAGCCACAGGAGGATTTGGTTTATGGCGTTGGCCGATGTGGCGAGCAGGTCGGTGCCATGGACGGAGCCTGGGTATTGGCGTAATTCGCACAGGCCTGAGGCCGCATTCTTGAGCGCGCCGCAGGACGCGGCGGAATAGGAGTCGTCTTCGGCGGTCAGGAGGAGGGCGGGGCGCTTGCCGTAGGCGGTGATTTCCACTTCGGTGCTGATGCCCTCGTAGTCCAGCCCCGGAGAAACCAGCACCACCGCCTGAATGTCCACGTGGTCGACGGCGTAGTGAATTGCGAGGTTTGCGCCGGTGCCGGCGCCGACCAGGGCGAGGTTATCGGGGTCGGCTCCGCGGTCGAGTAGGGCCTGTTTGGCGGCGCCTATATCCTGTAGGGCGGCAAGCCAATCGTCGCGGCTGAAGCTCCGGTAGGTGAGGGGCTGGCCGTTACGTGTGGTGCTGTCCCCATGGCCGCGCAGGTCGACGGCCAGGCAATTATACCCGGCGCGCTGGGCGCGAAGGGCGAAGGGCTCCCAACTGTGGCGATCCGCGCCGGGCATGTGGACGAGCACAAGGCCGGGAGCATTGGGTCCGCGCGCCGCGTAGAACGTGGCCGCCAGTTGGACGCGGTCCGGGCTTTCGAGGGCGAGATTCTCCGGCTCGAGAGGCGCGCTTCGCGTGCGCCGGCCACACCCGGACGCCATGAGAAGCGCGAGAATACACACCACGTGAATCAGCCGCTGGAACGCGTGCATAATAAGAGTACAACGAGGGACGACATGGGCGCCGTCCCCCGTTGCACGATGATCAGCCGCTCAGGAAGAGGCTTTCGAGCTTCATGGCCAGCGTCATGTCGCCCTGGATTTTGAGTTTCCCCGTCAGGAAGGCCGTTTGACCGTTGATCTCACCGTTGACGAGGCCCAGCCAGTCGGACGCGGCGGCGGACAGGGTAATGGTCGGGTTGTCGGCGGTGCCCTCTGCAACCTCGATCGACCCATCGGCAACCTTGACGTTCCACTGGCCGCCGTCTTCGCCGGTTATGTCGAACTGGAACATAGCGTTCATGCCGGCCGTTTTCGATGCATCTACTTTACCCGAAAGTTCTGAGAAGAAGTCTTGTACTGTGTCTCCCATGATACGTCTATCCTCCTTTTAGTTAACCCGACCCTTCAATAGGATCTCCCGAGCCATCACTAACCGCTGAATCTCTTGCGTGCCCTCATATATTTGCAGAAGTTTGGCATCGCGCATCAACTTTTCCACGGGGTACTCCCTCGAGTAACCGTTTCCCCCGAAGATTTGCACTGCTTCGGTGGTTACCTCCATGGCCGTGTCGCCGGCAAAACACTTGGCAAAGGCCGATTGCTTGGATTGGCGCATACCCTGATCGGCCATCCAGGCTGCCTGCCATGTCAAGAGCCGCGCCGCGTCGACCTTCATGGCCATATCGGCGATTTTGAATTGAATGGCCTGGTTCGTGGCGAGTGTTTGGCCAAACTGCTCGCGTTCCTTGGCGTATTTTACCGCCTCCTCGAGCGCCCGCCGCGCCAGACCCACGGCCCCGCCTGCGGCGCCCGTGCGGGTCCTGTCGAGGGTGCTCATGGCCACGCGGAACCCGCCGCCCACCCGGCCCAGCATGTTGCTCGCCGGAACCCGCACGTTCTTGAAGTGCAGTTCGGTCTGGTTCGACGCGCGCTGACCCATCTTATCTTCGGCCTTGCCCACCTCGACACCGTGCTTCTTCTCGACGATAAAGGCCGTCATGCTGCGCGGCCCTTTCTTCTTGTCGGTCAGGGCGAACACGGTAAACAGGTCTGCGTAGCCGCCGTTGGTGGTAAAGCATTTGCTCCCGTTGATAACGTAGTGGTCGCCGTTGCGCTCCGCGAGCGTCTGGATGCCGCGCACATCGGACCCGGCCCCGCGCTCGGTCAGGCAGAATGCGGCCAGGCCAAACTGCCGCGCGAATGGCCGAAGGTATTTTTCCTTCTGTTCATCACCACCGAAGAGGATGAGCGGCATCAAGGCGAGCCCGTTGGCCATGATGCCCGTAGCCATGCCCATGCAGCCCGCGGCCAACTCCTCGATGATAATGGCCTCATCCAGACAGGAATGTCCCGCCCCGCCGGAGGCTTCGGGGATGCTCTGATTCATGAGCCCCCCGCCGAAGGCTTTCTGGAGTATTTCGAGGGGAAACGCGCCCGACTCGTCAAATTCACGCGCACGCGGGACCATCACCTCCGTGGCGAACGTGCGGGCCTTGTCGCGCAATGCCACTTGACGTTCAGAAAGCTCGAAGCCAATCATCGCACATGAGTCCTTCGGTAATTGCCAGTCACGGGTAATTTAGCACAGGGCCGCCGGAGTGTCAAAGACACGGCGTTCCCGGTCTTGCCGAGCAGTTCCAGTTCAGTGGCATCATCGATGCCGTCGCCGTCGGAGTCCCCGTTGAAGGGATCGGTGTCATTCAGGAACTCGCCGATGTTCCCAAGCCCGTCGCCGTCAAAATCCACGTGCGCGTCATCGGGATCGGTGGGGTCGAGTCCAAGCGCCCGTTCCCACGGATCGGGCAGGAGGTCTCCGTCGGCGTCGTCATATGGCAGGTCGAAGGGCAGGCGCGCCACGGCCCGCGCGCTGGCGTCGATGGGCACGTCCGGCGCCCGCTTCTGATCGGCACTACACGCCGCGTCCTGCGCCGAATCGAAGGCGCCCTGGCCACCCACGAGCACCAGGGCGGCGTACAGAAAAGCCCGGTCTCTGCAAGCGCTGTACAAGCATAAGTCGTCAAAGGTCTCGCTGCACAGGGTCAGCATATCGTCGAGGAACTCGAGGTCGCAGGCGAGCTTGTCGCTGCCACACGTGCCGTAGCACACGTCGTGAGCGTTACAGGCGCAGGTAAAGCAGACGACCGTCGTTTCCTCATTGCAGACCACCTCGAAGCAGTTGGCATACAGCGGCACGACAGGCCCGAGGGCAACCGGCCCACAGCCATTGCCCTCGGCCTCGCACGTCAAGCCCACGGGCGGCAAGGTTGGACAACTCAGCAACAACGATGCGGCGGCAAACAGGACTATGCGACGCATCGCATACCCCTTCACTACCTGGCGGATGCCATTCATGGGGACGTCTGGAAACAAATCCTTGCCCCTCGAGAGCCTCAACAAGTGTATGGTATACATCTTAGCATGTCGCATTGCAGCATCGCACCTCGCCGCCGGTAGGGTCGAGCTCCCGCTCGACCGGCCTTTTCGGTCACGCAGGAGCGTGACCCTGCCTCGTTGTGTTCCGTGTGCGTTTGTGGTTAAATCGGTCAAGGGCGTGGGCCGCCGGAGAACATAGGAACGTTGCCAAGCGAGGGGAGTCATGGAAAAACCGTATGAAATTCATGTGATCTCGAACACGCATTGGGACCGGGAGTGGGTCTACAACTTCCAGGAAACGAGGCTGATGTTGGTGGAGTTTATGGACGGGCTGTTGGAAATTCTGGACATCGAGCCGGGCTACAGGTCGTATTTGCTGGACTCGCAGGCGGCGCCGATCGAGGACTATATCGAGGTGCGGCCGGAACAGCGTGAGCGTATCGCGCGGCATGTGTCGAGTGGGCGGTTGCTTATCGGGCCGTGGTACACGTGCCCGGAGGAGTTCTGCGTCAACGGCGAGTCACTGGTGCGCAACCTGCTTTACGGACACCGGGTTGCGCTCGAGTTCGGCCATGTGATGAAGGTGGGCCACACGCCGTTCTCGTACGGGCAGAACTCGCAGATGCCCCAGATATACAGCGGATTCGGCATCGACACCATTCTGTTCTACCATGGCGTTTCGCATGAGGACACGGCCAATGAGTTCATCTTCGAGGGTGCCGACGGCACACGCATCCTGGCCTCGCAGATGAGCGCCAAAGCCCGGTACAACTTCTATTTCGGCCTCTATCGACCGTTGCTGTACGGCACGTCCATCGACGACCGCACGTACACGTGGCGCAAGGGGGGATTACCGTTTCGCCTTTGCAGCGAGGCGCACTGTATGGACCACCATTTCCTACTCGACCCGAAACGGCATTTCTATAGAAAGCGGCTCAAAGAATGCCTCGAGAAGCTGCTCGAGGAGGAACAGGCCACCGCGACGACGCGCTGTCTCGCGTTTATGCAGGGCCACGACAGCAGCGTGGCGGACACGATGACGTTACGGATCATTGAAGAAGCCCGGCAATACATGGGTAAAGGCAAGCTTTTCCACAGCAGCCTGCCCGAGCTGATGACAAGAGTGAAGAAAGCCGCGAGGGACCTCGAGGTACTTCAGGGCGAGCGGCGCGTGCCTAAGCTCATGGGCGGCCGGATTCACCTGTACAGCGACGTGCTCTCGAGCCGCGTACGCATCAAGCGGCTGAACGCCCAGGCGGAACACGCGCTCCAGCGATGGGCCGAGCCCTATGCGGCAATCGCGTGGGGCCTGGGCGCGGAGTATCCGAACGGGCCGCTCGACCTGGCCTGGAAGACGCTGCTCAAGTGCCACGCGCACGACAGCATTGCGGGCAGCGGCGTGGACGACATCGAACAGGACATGACGTATCGACTGCGGCAGGTAATCAATATCGCAGGGGGCCTCACGCGACGCGGACTCGGGCGCATCCAACTGCGCATCGACAACTCCGATGCGGACAAGGACGATGTCCTGTTCACGCTGTTCAATGCCTCGCCGCACCCGCGCTCGGAGGTGGTGACGTTGGTGGCCGACCTGCCCGAAACGAGCGGCTACGGTGCGGACCTGTCGCTTGTCCAGGCGGGGCATAAGCGGACAACGCCGATTCAAATCGTCTCGCGCAAACTACACCACGCCGTGGTTAATCACTTGGGCGACGCGCCAGCCATGATGGCCTGCAAACGGGTCCGATTTCATTTCCAGGCGGAGAATGTCCCGGCGCTGGGCTACGCCACGTACCGGCTGCAACGGGAGCCGGCGAAGGCGCACGGCTCGCTCGTGTGCGGACGCAACATGATGGAGAACGAGCACTTGCTGGTGCGGATAAATACAGACGGGACGCTGTACCTCAAACACAAGGCAACGGGGTGGGTGTTCGACGGCCTGCACTACTTTGAGGACTCCGGCGAGGCGGGCCACGCTTGGATGCACATCGAGCCGGCATTCGACCGCATCATCACCAGCCACGGCGCACCGGTCACCGTAACGCTCGAGGAGAACGGCCCGCTGCTGGCCCGCTACCGAATCGTGTATCGACTGCCGGTCCCGGTAGGCCTGGACGAGAATGGCGGGGACCCCTGGCAGCGGCTGGACGGTGGTGACAACAGCGCGTGCCGAATGGAGGAGACACGCGAGCTGGCCATAATCTCTGAGGTGACGCTCAAGAAGAACGCGCGCGGGCTCGACATCACGACCCGATTCGAGAACCCGTGCAAGAACCACCGGTTGCGCGCCATGTTTCCTACGCACATCAGAGCGAAAACGTGCCACGCGGAAAGCGCATTCGACGTGGTCGAGCGGTCAATCGAGCGCGGGCCGGGCAGCCCTTGGGCCGACGCCGTCAACCCGACGTTCCCCATGCAGCGGTTCGTGGACGTGAGCGACGGCAACGTGGGCCTGGCCGTGATCAACGACGGTTTGCGCGAGTACCAGGTAACCGAAGACTCGCAACGGACCATCGCGGTCACATTGCTACGCGCGTACGAGGTATCCATGGCCACGGTCAGCAAAGCATGGGACCTGCACCCGGAGATGGCGCTCTCACAAAGCCCCGGCCCCCATGAATGCCGCTACGTAATTTACCCGCATGCAGGCGGCTGGGCCGCTGCGGAACTTTACTGCGAGGCCGAACGGTTAGCCCTGCCGCTCGAGCCGGCCCAGACAGGGGCGCATGGCGGCGACCTGCCGGCGCGGTACAGTTTTCTCGCCATCGAGCCAGCCAACCTCGTGCTGAGCGCGCTCAAGCAATCCGAAGACGGCCAGGCGCTGGTCCTGCGCGTATTCAACCCAACTGAAACGGCCCTCGAGGGGAGACTGAGGTTATTCCGCAGGATTCGCTCAGCATCGCTGGTGTCGCTCGAGGAGAAAGTTCTGGAAGAACTCCCGGCCCGCGGCAAGTCCCTGCGCCTAAATGTGGCGCCCAAGAAGACCGTCACCGTCAAACTGGACTTGGGATGATGGGGCGTCAATTTGAATAGAAAGCGGGAGGGCGAGGCTCCCGCCGAGCCGTTCTTAGGTTCCCATGCCGATCTCGGCTCAGCAGGAGCTTCGCCCTCCCCCTGAGGAATGCACAATTATTCATGGTACTATGTGTAGGACGCAACCGAGAAAGCTGAAGTGGAGGTGCGAGATGACGATGTTTCTCTCAATTCTGATGTTCTTATTCGTCGTGTGCGGCGGTCAGGCCGCATCAAACGCTGAAGCGCCGGGCAAACCCCTGGACCTCAGCGAGGCTGTGGTGGTTACACCACCGCATCTGTCTGTTCCCGAAGGCAAGGCGGTCGAGATGCTGATCGAGGAGGTGGAAAAGAGGACCTTGGTGCGTTGGGATGTGGTTCATGCCTGGCCGGCGGGCTCGGCGCCTGCTGTTGCGGTCGGTCCGGTGTCGTCCCTCGAGACCTTCGCCGGGCCCTTTGCGGAACAGCTCTCCGCTCAACCCGCAGTGGATGAGGCCGAGGGGTATCGCATTCGGGTCATGACAACTCAACGGTCCACTCCAGTTGTGTTGGTCGTCGGCAATGACGCCCGTGGCGTGCTGTTCGGCGTTGGGCGGCTGCTCCGTGAGATGCACATGGCGCGCGGCACGGTCAGCATCGCCGGCACGCTCAGCATCAGCACGGCGCCGAAATATCCGCTTCGTGGCCACCAATTGGGATACCGGCCAAAGGTCAACACCTACGATGCATGGACGATCCGGATGTGGGAGCAATACATTCGCGATCTTGCCGTCTTCGGCACGAATGCGATCGAGTTGATCCCGCCCCGGAGCGACGACGCGGACGACAGCCCGCATTTCGTGCGCCCTAAGATCGACATGATGGCCCGCATGTCGAAGCTTGCCGACGACTATGGACTGGATGTGTGGATCTGGTACCCCGCGATGGACAGGGATTACTCGAACCCAAAGACGGTTGAGTTTGCGCTGAAGGAATGGGGCGGCGTGTTCGAGAAACTGACCCGGATCGATGCGGTGTTCGTTCCCGGCGGTGACCCGGGGCACACGCAGCCGAAATACCTGATGGCCTTGCTGGAGAAGCAGCTCCAGGTGCTGCATCGCTATCACCCCGATGCCCAAATGTGGGTCTCGACGCAGAGTTTCACCCAGGAGTGGTTGGACGAGTTCCTGGAAATCCTGCGAACGGAGTCGCCCTCATGGCTCAGCGGGGTCGTATTCGGCCCGCAGAGCCGCGTCGGTCTGCCCGAGTTGCGGGCGGCGATCCCGAAGCAATATCCCATCCGCCGATACCCCGATATTACGCACAGTATTCGATGCCAGTACCCCGTGCCGGACTGGGATGTCGCTTACGCCATGACTGAAGACCGCGAGGTGATTAACCCACGGCCACTGGGGGAAGCGCGCATCTTCCGCGTGTACCAGGAGCACGCCATCGGTTTTTTGGCCTACTCGGAGGGGTGCAACGACGACGTCAACAAGACCGTCTGGAGTTCACTGGGTTGGGACCCTGACACGGATGTGGTTGGCATCCTCCGCCAGTACGCGCGCTACTTTCTGGGCGAGGAGTACGCAGACACCTTCGCGCAAGGGCTGCTGGCCCTCGAGCGCAACTGGGAAGGGCCGCTGATGACGAACAGGTCGGTCTTCACCACTTTGAAGCAGTTCCAGGACATGGAGCGAACCGCAAGCCCGCAAGTACTGCTCAAGTGGCGATTTCAACAGGGCTTGTACCGCGCGTACTACGACGCCTACCAAGCAAGACGATTGATCTACGAAACGGAACTGGAAGAACAGGCCATGGACGAGCTCAGGCAAGCCAAGGAACTGGGCTCGCTGCTGGCGCTCGACCGCGCCGAGGCGATCCTCGATCGTGCGGTGATCGAACGCGTCGCTCACGACTGGCGCGCCAGGACCTTCGAGCTGGCCGAAGCGCTCTATCAAAGCATTCGCATGCAGCTAAGCGTGCCACGCTACAAGGCGATAAGCGTAGGCCGGGGCGCTAACCTCGATCTGGTGGATAATCCCTTGAACAACCGGAACTGGTTGAAGAATCGATTTGCCGAGCTGCGTGGTCTCGACAAAGAGGCCGAGCGACTCCGGGGGATCGATGAGATTGTCAACTGGACAAATCCAGGACCGGCAGGATTCTACGACGACCTCGGCCGCCTTGCTCAGCAACCGCATCTGGTTCGAGGACTTGGCCCGGAGCGCGACCCCGATTTCCGACGTACATCGCGCGTGGGATTCAGTCACGATCCTAAGCGCCGCATATCCTGGTGCTGCCATGCCGAGTCTCTGTATAACGCGCCGCTCGAGATGCACTACGAGAGTCTTGACCCGAACGCCCATTACAAGCTTCAGGTAGTCTATGGGGGTGAGCGCTGGCGCCCGAAGATTCGCCTCTTCGCCGATGAGCGCATCGTGGTCCATCCCTTCAAGAAAGTGGACCCATTAGAGCGCATGGAGTTCGCGATCCCACGCGAGGCTACCCGGGACGGAGAACTCACGCTGACGTGGTACCAGGAGCCCGGTCGAGGAGGGGCCGGCCGCGGCTGCCAAGTGGCCGAGGTGTGGCTGATAAAGAAAGATTAGTGCAGCTCGATAACACAGCCGAGGGCGGCTGTGCCACGAACAAGATTGTGAAAACTATTGAACGAAGGCGGCCTGGTCCGGATCGCCTTGGTAGAGCGGGCAGGCCCAGGGATAGCCGCTGGCGCCGAACACCCTTGGCGCCGCAGTTGGGCAGCGAGGCAACCATGAGAAGAGCCAGAATCCACATAACTAGCGCAGTCATGCTCTCCCCCTCGGGGGAGAGCATCCCCAACGGGGGCGCCAGGGCTCTACCTGGGCAACAAGCGCCACATCACCACAAACACCTTCGAGTAGATTCTTGCGTGAGGAAACGAATCCATTTCGAGTAGATTTTTACTTGAGGAAACAGGGAAAGACTACAACATTATGTGTGGCCACCGCCTTGGTCGCAGCCCTCTCACTCGGACTGAAGTAACTCGTCGACCCGCCGGACAAAACTTGAGACCAAAAATGGCTTTTCCAGGCAGGGGCGCTTGACCTGTTCGAGAAACCGCCTGGTCTCGAAATTCATGGTGTCCGCCGTGATGAACAGGGTGCGCTTGGCCAGTTCGGGTTTCGTGCCCAGCATAATCTGGTACAGTTCCGGCCCGCCCAAGTCCTCCGGCAGAAGGACATCCAGCACAGCGAAGTCATAGTTCGTGCCTTTCATCAGATCGAGCGCGCGGGCAGCGGTAGTAGCGGTGTCAATATGATGTCCATGCAGTTCCAGGGCGATGGCAAGCAATTCGAGTAGGTCCTTTTCGTCATCCACAATGAGAATCCGCCGGCCCTGTGACTCAGGCGCCGCTACGGCTTCGGGGAGCGGCTCAGCCGGCTTGCCCATTTCAGCCGCTGGCAACTGAATCACAAAACATGCCCCCTCGGAAATACCTTCATCCAGGAAAAGACGCCCCCTGTGCTCCTGAATCACCGACCGGGAAAGGCTCAAGCCCAGGCCGATCCCACCCTCCTCCTTGCGAGTGGTGAAGAAGGGGTCGAAAACCTGTCGCCGAATATTGGGAGGCACGCCGGGCCCATCGTCCCATACCTTCATGCACACCGCGCTCGTGGGCAGCGCTCCACGGCCTTCCGCCATATGCCAACCGTCCAGGTCGGTCTGGGTGAAAGTCTCCACAATCACCCGGTCCGCCGCGGCCCAAAGCGCATTATCGATCAGGTTGACAAAGACCTGCGCGAGTTGCTGCGGAACGCATTCGACCTCTGGGAGGTTCTCCCCAAGCTTCCACGTAATGCGACTGGCCACCGAGGAAGGATACATCGGCTGAACATGCTCGGCGATGACCTGGTTCAGGTTCGCCAGCACCTGTTCGCCCGGCAGACCCTTGCCAAACTCAAGGAGGTCCTCAACGATTTCCTTGCACCGCAGCCCGTTGCGCAAGACCTTTTCAACCGCCCCGCGGACCTGTTCGCTCGGCATACCGCGGCTGAGCATTTCGGCATAGCCTATCATCACACCAAGCGGATTGCGCAATTGGTGGGCTACGGTCATGGCCAGTTGGGCCACCAGCGAGGTGGCCTGCTGCCGGAGGACCTGCTTCTCGAGCGTCTTTTGCTGAGTCACATCGCGCAGCGTTTTTACAATCAGCGCCACCTGGCCACGCCCATCGCGCAAGGGCACGCAGGCAATGTCGAAACACCGCGGCCCGTCGTCGAAGTTATCGTGGCACACCGTCGCCCGATAAACCTTGCCCGTGTCAAACACGCCTTTGGCCAGACAAGTCCCACACTGTCCGTTCTCATCTCGATGTTCACTGCAGCAATGCCCCTGCCCGAGGTCGTTCGTGGCCGAGCCGCTCTCGAGCAGTTTCCGTGCCGACGTGTTGACATAAACTACCTGGTACGAGGCATCGAGTACGAAAACACAAACGTCCAAGGCATCCGCGACTGCCCCAATCACGCCCCGGTCCACCATCACATTTCCATGTCCCTCATCCTCCGGCCTTCTCATCGTGACGGCAACCCCGCTGCGCAATCCTGATTCATCGAACACCGGCAGAACCAAAAACCGCATCGGAATGGACGCGCCCTTCGGCGTTACCAAAACGCCGTCAAACGTCCGCGCACCCGGTGTGCGCTTTTGGCGCAAATCCCGTCGGACCTCCGCTGCCGTATTGTGGTCGCATAGAAAGGGAAACTCACAATGAATCAAATTCGGCTCAGGAATTCCCAACAGGTTCGCGAAAAATGAATTGACAAAAACAACCTCACCCCGGCTGTCCAACAGAACAAACGCCCGGCCCATTGACTCCGCCATGGCCCGCTCGAGGCGGTGCTCGGCGGCGAGCGCCTTATGGTCTTCCTCGATGTAAAGGCGGATAATTTGCTCGACGTAACAGTCTTCGGCCTCGAGTACGATCTGATAAATTTCCTTATCGGAGACTCCTTCGACCTGTCCCAGGCAATGCTCAACGACCACGTTCCGAATCGTTACAGTCATGTTTTGGATCATTCGCAGGGCGCTCGAAGAGTCGTCGGCTGAGGCGCCGTGCTCCCGCTCCAATTCCACCAGCCGCGCCGCCAATTCACCCGTGTGCGCTGAACGGCCCCGCAGCCGGTCCAGTTCATTGTCCAACCAATCGTTAAAAAAAGCGGGGGCTTCATCCGGACTGCTGAAGTCAATTTCCGACAGGAGCGTTGCCAGCAAATCTTCCCGGTGCGCCTCAAGGAAGTCCGCCATGGCTCTCAATGCTGACACCTTCATGCGCCACGATCCATCCTGCCCCTGCTCGAGCGCTAAACCTCAGCCACCAACCTTTCGCCTCTAAGCTGAAGGCCATAACTACGGTATCATACACTCGTCGTTGCAATCCAGATGTCCATCCGCCTTTTGCCACGCGACCGGTTACCTTGTATTCATTGCCAAAAACATCTACCCAGGATAAATCAGCGAACTACTGGGTTGTCCTTTGGGGAAACAGGACCACACCAACCCCCAGAAATACGCTATTCGCCAACCATGCCGCGAGCACTGGTGAAAGACGATCGATGTATCCCAAACCCATGCTCAGTCGAAAGAGCATCAGGTACGTCAGCGCGATGGCGATGCTGAGGCCGAATCCAATGGCCACGCCACCACGGCGGATGCGCATGGCAAAAGGTATCGCGAGCCATATGATGACAAAGCTGAGGGCGGGCTGTGAGAACTTGGCGTGCAGGTCGACACGTTGGCGTCCCACGGGAATGCCGCGCGCGGCCGCACGGCGAATATCGGTCGACAATTGGACCACACTCTTGGTGTCGGGTGATTGTTCGAGGGCGAAGAGTTCTTCAGGCGTCTCGGTGATAGGCGCGGGCTGCTGTCGGATCACCGTGCTTTCGCGCAATGTCATGTCTTGCCGCTCGAACACCAGCCGATAGCCGTCCTCGAGCAGCCATTGCCGCTGGTCCTCATCCCAGAGAATGCGCCGCGCTTCAATCTGCTCGATCACATTTTCACGGATGGCGAGAATGAACACGTGCTCGCCCGTGAGCGCCAGACGGTTAAACTTCAGCACGTGACAGGTCCAGCCGCCCTCGAGGTTGGGCCAGCCGATCGCCGTCCGTTCCCTGTGATTGCTCCGCGAGAAGAACCGCTTCTCAATGCGCTTTGCCTCGCGGGTGCCGGCTGCGCCGACCGTCTCCTGCAGAGCAAATACCGCCACCGCCAACCCGAACGCAACCAGCACAGGCAAGCGCATCAGGCGCCACAGGCTGATCCCAGCCCCCAAGGCCGCCGTGATCTCGTTGTTCTGCGCCGCGTTTCCAAGGACCAGCAGCGCCGACACCAACATCGCCAGCGCGGCCACCTGATACTTATCCAGAATCTGCGGAGTGAAGACGGCATAATACTTGACCACGACGTTCCACGGGACGTCGTGTTTTATGATCGCCGTGCGCCGGTGCGTGAGCAGGTCGATCAGGATGAACAGCAGTACCAGCGAGACGATGGCTTTGGCCAAAGTCGCCACAATGCGCGCGCCGAAATAGCGGTCCAGCAGCGTCATACCCGGTCCACCCGCCACACGAAGAACAGGCCCGCCACACACAGCGCGAAGTTGGGCACCCAAGCACGCAGGACTACCGTCAGAAGGGTATGAAGCGAGCGCGGCTCCATCAGGAGTTTCAAGACGTAATATGCGAGGATGATCGTAAAGCCGACCGCAAAGGTGTACGAGCGTCCGGACCGTTTCGCCCGCGCTCCCAGCGGCGCTGCGACAATGCTCACCGCCAAACACGCAAACGGCAGGGACAATCGCTCGGCAATTTCTTGCCGCTCCTTCTTCAAATCGCCTTTCTTAAACTCGGACTGGGTCTGGCGGCACTCCTCTTCCAACTGCTTCTGCCGGAGATACAGTTCCCAAACCGTCATCCCACGGCGCGTCTCCAGTTGTATTTGGCGCGCGATCTCAGGAGTAGCGCAGCTAAAGGTTTCGAATACCACGGGCGTGATCTGGTTCCCATGCGCCGACGGAATATAATAGCCGGTTCGCATCTCGAGCCGGGGGCGGCCCGCTTCCTTAATCAGTCGCGCCGAATCAGCATGATACACCACCGAGCCCTTGTTCCCATCCCCGGGCTCCAGGATCACCACATCATGCAGCGTATTCGTGTCGTGGTCCTTCCTGCCTATGTAGACGCGCCATCCCCTGAATTCGTGCACGACCCCCGGTCGCAGCACATCGAGCGTGACCCGAAACGGCAAATCATTGACGACCAACTCATACACCCTACCAATGGCCCAGGGCTGCACCCGATCCTGCACCCAGAAACACGATACGCTCAGTGCGGCCCCAACCGCTATTACCGGCCAAATCACACGTTTCAGCGGAATACCCGCGGCCTTCATGGCCACGATTTCACCATGCTGCGACAACCGCCCAAACGCCAGCAGGATGCCCATCATGTACATGATAGGCACCACATAAGATATCAGTATCGGCAGAAGATAGAACACCAGCCGCGAAATGTCACCGACCGTCACCTGCGCCACGGGCAGATCAAGGACCTGTTGCTGAATCTCATTGGCCACCGCGACCACCCCGATGACCGCCATCGCCAACAAGGACGGCACCGCAATCTGCGCCAAAACACTTCGGTTTAACAGTCCCACGACAACTCCCTTACAGGAGCGTAGCAAGAAAGGCCTGTCGAGGTAAAGGCACAATCACTTGCGGAAATCTCCACCCCTTGTTATCATTTCCCGCAGTGAACGGACGGCTAACAACTAACGACTGACAACTGAGGTATGAACGATGAGCATAACACGGCGTGAATTCCTGACACGAACTGCCGGCGGGGTGGCCGGCGCAATGGTGGCCTCGAAGTGGGGTATAGCGGAAGAAACCCGGCCGAAACTGCGGCTGAGCGCGTGCGACTGGTCGCTTCGGGCCGGGGGGCCCGGCGGGCTCGAAATCGCCAAACGCGTGGGGCTCGACGGTCTCGAGGTATCCGCTGGCGAACCGGCCGAGACGCTGCAGATCGCCGACCCGGAATATCGCCGGCAGTACAAGGAGAACGTCGAAAAGACCGGGATCGTGGTATCCTCAACCGCAATGGGCCTGCTGAACAACGCGCCCCTGGCCACGGACCCGCGCGGCCCGGCCTGGCTCGAGCAAACCATCAAGGCGACCAAAGACCTGGACGCGAAGGTAATGCTGCTGGCCTTCTTCGGCGAGGGCGACCTGCGCCACAGACGCGAACTTAAAACGGACGCGGTGGACGTGGTCGTCGAACGCCTCAAGGACGCCGCACCCAAGGCCGAAAAGGCCGGCGTGATCCTCGGACTCGAGAACACGCTCTCGGCCAAAGACAACATGGCCATCCTCGACCGCATCCAGAGCGATGCCGTGCGCGTCTACTACGACACTGGCAACTCGACCTACAATCGCTACGACGTGCCCGCCGAAATCCGCGAACTCAATGACCGCATCTGCCAGTTCCATTTCAAGGACGGTCAGCACTATCTCGGCCAAGGCCGGGTCAAAATGGAGCCCATCGCAGAGGCCATACACGCCATCGATTACAAAGGCTGGATCGTACTCGAGACCGCCATCCCATCAGAAGACCGCGACGCCGACTTCAAGAAAAACGCCCAGTACGTCCGCAACCTACTCGGAGTAGTTTGAGCGCGTTTCGCTTTTGCGCTTTGGTCACCTCGGGGAGGGCGAGACTCCCGTCGAGCCGCATTCTTGGGGAGGGCGAGACTCCTGTCGAGCCGCATTGTTGGGGAGGGCGAGACTCCTGTCGAGCCGCATCCTTCGGGAGCGCGAGACTCCCATCGAGCCGTATCCTCCGGGAGGGCGAGACTCCCATCGAGCCGCCTCCGGGAGGGCGAGACTCCTGTCGAGCCGCATTCTTCTGGAATTTCAGTGGAATTTCAGGTGGGGGAATTTCAGGGGGAATTTCAGGGACAGACTACGAAATAGGGCCGTCATTTTGCCCTCAACAGGTGATTTCAGGTTTATCCGCTAAAGAATTTCGTAGTCCCTCAAATTCTCTGGAGGTCCTATTCCGACCCACTGTCGTCGGTCCCCGACTGCTCGGCCGCACCGCCGCTTTCCGGCTCGGTCATGGGCTGAGCACCCTCGACCGGCGGCAAGGTCCATGGGTGCTTGGTCGACGCCCGCCGCACCAAACACACGAAAAGGGCGAGGAAGCAAGCATGAAGAAGGGAGCCACACGCGCCAGCGGTTCGGCGGCTTACCCCTGCGGCACTTCCGCGTGCTATGCTGAGGCTCGCAACAGAAACGGCGAAACCGGCGCGGTGTGCCCCGCAAAGGAGGTTCGACCATGATTGATGCCTTGCTTACCGACCACCAAAGGACCCTGCAAAACGAGACCCGCGAATTCGTCCGGTGGGTGCCCCGGCAGTTGGTCCTGGACATGGACGCCGACAACGTCCGCTACCCCAAAGAATACGTCGTCGAAGCCGCGGCCAGAGGCCTCTTGGGCCTGCGGTTCGCCCAGCAATGGGGTGGTAGGGGACTCCAATGGCGCGACGAAATCGTCGCCATCGCTGAGATCGGCGTCCTCGGCGCGTCCCTCGCCTGTCTCTATTCGCTAGTCAGCATTGTGGGCGAGGCCATTCACGTGTTCGGCACGGACGAACAAAAGAAAAAGTACCTCGAACCACTGCTGAAGGGCGAAATCACCTGCGCTGAGGCCTTGACCGAGCCCCGGGGCGGGTCCGACTTCTTCGGCGCCACCACCCGCGCGAAACGGGACGGCGACCACTACGTCCTAAACGGGCAAAAGCGGTTCGTCGTGGGCGCCGAGGGCGCCGACATCTTTCTCGTATACGCCAAGACCGCGCCCGAAGCGCCGCAGCAGCAGTCGTTGAGCACGTTTATCGTCGAACGGGACGACTCGGTCAAAGTCGAATACCTCTATGGGCTCATGGGCACCCGCGGTGGCGGCACGGGAAGGCTGGTGTTCAATGACACCCGGGTGCCCGTCGAGAACCTGCTGCTCGGCGAAAACCGAGGCGGCGAGATCTTCTATCAGATGATGATCCCTGAACGCATGACCTCGGCCGCCGGGGCCATCGGCGCCGCGCGCGCCGCCCTCGAGATCGCCGCACGGTACAGCGACAAGCGCAAGGCGTTCGGCAACAAGATCCGCGCTTACCAGGGCGTGAGTTTCAGGATCGTCGACAGTATCACCAAACTCGATGCGGCCCGATGCCTGATCTACGGCGCCGCCGCCGCCGTGGACGAGATGGGCAGCACGGGCTACACGCGCCGGCTCGTCTCCGAATCGAAGAAGTTCTCCACCGACACCGCCTGGGAGGTCATCAACAATGCCATGCAGGCCATGGGCGGTATCGGGTACACCACGGTCTATCCCATCGAGAAACTGCTCCGAGACGCCCGACTGATGATGATTTGGACCGGGACGAACGAAATCATGAACCTCATCATCCAGCACGAGTACTTCAAGGAAGTCCTTGCGCGCCCGGCCGGCGTCCGCGATGTCGAACACGACGCCCCAGAGGCCACCGCCGAAGACGAAAAGGTCTATGAGTGAGAATCCGGGGCGCCAACCAGCTAACGGGCGGTCCCGCTGAGGGCGGAGGGGGCAGATCGCCTGGGCCAGCCGGTTTCGGCTCACATGAAGACCGACAGCATGAAGATCGGCCCTGTGGCCTCAAGTAATGCGGGGATCTAAGAGGGATCTAGGGACAGACTACGTAATAACTGCAGAATGTACACCGGAAACAGGCCCCTATTGCGTAGTCTGATAATCATCTAGATGGCTCCTCCGTCGGGTCGTGATACTCTCGAGTGTGAAAAAAATGCCGAGAGGCACAACCCGAGAGAGGGATCTAGGGAGGGATCTAGGAGGGATCTAGGGACAGACTACGTAATAACTGCGAATGTACACCGGAAACAGGCCC
>CAYRLQ010000050.1:0-11094 GCA_964425145.1 uncultured Nitrospiraceae bacterium
TGGCGGGCGACGGGGAGGAACTCGAGAAGGCCAAAAGGTACGCGGAACACGAGAACATCTACAACGTAAAGTTCACTGGACGTGTGCGGGGCGACGAAAAGAACCGCCTCTATCAGGATTCCCATGTGTTCTTTCTGCCAAGCTACAGAGAGGGGCTGCCTGGCGCCATGGTCGAAGCCATGGCCTATGGCATGCCTGTGGTCACAAGGCCCGTGGGCGGTATTTCCGACTTCTTTGTCAACGGCAGGCATGGGTTTGCAACGGAAAGCCTGAAACCGGAAGAGTTGGCCGGGCACATTGAACGGCTCTTACTGGATAAGGCACTCTATTTGGACGTGGCGAGTTACAATGCCAGGTATGCTCGGAAGCATTTTTCGGCCTCCAAGGCCGCAAAACGGCTCGAGGACTTCTACGCGTCTTGCATGCAAATGCGACGGGAAGAAGCGCGCGCCCGGTGAGGAGTTACTTTTCTCCTCACGAAGGTGTCGCGTTAAATGAGACGGCGTCAACGCAACCAACCCCGTTGAGTCAACCGGTATGACAGCGCAAAACGTAACAGACGGAACCAAACGGGTCGAGCTGCTCGGCTGTCCCTTTGATCTGGTCACCATGGCCCAGGTTGTTGACACGTGCTTGGCTTGGTGTCGCGGCCCTCGCCGCTCCCATACGGTGGTGACGATAAACGCTGCCATCCTCACGGCCATGGGCCGGGATGCAGAACTTCGGGAGGCCTGTGTCAGCGGAGATTTAATCGTGCCGGATGGCGTGCCGATCGTGTGGAGTTCAAAACTGATAGGGACGCCATTGACTGAACGGGTTCCAGGGGTGGACCTCATGGTTGAGTTGCTTGAGGCGGCTTCGAGGCATAATCTGAGGGTGTTCTTTCTGGGCAGTCGCCAGGAAGTGCTGGAGAAGCTGTTGGAGGTCTGCGAAAAGCGTTACCAAGGCATGGTGGCGGCGGGAAGCCGCACCGGCTATTTCGGGCCAGATGACCACGCAACTGTTATCGAGGAGATACGCGGGAGCGAACCGGACCTTTTGTTCGTCGGGATGCCCTCGCCATTCAAGGAGACATGGTGCCAGCAGCACCGAGAGACCCTATGTGTGCCCGTGATCCTCGGTGTAGGCGGCAGTTTTGACATATTGGCCGGTTCTGTGCCACGCGCGCCCCGCTTTCTTCAGAATGTGGGCATGGAATGGTCCTGGCGTCTTATGATGGAACCGCGCAGAATGTGGAAGCGTTATCTTGTTTCGAACGCCATGTTCATATGGAGCGTGCTTTGGGCCATTCTGCGCCAGAGGCTGGCCCCGGTGAAGCGATGGTGACACATGCCGACATGCTGAAAAGCCACGTGTTGAGGGCCGGGACAGCGTCCTCGGAATTGCTGTGGACCCAACGTGATGAGACGCGTTGCCGTATTCATAGGGACCCGTCCGGACAGTTACCATTTAAGACAAAGAAAACACGTAAGCGTTCACGGACACATTTCACATTTTTCTTAGGGAAAGTACGCTCAAGAGGCCATTCTACCGCGGATTGCGCGGATTTGCGCGGATTGAATGGCAATCGAAGACAAAAATCCGCGTGTATCCGCGTAGATCCGCGGTCTCAAAGGCTTGTTTTTGTGTTCACAGTGCGAAATACCCCCGTGAACGGTTACGAAAACACCTTAAGTGGTAACAGTCCCTAGGAGAAGCGAGAATGAGGCTCCTAACCCTAAGGAATCTGATTGTCTTTGACGTTCTCCTTGTCGTTTTGGTCGTCGTTAATGGCCCGCTCTTACTTTACAGGAGCCTAAGTTCCGACAAGGAGTTCCTCCCGGCGACACTGGTCGAGATTCAAGTGTTTCGGCATGTTGTCTTGTTCGTCGCTATCTGCGTTCTCGCGTCAATTGTAGTCTGGATGCTTTCTCGGAAGCGGCGATGGCGCGAATCCGTTGTCGAGGATTTCAATGCGTACGTAGAACAAAGCGACTCCATCGAGAGGGGCGCCGAAGACAGGCCCTTCATTATACTGTGGTCCGTCATCCTGGCCCTTGTGTTTCTGGGGCTGCTGGCGACGATCAGACTGAGCTTCACTTTCCAGGACAAGAACGTGGCCTGGTATGACCTTTTGGCATTGGAGGACGGCATCTGGGAAACGGGCACGGCAGTATGCTTGTTATCTGGGGGGATGCTCCTGATGGCGGCGTCGGTTGCAAACAGGAAAGCTCTCAGACAACCATTCTTCGCCCTTATCCCTTTCGCGTTCGGCCTGGTCCTTTGCTTTGCCGCCGGCGAGGAACTCAGTTGGGGACAGCGCTGGCTCGGCTACGAAACGCCAGATGCTGCCAAGGCATTGAATGTCCAGGGCGAGTTCACGCTTCATAATCTTGGCGGCCGCTGGGCAAACCAGGTGATGATTGTTTTCTTCTTCCTGTACATTGGCATAGCTCCTGTCCTGGCATTCTTCTTCGTCGATGTCAGATACATCTTGGACAGATTGTGCATTCCTCTCGCGCCTATCGCATTCGCCCCTTACGGTTTCGTGGGTGTCCTTTTTGACGAGAGGGAGGTGTTCAGCCGCATTTGGGGACACCCCCCCTGGTACTTGGACGAAGGGCGCGAGACGATTTTCGCGGTGGCGGTTTTGGGTGTTGTCTTGCACTGGGACCGCCTCTGGCGAAAACGCCGTCGTGGCGAATCCGAGCGGGTCGGGCCGGCACGGCGGCGGGATTAACTTGACAAGAGGGGAGAAAACTGCTAATCTAAGTATAGCTCAACAGAATAAAGGATACACATTCGGGTGCCACGGACAAACTCGTTTGTCCGTGTTCCGGCACAAGAAAGCCCGGGTTTCAAAGCACGCTCAAACGGAGTTTGAGCGTGGCACCCACCAAGTCTTTAGTGTAACCCTGTGTGTGTTGAGTTGTACTAAGCTGGAAACTGCACAGTGGAAGGGAGAGCGGTGCCGCGCGACCGCCCGTATGGTATGCACACGGCGTCGGCGTGATCCCCCCGATGCGCGAGCCGGTGTAAGGGATGGAAACTCCTCTCAGGTTTGCATACATGACGTGCGCAAAACGGCAACGGGCCCTTGCACTGGGGAGTAGCAAGCACCATGAAACACGTGACTTCACTGCTACGGCCGGCGCCGAAGCGGCTGATGAAGCTCGGTGTAGTGGTACTGGCCTGCGCCGGGTGCGCCACAACACCGAACGACTCGGCGAACTGGCCGGAACCCCGGGAGTCGTTGGTGACACTCCAAGCGGGTGATGCGCTCAGCATCAAGTTCCCTCACTGGCCGGAGCTGAACGAGGAACAGGCCATTCGGCCGGACGGCAACATCGCGCTCCAGTTCGTGGGCGAAGTTCAGGCCGCGGGCCGGACCCCGGAAGAACTGCGGACGGAACTTCTTGACCGGTACGCAGGCACGCTCAAGAACCCGGAACTGACCGTCATTGTGCGGTCGTTCCAAAGCCAGCGGGTGTATGTGGGCGGCGAGGTGGCCCAACCTAAGCTTGTCATGATTGAAGGGGGACGGCTCACAGCCCTTGAAGCCATCGTGCAGGCAGGGGGATTCCTCAAGCGTAGCGCCAAAATGTCCAACGTCATTGTTATCCGGCAGTGCGACGGCAAGCAATATGTGAAGACGCTCGACCTGAAAGCCGAGCTGAAGAACCCTGAAAGCGAACCTTTCCATCTCGAACCGTTCGACGTTGTCTACGTGCCGCGCACGGTCATCGATCGCGTGGATCAATGGTCCGACCAATACATCAACGAGATAGTGCCGGAAAACATTGTGTTCACGTTCAACAAGAGCCTGGGCCACGAGGTCTCGGGGAATCGGCCTTTCCAGGTGAACTTACCGTCCCTGCAGCTTCCGACACAGCCTACACAGTAAGCGAGGCGGGAAATGGTCACTTACAGCGAAATGGTGCACAGCTCAATTCGCGACATCCTCAATGTGGTCTTCCGGCACAAGTGGAAAATTTCCCTCTTCTTCCTGATCGTGGTCACGCTTGTCACCGTGCTCGCCTATCTTACGCCCGAGATATACTGCGCCGAAGCTAAGATACTGATCCGGTCGGGGCGTGAGAACCTGACCGTGGACCTGCCGGAAAGAGAGCGTACCTTGACCATGGTTCACGACCGCGAGAGTCAGGAAAGCCTCGTGAACTCGGAAATAGGCATTCTGAAGAGCCGCTATCTGATTGAAAAAGTCGTTGAGCAGATTGGGGAAGAGGCGATTCTGAAAGGTAAGTACTCGGGGAAGGAGAGGCAGGGCATCCCCGTTCACCGTCTGGACCGCATCCGGCAGTTAGCGCGGTGGCTGAAAAGGACGGCGAAGGAGGCGCTCGTGGCCGCGGATTTGGCTGCCTACCTGACGCCGCGCGAGAAAGCTATTACGGAAATGACACGGAACTTGACCGTAGAGTCCGTGCCGTCCTCCAACGTGGTCCTAGCGCGCTTCGAGTCGGAAAACCGGTACCTGGCACGGGATGCTTTGGACTTGCTGGTTTCTTTGTACCTCGATCGCCACATTGAGGTAAACAAGGCGCAAGCTTCACCGGAGTTCTTTCAAGGCCAAGCGCTCGAGAAGTGGAAAGAACTGGTGAAATCAGAAGAAGAGCTCGACGCCTTCCGTAAACAGCACGGGATCGCCTCGATTGCCACGCAACAGGAGGTGACGCTCCTGCAAATCAAGGACCTGGAAAACGCACGCGACACTGCTGACGCCATGGCGCGTGCTTCCGAGGCCCGAATCGCCAAACTCGAGGCGGCCCTGGAAGACCACTCTCCCACGATCCAACTCTCGAAGCTCACAGGACGGCATAATTACGTTCTCGATGCCCTGAAAGAACGTCTACTGGAGTTGCGCATAGAGGAGACAGACCTCGCCTCTCGATATGTTGACACGTACCTACCCTTGGTCGAGGTGCGGGAGAACATCCGACGCACTGAAGAGATGCTGGGCCAGGAAGACGAGACGCACACCGAGGTCACTATGGGCGTAAACGTCAACTACCAGGCGCTCATGTTGGACTTGGAGACGGAACGCACGCAGTTCGAGGCACACAAAGCGAAGCGGGACGTGCTGGCCGCGGAAGTCGAAAACCACAGGGAACAGCTCGCATACCTTGCGAGCCGCCAGGTCGAGCTCGAGAGTCTCGAACGGGCGCGGCGAATGGCCGAGGCCGAGTACAGTCAGTATCGGGAAAACGTCCACAGGGCCAAGATCTCCAGCGAGCTGGACAAGGTCAAGGTCTCAAATGCCAGTGTCGTCCAGCCGGCAATGCTGCCCCTCAAGCCCGTTCGCCCGAACAAGTTCCTCATCATAGCCCTGGGGATTCTATTCGGCATTTTGGGCGGATTGGGCCCGGCCTACCTATGCGAGTATTTCGACGACACATTCCGCACTGATGCGGACGTGGAGAAGTGGCTGCATCTGCCTGTCTTGGCCAGCGTTTCCGAGAAGGAGTTCAGGTCATGTACCTGAGCTATTACCGGTTGCGGGAAGCACCGTTCAACATCACGCCCGACCCCTCTTTCCTGTATTGGAGCCCGAGCCATAAAGAAGCGGTGGCGTCGATCACCTATGGTGTCGACAAGCGCAAAGGCTTCATCGCTTTGGTTGGCGAGGTGGGTAGCGGAAAGACAACGATCCTCCTGGCTTACTTGGACAACGTCGATCCGGAACGGGTAAAGACGGTCTATCTGATCAATCCCGAATTGGACTTCGACGGACTTACCCGCGCCATTTACCGAGAACTGGAGCTTCCCGGTCCTCCCGAGGACCTCACCGAAGCCGTCGACAACCTCCATCAGTATTTGATCAAATGTTATGAACGCGACGTGCGGGTTGTGCTCGTTATCGATGAAGCTCAGCGTATGCCGGTCGAGACATTGGAGCGGCTTCGCGTCCTGTCCAACCTCGAGACGAGCACGGCCAAGCTGCTCCAAATCGTGCTGTGCGGGCAGCCCGAGTTTGAGCGGCTTCTGGCATGTCACGCTTTGCGCCAGTTGCGTGAGCGCGTAGCGGTTCGCGCCGAGATCCGGCTCCTTCGCAAAACCGAAAGCATCAGTTATGTTGAACACCGGCTTGCGTGTGTCGGGGCTGAAGTCGCCAAGGTGTTCAGCAGGCGGGCTCTGGGCCTTATTGTACAGCGCGCCCTGGGCAATCCCCGGCTACTCAATATCATCTGCGACAATGCGCTCGTCGCAGGCTACGCTTCTCACGAGAGGCCGATTTCTCCACGCACGATAAAGGAGACGGTCGCCTCTCTCGACATGATGCCGAAGTCGGCCTTCACGCGGCGCGCCGTGTCGGGTGTTGTCTTTCTCTTCGTCCTGGCGGCCGTATGCGGCACATACCTGTGGCTCACGCCAGGACGGCCCCAGGTCGAATTGCCGTCGGCCACAACGCGACAGGAACATGCGCGATTGACGGACATAGCTGAGACCACCACCGAATCGGCTGACTTCTACCCCGTCCCGCCGGGGTCTTTTGAGGAAGAGAAAGATGCATTGCCGGAGGAAGCCGCGTTTCGATCCCAGAGAACTCCTTCGGCCGCGGGCCAAGCCCCCAAGATGGAGGCAGAGGAGAGGGCGCTGGATGAGATTCGCCGGTTACTCGAAATCGTCGGGAGTCGAGCCCCCAAAATGACCGCAGAAGAGAGGGCGCCGGAACAAGCGGCTGCGGTCGTTCAGGAAGACGTTTCGGCAACCAGGGCCGCCGCAGATAAGGAAAGCGCGGCGTTGAATGTGTCCTCTACACTGTTGCCTCCCCCCCAAAGTCTGGAACAACAGGCCGGCGAAGAGTCGGCAACCGATGGGATTGGGGAAAACGAAACACCGTTAACTGCACACGGCGCAGACGGCGTCACCGTGGTTACTGTACAGGAGGGTGACACGCTGGAACGACTCATCCGCAGGGTCAACGGTGATGGTTATGCGCATCTCGTGCGGCATGTTATGGCGCTGAACCCACACATTCGCAATGAGAACTTGATCTTTCCCGGAGAATCCATCTTAATTCCCAAGCTGACCGGGAAGCCGAATGATCGCGCTGAGCACGCAGAGGTCGCTCTCGTGGCCGCGCCGGACGCATAGGAGGTCCCCATGCCAAAGATTTACGAAGCTCTCAAGGCCGCCGAAAAGGAACAGGCAGGGGAGTCCTCAGAAACCGGGTTCTCTCTACCTTCCGGGGGTGAGCCGCCGCAATCCCTTCGCGAAAAGCTTGTGGGGGTATACCAGTCCATTGATTCCACTTTGCACGACCTCTCGTCGTGGGTTGTCACTTTTGTAAGTGCGCGGTCCGGCGAAGGCGCCTCTACGCTGCTGCGGGAATTTGCCCGCCTCATGGGAACAGAAATGGGCAAACGGGTGGCCTTGCTTGACGCCGACCGAGGCTTCGGGCGCCACCGCGAAGCGTTTGGCGTCGAGCTTGAGGCTACCTGTGAGGATGTTCTTGCGGGACGGTGCCAACTCGAAGAAGCACTCCGGCCCGTTGCGGACGGCGCTCTCCACCTCGGGATGGTGACGTCACCCGGCTCCGCCCTATCGAACGTTGTTTCTTCAGCCCGATTTCGCGACTTGGCGGGGCGGCTCCGAGATTCATTCGACTTGGTCTTGTTTGACACGCCACCCGTCTCGGAATCGTCGGATGCCTTGCTTCTCGTGAGGGAATCAGACGGTATCGTTCTCGTTGTTGAAGCGGAGAAAACCCGGTGGCAAGTGGCGGAAGGCATTCGCGATAGGATCACGAAACAGGGAGGCGACATACTGGGCGTGATTCTCAACAAGCGGCGGCACTATATCCCGTATGCTATTTATAAACGCCTGTGACGCCTCGGACCCTGTCCTCTGCCGGCGTTCCCTGGACCGCGTTTCCATGGGCGGTCCGCCGCGAAACATTTCAGAATTACAGGCCCAAGCCATTTTAACATGTGCACAGTGTGATGCTCCGTCACGAGAGACAGTCAGAGTTCTCGAAAGCTCTTTGGGTACCCCTGCTCTGGTTGTTCGTCTCAGCTTCACGGGGACGAATCAGTCCTGAACGTATCACCGATCTCGAAATCTACCACGGTAACCCCACGCTCCGGATCATCTTCAGTATACTTATTCTCTTGGGGATAATCATCCTCTTCAAAAGGCGGACGAACTGGCAGGCAGTGATTCAACACAACAAGTGGGTTGCGCTGCTTTTCCTATTCATGGGACTCAGTATTCTATGGTCCGCGTATCCCTGGATCTCATTCAAGAGATGGGTCAAGACAATCGGCGTCCTCGTGATGGTCTTGCTTATCTTGACCGAACCAGACCCGCTTAAGGCGTTTTCAGCACTGATCAGGAGGTTCTGCTACTTAGCCATCCCGCTCTCTTTTGTCCTGATCTTCTTCGTGCCGTCTTTGGGGAGAAAATTCCTCCCTGACGGCACGGTGCTTTGGGTGGGGATCGCCACCCACAAAAACACCTTCGGCCTGATTGCACTTATCAGTTCGTTCTACTTCACTTGGTGCCTCTTTTGCCGAGGTCGCGCAAAGAAGAGCTTCGGCGATCTGGCGTTTCTGGCCGTCTCTTTGTTCCTCCTTGTCGGATGTGGCAGCATCACGTCCCTTTTCGGATACTTCGCCGTAATCGCAACCCTTTTCCTGACAAGACTGGGGCGGGGCGTTCCCCGACACATAGGCCCTAAGATCGCTTACCTGGTCGCGTTGGTGTTCGCATCATACCTCATCGTCGAGGTCGTGACTGTCCAGAACTCAATTGCTCTACTCACCGTTGAACTGTTCGGGCGTGACACGACCTTTACGGGGAGGGTCGATCTCTGGGACGACGTGTGGAACATTGCCATCCAGAGACCCCTTTTAGGGCATGGCTTTGGCGGCTTTTGGGTCGGAGACATGACGAATAAGCTCTGGGAAGCGCACGAATGGCACCCCATTGACAGCCACAACGGCTACTTGGATGTCTTCGCGGAAATGGGGATTGTGGGCGTCATTCTCGTCGTCATTCTCATCGTCAGCGGGTACAGAAGAATATCGCGCGGGTTCGCGACGGACTTTCAATTCGCAAGGCTGCGAATGGTGCTCTTTATCATGGTTCTTGTGCACAACCTTAACGAAACGAGTTTGTGTAATCTGAACCACCCCTATTGGCTCCTGTTCCTTTTCGCCGCCATGACGCTCCCGCGAGACATTGCGGCGATAAACAGTGCCACCTCAATTGCAGAAAGACAGGAACCAGTGGACAAGCGCGGCGGGGAGCGATCCCACCCATCAGGAGGCCGCAAAACGCCACAAGAGACCGCTCGCCAGGCTTCTCAAGCTGAACGTGAGGCCGGTAGTGCGGCGGAGGAGTGACCCCAGCCATTGTCTGAACATCTCCCTCCCAAGATCATGAAAAGCGCGACCTATTCCTCCGCGGGAACAGTCGGCGCACGTCTACTGGCGGCATTGACGGGCATCCTTATCGCCCGCGCCGTTGGGCCGGCGCCCTTGGGCGTATACGCCGCCATGTGGGCCCTGGTCGAGCTGAGTATCTCACTGACGGAAATCGGTATGATCACCGGGCTCAAACGGGAAGGCAGCCGGTCCCCGGAGCTAATCCCCCACTTGCTCGGAAACGCCATCGCTGTCAGGGGGGCCGTCGGGCTTGCCGCACTTTCTGTCGCGCTCGTGGCCCGCTCGGCGCTCAGTCAAAGCGACTTGGCCCCACACATCTTCCCGCCTCTTGCCCTGGCGGGCTTTTCCATCCTGTGCGCGGAGCCCCTTTTTGCAGTGCTTCAAGTTAGAGGCGAGCAGAAGCTCGTGGCCCTTTTCATGGTCGGAAGAGGGTTCGCATTCCTGGGGGGGATAGCGGCGCTGGCCTTTCTGGGTTTCGACGTAGTGGTACTGGCCTGGTATCAGGGAGGGCTCTACGCCATCGCGACCGCGCTTCTGGCGACCATCCTGATATCCCGCACATCCATACGCCTGAAGATGTCGTATGTCGTGGCGCAGATTAGGGGCGCCTTCTCTTTCGGGGTATCAGAGATTCTACATGCCACGTACCTAAGCATACCCCTTCTCGCCATGTCGCGCTTTGGCTCGGAAGAGGAGACCGGATACTTCGCCGTGGCGCAGCGCTTCGTGATGCTGTGCGTGGCCGTGGGCGCCGCGGCAAACCACGAGGCCTTTCTCCCGGCCCTCTTCAGGCTGTTCAAGCGTAACCGGGAGCAATTCGCCCTGGTCTGCGCTATGAGTCAGCGTGCGCTCGTAGCAATGGGTATCCTGGGGGCCTCGGCCCTTTATACATTTGCGGAGACCCTTGTGGTTGTTTTGCAGGGCGAAGCCTACCGGCCGGCCGTGGGCGTCCTGAGGCTGCTGTGCTGGGCTGTGGCATTAATGTACGGGTCTCTCGCCGCCGATTCGGCCCTCACGGCAAGCGACAACATGAGGCCGAAGATTGCGATTCAGGCGGCGGCCGCGGCGTCGATGCTAATTCTGGCCTTTCTCCTCGTGCCGAGATACGGCGTGTCCGGGGCGTGCGGCATGGCACTGATCGTTACCTTCGGCGTCCTCACTCTCACGGTTCTCTCCGCCCGCAAGCGTCATGTTCTGCCCTTCTCGGGTCTTACAGGCATCCTCCTTCGAAGCGGGGCAACCGTCGCCTGCGCACTATTCATCGTCGCCCTCATGCCAGGGTCCCGTTTCTGGGGGCCAATGGCCTTCATCGCAATAGCCGGCGGGCTCTGGCGATCATACGCCCGAGAGGAGATGGCGCGGGGGGCATGCGTCAACTGATTCTTGACAAGGACGCTCAGGATGGACAGGATGTGTTCATGTTATCCTGAATATCCTGGCTATCCTTATTCATTATCACTTTTCAGCAGCTCTACTTTTCGGAATTCCACGGGGTGGCTCTCGGACTGAAGGGATATGGTGCCGCCGGTCAGCATCTTCTTCTGCCCGGCTTCTAGCAGCTTCTTGGCGTTCGGGTCATTTTCGTCCAGTTGGGGATCGCTATAGACCAACACAGTCTCCCCTTCGACGATGTGCTTGATGGTGTTGCCGTGCACTTCCACTTCCGCCGTCACCCACTGGTCGCCGTGGTAGGTCTTCGAGCTGGAAT
>CAYRLQ010000050.1:11104-18535 GCA_964425145.1 uncultured Nitrospiraceae bacterium
TTACAACGTGCGTGCCTGGTGTGCAGAGGTTGCCCGTAGACCGTTTGCCGCTACCTTTGCCGCCCAGCAATTGCACCTCGATACACACTGGGAATTCCTGATTCTTTCCCATGCTCTCGGGCGACTGGCCATGAATCATGATGCCGCTGTTGCGGAATGCCCAGCCGGGACCGCCGGCGATCTGCTCGCCCACAAAGCGGTATTCCACCCGAAGCCGGTAGTTCGAGAACTCCTCCTGATAGAACAGGTGCCCGAACTTGCCGTCAAATCCATCGTACTTGTCATAACACACCTTCAGGATTCCATCTTCGACCCGGAAGGTGTCGCCGTAATTGTCACCCAATTCATGGCCGGCGATCTTGACCTTCCACCCCTCAAGGTCCTTACCGTTGAAGAGGCTTATCCAGCGGCCGCTGCTCGGGCTCTCCTGTCCCACTGCGCAAAGCGTGCTCGTTAGGAGGACGCACACGGCCCACAAGACGCGCTGACACTGGTTCATGGTCAAATTGAGATGTCTGACAGGAAGCCGCCTTTTCGTCATTGTCAATCCCTCCTTCTTGGTGTGTTCGCCAACCATGATCAAGTATACATCGTCAGCGCAAATGGGACAAATTGGCGCCGGAGACCTGCGTGCTTGGGGGCGGTCAGTGCTGCGTTCAGCCAACCTACGTCACGTGTTCCGCGCCTTTCAGCAGTTCACCTATATCGGTAATCCCCACGCCCGGGCCGGCCGGGACCGTCAAGGCGCCGTCCTTGACCTCCAAACCCGGGCTAAACCAGCCGCCGTACTTATCGATGCCCTGCTTATACTCTTGGTATGCGCCGATGTCGGGTGTGCAAGAGGCGAAGTGCAGCATGTATATGAACCCGAAGCCGCCGGAGATGTGCACCGTGGTGGGCATTCCTGCAACGGCCGCCATGCGCGCCACCCGCCTGGAACGGATCAACCCGCCGTAGTAATGCAAGTCCGGCTGTACGATGTCCACGCCGCGGTTATGGATCATCCAGCGGAACCGGCGTTCGCTGAACTCCTGCTCACCACCTGCAACCGGTATTGTCAAGGCGTCTGTGACGCGTTTCGTATCTTCCAGGTGATCGAAGGGACAGGGCTCTTCGAAGTAGACGGCTTTTATGTCTTCCAGCATTCTCCCGACCTCAATGGCATGGGGCGGGTCGTACGAACTGTTGGAATCGGCGTGGATGTCAATCTTGTCGCCCAGCGTTTTGCGCGAGAGGGGAATCAACTTTCTTGTGCGCCCGGGCATCGCGTCCGCATTCCTGCTCATCCGTCCTCCGACACGGAACTTGACCGCCTTGGCGCCGGTTCTCTCGATCAGGCCAAGCAGGTATTCCACTTCTTCCTCGGGCGTGCTGTCCCGCCGGCCGCTGGCCACATAGTAGGCTACTCTTCGTCGAACAACACCACCGAGCAACTCACCAATGGATTTGTCGGCGATCCTTCCCAGCATGTCGAGCAGGGCAAATTCCACCCAGGCCAGCGGGCACCACAACGCCAAACCTTGAAGCTTGTAATTGCTGCGGTACCTGTAGACACCGAACAGATGCGATTCCAGACCCCGGGCATCCTTCCTGATAAAGTAAGGAATGACCAATCCATTCAAGATTGGATGAAGGTATCCGGCCCGAGAGTTCGTGACCGAAATGCCCTCCGCACCGTCCTTGGACCTCACGTGCACAAAGTACTCCCGCCCTTTTCGCAGGAGTCTGATCGACTCGATAATCACGGGTGACTTGAGATTCTCGAGGTTCAGCATAGGGGCAGAAGCGGCTTTGTCGAGTTCTTCCACAGAAACCCCAGGGTCCTCGATGCCGGACGAATCAGCGGGCAAGGACGAAAGCGCCCCAGCGCCGGCCGCAACTGCTAGGAATCGACGACGATTCAAGTTCATGATAAGCGTCCAGGTTGTTGACTTCCCTTGAAATCAGCCCCGTTACAGAGGAAATCGCGTACGGTGCCACAGGCCGGTAGCACGACATTGTGAACGGTCGGACCGCCTTGTACTGCTTTCGCTGGCGTTCGACCGGCGTTTTACCTAAGTACGGCTCAACAGAATAAAGGATACACAATGGGGCGGAGTATATCCCCAGCACGTCATTGCGAGGAGCGAAGCGACGCGGCAATCTCGCTCCGGCCAAGTCCTTGCACTTAAGGAGATTGCCGCGCTCCCTGCGGTCGCTCGCAATGACGGGGGCGGTGGTTGCCTCTCGCAAGGCGCTGAACCCGATTTGTAACCCTATTTATGTTGAGCTGTACTTAGGAAGCGCGGGGTGCAGTAAGACGGCTACAGGGCCTGCATCGCCCGCGGCCGGACCATCATCTGAGACTCGCCAGAGCCTTTCGGGCACTCTTGCGAATTTCAGTGTCCTCGCACTTCTTGAGGACTGCCCTCAAGGCGTCTATGGCCTGGGTCTTGCTCTTCTCATCCTTCTTGCCCAGTTCGGCCGCAACCGCGACGATGGCCGAAGCCGCTTCAGTCCGCACAGCCGTATCGTCCAGCTGCGGCAGGAGCATGTTGAGCGATTGCTCCGTCGGCAGCGTTCCCCAGGCGGCCACCACGAGCTTCTTCTCGTTCGGCCGCTTGGCTAAATCCATGGCCTCCGTGAGCATGCGGGCCTTCTTCTCTGAGGACGGCTCGACCCGCGCCAGTCTCACGTAGCCGCGCAGCCCCAGCACTTGCCGGCTGAGATCGTCGCTCTGGGCTAGTTTGCGCAGGTGAGGTACGGCGTCGAGGGTTGACCAGCTCGACAGCAGGCGCATGGCCTCGTCGCCGATCTGCGCATTGGAGTCGTCGAGGGCCGCGAGTACGGTTTCCAACGCCTTGGGGCCGCCGATCCGAGCAAGGGCGCGGAGCAGGACAATGCGCGACTCGAGACCGGCGCCGCTCATAGCGTCGAGGACGATCGGCAGTACATCGTCCCCGCTGCGCGAGCAGATGGCGCTCAGCGCCTTCTCCGCGGCAGACCGTTCGGAGGAATCGGCCGCAGCCCCTACGGCATCCACGGCCACCGGGGCCTGCTCCTTGCCGCCCAGCAGGGCCAGGACACGTAAGCCTGCGATGCGAACCGACGCATCGGTGCCGTCGAGGCTTTTGACGGCTAATGGCACGGCCTGCTCGGCCCTGCGGTTTGCCAGTAGCTCCAGCAGCTCTGCACGCACGGCGGGTGCGATGTTGGGAACGGTGGCGGCGATGGCCGGGTCCACGCCCTCGCCCTGCATCGTCGTCAGGCCGGCCTTAGCGGCATCGGCGATTTCGGCATCGTCCGAGGCCAGCAACCCGGTGAGCGCGGCCACATCCGCAGCGCTGCCGAGCATCCCCAGCGCCTTCACCGCAGCGAGCTTCACCTGCTTGTCAGGACTGTGGATGGCCTGGGCAACCGCCGGGCGAGCCATCGGGTCCATGCGGTCGGCCAGACCACGCAGCAGTGCCGCCTGCCCGCCGGTGGGCAGCTTCGGCAAGGCGTCGGCGTACAGCTTTGTCGTATCTGCACCGGACGTCTCGGCGATGATCTGCGCCGCCATGTCGCGGAACAACGGTTCGTTGCCGCCCAGGGCCTCGATCAGGCGTTCCGGGGCCTGGTTCGGCTGGGCATAGACCAACCCACGGAACGCACCCATCCGCACGTGCATGGGCCGGCTTGATGCAACCAGCTCCTGGTAGATCGGAGCCGCCAGCTCGCCCTTGCCCTCCTGCGCAAAACGTTGCCCAGCGGTGAGCAACCCCTCGACCAGCGCCGGCCGCACCGCCTCGGGCGCGGCGCTTTGGAAGTCGGACAAGGCCTTGGCCGCCTCGGGTGTAGCAATGCGGCCGAGCGCGCCGGCCGCGGCGCACGCGACATCCACGTTTGAGCCCTTCAACAGCGGAACCAATAGCGGTACGGCCTGCGGGTCCCGCCGCGCACCGATCGAGATAATCACGCCGACCTTGGGCATGCCCTCCGTCTTGGCCAGCGCGTCACGCAATGCCTGGCCGGCTTCGGGGTAGGGCATCGGCTCAAGGGCATAGCGCGCCATGTGTGACAATTCCTCGTCTGGTAGCAGCGCCCCGAGGGCGGGAATGGATTTGACCGTGCCTATCTGCCGTAAGCCACGGCACGCCGTCTGCTTCTCCAGCCAGCCTGCGTCGCTCTCGAGCACGTCGATCAGACCAGCCTCATCCAAAGCATCATCGGCCGAGGCGATCAAGCTGAGCCAACCTGCCAGCAGCATCACAACACATACTGTAGTAACACGAATGATTTGCCAAATCTTGTCGTTCATGGTTCGTTGCCTTTCTCTTAGGTCCAAATCAAAACGCTTTTGCGAGCTTCTTCGCCAAGGCGAAAACATGCACACGATTGGGCTGGTTGCTCACCCGCCCTGCCTTCTAAGCCTCAGGGACTGGGCAGGGACACCCTCAATCCGGAGCAGTGCCTCGTCGTTCGTGAGCAGCGTCGCCTGCAACACCTGGGTGGTCGCCGCAATGATCGCATCGGGAAGTTTCAGTCGGTCTCTACGGCGCAGGGTTATCGCGGCCCGTCGGATCTCCGGTGTTAAGTCAACAACCATAACGGCTCCGAGGAATTCCTCGATCGCGACTTGTCCCGCAGGGTCCAGTCCCGGGAAAGATAACAGCTCCATTTCAGTGATGACTGAGACATAGTAGTCGGCTGGCCCAAGCGCCTCCATCAGGTCCCCGCGCAGGAGGTACAGCACGACATTGGTGTCCAGAACCCGGGCTACGTCCATTCTCGACGTATCCGGCGTTGGTAGGCCACCGGGTCTTCCTGGAAACGCAGCGCGCCGCTGAACCGCGCCAGGTCCGTCGTCTGTTGGCGCGCGTAGCTCGACAACTGCAGCGCCCGTTCGATTCTCAGCCACTCCCGGTAGTCGACCTGAACTGCAACGGGATGACCCGCTTTATCGGTAATCACGCGTTTTCCTACCGGTTCCATCTCGATATCTCCATCATGGCCCATTACTTTCAGCCTTTGCCGTTCATATTTTAGCACACTTTCGCCCTTCGTCGTTAAAGATGATTCTACTGTCACAGTTCCTTACTCAGCTCTTCGACCGACATGTCTACGTCCTGAAGGATGCTTTTCAAGACCTTTGGGTGCAAGATCTTCCCGGCATGGACCGGCACGGTCGCTCATATGGCTACCTCGACGCTCGTCAGGTTGACGCTTTCCGGCGGCTTGATTTCCTCTTCGGCCGCCAAGCGATCCTGGACGTGAAGCCGGACAGCGTCAGTGAGATTCGCCCGCGCTTCCTCGTAAGTGTCCCCGCTCGTATGGCAGCCCTGGAGTTCGGGGCAGAATGCGTAGTAGCCGTCTTCGTCCTTTTCAATTACGGCGGCAAAACGATAGACTGTCATGACCGATCATCCTTGTGATGCCCTCCCAGCGGAGGTTTGAGCGTTTCAATGGCGCCCACCGTCGCATCCGCAATCTCGAGCGCTTCATCCAAGACCACCACACCGTTCTCAATATGTCCACGATAAGGCATGACGTTTCCCTTTCAGCCTTTACACTTCACAGTTTACCACACTTCGCCCTTCATCCTTCGCTCTTCCCATCTCGCCGTCGATCATCAGGAGCGCATACCCGCCGCGGTGGTCAAACAGCCGGACCGGCACGACGTTGCGGCCCTCTCGTCCACGGTGGCGACCGTGCCGCGGTGGTTGCTCACGGGCGTGGCCACGCCGTGGCGAAAAAGCCGTCTCCGAGGTCTTCCGTCGCGGCGAAGGCCGCCTGGACTGCAAGAACCATCAGGCCCGCACCGACGAGAACGGTCAGCTTTGAGGGCGCGTATCCCATGCTTCTCCTCCTTCCAGAGTGACTTTAGCTCCATGCTTCGGCCGCAGGCCGCCGGACCAAAGCCGATCTGGATCGTACGACTCGTGCGCAGCGGCCTTCGCCCTAAAGCAGGCCTACGAATTCCTTGACCGACATTCCAGCATCCCGGATGAGGGCGCGCAACAAGCCGCGATCCAACGTCTTGTGATCGGGAATGGAAAGCGCGACAGGCGAGCCGGCCTTCCTGAGAATCAAATGACGAGAACTTCCCACGCGCACGGATTTCCATCCCACCCGCTCAAACGCCTGTCGCGCTTGTCTTCCAGATACGACCGGAAGTCTCGGCATTACACGGTGACCTCAACAACCAACGATTCCCGGGGCGGGGAGACAAGGTCCTTTCCAAGCGCTTCAACGCATCCCTTTATGGCGTCTTTGATATTATCAATGGCCTCTTCCAGGGTCTGCCCTTGGCTGTGGCAGCCGGGAATAGCCGGGCAGTGAGCAACATACCCCGAATCCTCTCCCCTCTCTATATGGACGACATAGACCATGTTCTTGTTCCTTCTCGACGATGTTTCAATCCGTGTTCGCAGTTTACCACAGGCCTTCGGCCGCCTTTACGCCTCGTACTCCGGATTTCGTTCCCTAACCATTGCGGGGCTGTATTCCGGCTCAGAATCGCCGTAGCCTGACCGCAATCCCTCAACGGAAAGCGCGAGCCACTGTTCACGATCCGCATCTACGTCGCTTGACTCGGCTACGGACACGAGGACTTTCCGACCCAGGGGCCCGGCAATAGGCTTTGACAACTCCAGATGGGTTGCGTCAACTACCTTGGCCTGCACAAGAACCATCTGCAATCTCCCGTTTTGCACTCTGGGATCAACGTTTGTTCATACGTGGTCCAGGCTACCCCGTTGCACCGGCGAAATCAACTTCCGTATTCGCACGTCGACTGACAACGACCGGTTCATCCGGGACTACCGCACCGTTCTCGGTATGTCCACGATAAGACATTGGCGACCCTTTCACACGCCATCCTGCATACTTCGACCTTCAGCCTTCATAGTCTAACACAACTCATGCTTCGCTCTTCATCCTTCGTGTTTCGTCCCTCGTCCTGCCCCGCCTCCTCGCGCGCAATACGACCTCGCCACGTCCGAGGCACAGCCCTCTCGCCGCCCCGCATCACAACCGACAACACAGGATACGAGACTTAACCCGATGGCCAGAATCCCTTTCCGCAACAGAAACTAATTAAAAGGTCGGTCCGACCATCTGGCTACGTTCCGGCGTATAGGTTCGGCGTTTGAGAAAACGTCTAGCAGCACCTGGTGATACAGACATTCTTCTGGCGAACGTATTCCGTCCTCGGGGTATCGCTGAGCATACTCCTGGGCCTCGGTTGGCGAGACCCGGCTTTTCCAGATTTCCGCTATGACATCAGTTGTGCCACTACCTTCATCAAACTGTTCCTTGCTTCGCCAGAGGACTTCTGCGGGAAGAAGGTCTTCACAGGCCCTTCGAAGAATCCACTTCTCTATGCGCATTCCATCATCCTGCCTGTAAAGCTTCAATTTCGTAGGTATGGTGAGCGCGAATTCGACCATCTCAACATCCAAGAAAGGAACT
>CAYRLQ010000051.1:0-18531 GCA_964425145.1 uncultured Nitrospiraceae bacterium
TCAATCGAGTGGCCGATACCCGTAAAACCCTCCAGGTCAGGGGAATAGAATCCGAAGTAGTCGTTCTCCTCCGTGGCTTCGATCACCAGCGAGTAGGGCAGGTTTATCATTGATGTCTCCCTATGCCAGCCGCCTTGAGTATGGCCTGGCACGTTCCCTTAGGGACCTCCTTCGCCCCGTGGTAGTCGATGCGAATCAACTTGGGCCATCCGGCCTTGCCATAGTACCGAATCGAGCCTTTTCCCCTGACAATCCGGAAACCGTTCTCTTCCAGTAGCCGCACCAACTCGCTAAACTTCATACACCGACCTCGCCACTCCATTATATCACGCGGCCGTCCTCGGTCAATTCAGGCCCGAAGCCGGGGGCGCAGTGTGCGTCAGGTGTGGCCTTTGAAACGGTCGAGGAGCACGGCGGCGAGGATGACGGCGCCGAGGATGACCTGCTGGCCGAAGGTCTCGACACCAACCCAGTTCAGGCCGCTGCTGAGCACTGACACGATCAGCAACCCGATGAAGGTGCCGCCGACGGTGCCGCGCCCGCCGCTGAGACTGGTGCCACCGACGACCACCGCGGCAATCACGGCTAGTTCGTCGCCGAGACCGACCTTGGGGCTGCCGGAGCCCAGCTTGGACGACAGAATCAGACCGCCGGCTACGGCCAATGTGCTGCACATGCAGTAGACCAGCCATTTCACGCGCCGGGTGTTGACGCCGCTGAGTCGGGCGGACTCTTCGTTGCCGCCGATGGCGCGCACGTGGCGGCCGAACCGGGTGTGATTGAGGAGGATGGCCCCCGCCGCGAGAACAGCCAACATCAGGACTACGCTGATGGGGATGCTGTGGGCTATTCGGTTTCGACCGAGCACTTGGTAGGCCTCGGGCAAGGGCGATATGGGCTGGCCTTTGGCGATGATGTAGCCTAGTCCGCGCAGGGAACTCATCAACGCCAGGGTCGCGATAAACGGTGGGATCTCGAACCGGGTGATGAGGAATCCCGCGAAACTCCCAGCGGCGGCCCCCGCCAACAGAGCCCCTATCCAGCCCAGGACGATCCACGCCCAGACAGGTTCCCCGCCGGCCTGGACGATCTTCGCGCAGATCACGCCGCCGAACGCCACCAGCGACCCGACGGACAGGTCGATGCCGCCGCTAATAATCACGAAAGTCATCCCGACGGCCATCTCGCCGAAGACCGCCGAATGATTGAGCACGAGGATGAGGCTCTTGATGGACAGGAAGCTGGGGCGGCCCTGGTGACGAGCGATCACCTCGAACGCGAGGCACTCGATGGCCAACGCAAGCATGAGCAGCCCGTAGGTACTGAGAAATTCCCAGAAGCCATGGCGCGCGCCGGAACTAGCGTGGTGTTTCATGTCTCAGCAACGTGCTCGTACTCGTGTTCGTGCTCGAAATACGAAAAACGAGGACGTGCACGAGCACGACGAACGAGCACGAGAAATACGGCCACACGAATATCGACAGACGACCAGGTATATTCTTCGTGACGCACTACTGGGCATTCGCGAGGGCTTCTCCCGTCGCCAGGCGCATAATCCGCTCCTGCGTGGCTTCGTTGCGGGCCAACTCGCCGGCAAGCCTGCCCTCATGCATCACGAGAATCCGGTCGCACATGCCGAGGACTTCGGGCAATTCGCTCGATATCATGAGCACACAGACCCCCTGGCGGACCAAGTCATTCATGAGCCTGTAGATCTCGACCTTGGCGCCGACGTCGATGCCGCGGGTGGGCTCGTCGAAGATCAGCACGCGGGATTGCGTGAACAGCCACTTGGCAAGCACCACTTTTTGTTGGTTGCCGCCACTGAGATTCTGTATGATCTGCTCGACGCTCGGCGTCTTGATCTTAAGCTCGTCGATATACCGCTCCGTGACGCTGCGTTCCTCGCGCCGGCTGATGAACACGCCTTTAACCACCGATTTCAGGTTGGCCAGGGTGGTGTTCTCACGCACATTCATGCCCAGTACCAGCCCCAGGTTCTTACGGTCCTCGGTGAGCAGGCCGATGCCCTGGCGTATGGCGTCCTGGGGCGAGCGTACACTAATTGGCTTGCCGTTGAGGAAAATCTGGCCGCGATCGAGCTTATCCGCGCCGAAGATACCCCGCGCCACTTCAGTCCGCCCCGCGCCCACCAGCCCCGTCAAGCCGACGACCTCGCCGGTACGCATGCCGAAACTGACGTCCTCAAATGCGCCATCGAGCGTCAGCCCCTCGACGCGCAGCCGCTCTTCGCCCAACTCAAAATTCTCTTTGGGGAACTCGTCCTTGAGTTCCCGTCCAACCATCATTTTGATGATCTCCTCGCGGCTCAGGTCACAGACGGACTTCGTGGCGATGTATTGGCCGTCGCGCATGACGGTGCAGCGATCGCCGATCTCGAAGACCTCCTCAAGCCGGTGCGAGATGTAGATCAGTCCGATGTCCGACCGGCGCAGGTTGCGGATGAGCTCGAACAGCGCGTCGAGTTCGTGTTCGGTCAGCGTGGCGGAGGGCTCGTCCATCACGATGATCTTCGAGTTGAACGACAAGGCCTTGGCGATCTCGACCATTTGCTGCTGGGCGACGCTGCACTCGTTGACGGGCTTGCGCACATCGAGGTCGACGCGGATGCGCGCGAGGATGTCCCGTGCGTCCCCGTACATCTTGGACCAGTTGATGAAGGGCGAGCGCCCAATGCGGGGTTCCCGGCCCAGGAAGATGTTCTCGGCCACGCTCAGGAAGGGACTCAAATTGAATTCCTGATAGATCATGCTAATGCCCAGTTCCTGAGCATGATGCGGCGAGTGGATGTGGAGCGGCTCGCCGGCCATGAGAATCTCGCCGGCGTCCATGGGCTGCGCGCCGGCCAGGATTTTCACCAAGGTGGATTTGCCCGCGCCATTCTCGCCCACCAGGCAGTGGACCTCCCCCCGGCGCAGGTCGAACTGCACCTTATCCAGCGCCAGCACGCCCGGGAACCGCTTGGTGATCGCCCGCATCTCGAGCACATATTCGCTCATCCGTCTCGCTCCGCCTGTAGCCGGGCCTGGTCGAAAATCTCCACTTTTACGGGCACCTCGGCCGGCACCTCTTCACCACGGAAATATCGGGCAATCGTCTCAATGGTCATTCGCCCGATATCTTTCGGGAACTGGGCCGTGTCGGCCTTCAGGGCCGTGCCCCGGACGATGGCATCGAGGGCCTCCGGGGTGCCGTCAAATCCTACGATGATGATCTTGTCTTGAAGTCCCGCCTCCTCTACCGCCGCGAGCGCGCCCAGCGCTGAATCGTCATTGATGCCGAAGACGGCGTCCACATCGGGGCTGGCCTGGAGGAGGTCCTGGGCCACTTTGAAGGCCTTGTCGCGCTGGCCTTCGCCCGGAACCCGCTGGACGATGTTCATGTCGTGGTAGTTCTCGAGGGCCTTGACGAACCCGGCGGTCCGTTGCTGCACCGATTCCACCGACGGATGGTCAATAATCGCCACGGTGGCCTTGCCGTCCATAAGCTTTGCCAGATACTCCCCGAGGATTTCACCGCCTGTGTAGTTGTCCGAGGCGACATGTGCCACCACATCCGCACCGTGCGCGGCTATGTCCACCGTGAACACCGGAATGCCGGCCTTGCGCGCCTCCGCGACCACTGGCGTCACACCCGCCGAATCCACCGGCGCCAGGATAATGGCGTCGACCCCTTGTGTGACAAACATCTCCACTTGGTCGTTCTGCTTGCGCGAGTCGAACTCGGCGTACTGAATCCGTAACTTAAACCCCTCTTTCCCGGCTTCCTCATGCATCGCCGAAACCATGTCCTGATAAAACACATGAGTTTGGGTCAGCAGCGACGTCCCGATCACCTTAGGCTTTTCGTCAGGCGGCGACGGCGATTGGCCGCCCGGCTGCTCCGAACCGCCACACCCCGCCAGAATCGCCGCCGCCACCAAGGTACACCCAAACCAACACGCTTGCTTCACTGGTCGTTCTCCAAACAAGGCTTGCAGTACTGTACAGATTCTTCAGAGGAATACGCAAGTGCGGCGCCGATTTTGCGCAGGCTGGACAGCCTGCACCACATTTCCAGCAGTCGACAGAAGCCTCAGCCCAGAGAGCCTCCAATCAACTCCGTCCCCGTGTCCATCATCCTGAGCGAACGCAGCTTGACCTGGAGGACCTTAGCGGAGTACGTTCAACGAAAGTAAACGAACGTGGCGCGTTTTGCCATGAGATGAGAATGAACAAGGATTGCCAGGATATTCAGGATAATACGAAAACATCCTGTCCATCCTGTCTATCCTTGTCAAGAAAAAGAAGATGAACGTTTTGTCCATGGGCATGCCTTTCGCGACGGCGCAAGCCCCGGTGACACTGTTCTGGTCGCGGTGCGGTCACGAAGTGCGCACACTCGTCGCGGAAGGCAGCGAGGATGTAGTCCTGGATACACCCGCCACACCGCTGGCGGAGAACCCCGATTATACCTTTGGGCCCGCTGAAACGGCCGAAGACCTCATCGCTCGGATCGCCAAGGACTGGACGCCGGACCTGCTGATCTGTTGGGTGCCGGAGATGTTCCCGCCTCCCCGTGAAATCGAGCATTGCCCCATCAAGACCGTTGCCATCGTATCCGACTGGAATGTGTATTACGCGCAAATCGAGCACAACCTCGCCCGGTACGACATCGTCCTGACCGACAAGCTTGGCGCGCAAGTGCTGCGCCCGCCCGGTGCCACGCCACGATATTTCTTCCCGCTGTACTCACACCAAACGCCCGTACATCGCAAGCTTGATGTCGAAAAGGACATCGACGTGGCGTTTGTGGGCAACCTCAATCACGCGATCCACGTGGAACGCGCTCAATACCTGGAGCAAGCAGCGAAGCTGTCCGACCGGTACCGCGTGCTGATCCGCTCGGGGGTCTATGCCGAAGACTACGCACGCCTGTTAAACCGCGCGCGCATTGTGCTGAACTATGCGCTGCGGCGCGAAATGAACCTCCGCTGTTTCGAGACGCTCGCCTGCAATGCGCTCCTGTTTGTCGAGGAAGACAACCTCGAAGTGTGCGACGCGCTGAGGGACGGTGAGGAAGTGGTCCTGTATCGCCCCGACAATCTGGTCGCGTTGATCGAGTATTACCTGACCCATCCCGAGGAAGCGGCGCGCATCACGCGGCAGGGCCACGCCAAGGCCGCGATCCTCGCCGGCGAGAACCGCCTGGACACGCTCCTGAATTGGATCGCCGAACAGCCCATGGGCGGGCGGGCCTTTCGAGAGTTCCCCGAGGAAGTACAGGCCCATGCGGAGATCATGCAGTATGCCTCGAGCCTCGTGCCGAGTCAACGCGCATTTATCGATGAACTGTTGGAACCTTACGCGCGGAAATACTACAAGCGACCCGAGTTTCTCGTCGCGGCTGCAAGCGGGGTGCTTGCGAGAATCCCGGCCGCGCCCGAAGAGGAACGCAAGGCCCTGACGAAGGATATCCTGGGCTGGCTCAAGCAGGCGTGCCTGCGCTGCAAAGACAGCGCAGTGCTCTGGTTCAACCTGGCGTTTGTGTGCCGGCACTCGAGCGCGACCCCGGCAGAGGTACGGTGTCTCGAGCTCACCCTCGAGGCCCACTCCTGCGACTACGGCGGCCTGCTCCTCGGAAGTTTCAGCGACCCCTATTACGCGGCGTCGCGCCGTGCGCTGGCGCTAGGCAAGCAGCGCGTCGAGATGATTTGGGCGGCTGCGGCAACGCGCCTGGCGCAAATCTGGCTCGAGCGGGAAAAGTACGAAGAGGCGCGCGACATGGCCGTGAAAAGTATCGGATGGATGCCCAATATCGCCTTACCATACCGAATCCGGGCGGTGGCTGAGAGCCGCCTGGGTAAACTGGAAGAGACGGCCCGGATTCTCGCCGAGGGCCTGCCGTTGACCGCGTTCGATGCCGATTACCGCATGGACATGGTCCGCGCCTGGCAGGCCTTGGGCAAGCACGACGAAGCGCGCGAACTCGCCGCGGAATCCGCGCGGCTGTTCGCCGCGTGTTGGGGCGCCGAGGAGGTCGCGAAGATGTTCCAGGAAGCGAGCGAGACGACTTGACCCGCCCATCTGTGCGAAGTGCGAAGTGCGAGGTGCGAAATGCGGAGTTCTTAGAAATGGGGCAAGGCACAGGCGCGTTCGCACTTCGCACTTGGCACTTCGAACTTCGCACTTCGAACTTCGCACGACCCTGGCAACCGGCAACTGACTACTGGTACCCTTGGGGGTTATGACACAGAAGCGTCTTGAACCGAGAGCGTGGGTGGCCCTGACGCTCGGCGCGCTGTTCAGCGCCTCGGAAGCACTGTGCTCGGTTTTTGTCAGTGTTTACTTGTGGATCAACTGCCTGGATTTCGGCGTCATCTGCCAGCATTACCTGGCTCTATATGTCGTCACGCCGATCGTGTTTATCCTGGCAGGTTGGTACTCCGCGGCACACGACCGGCTTCACGTCTACCGGCTGGGCCTGGTGCTGTACGCGGCGTATTATACAACGCTGCTGGTCCTGCGGGAGCGTTCGCCCGAATATGCCGTGCCGCTGGGCATACTGCTCGGCGTAACCTGGGGATGCTTCTGGGCCGGCTCGAATACGTTCAATTTCGACGTGACCGTGGAAGGCAAACGCGAGTACTACCTCGGTTTGCTGGTGTCCATCTCTGGGGCGTCGCGGCTTCTTGCGCCGCTGGTCAGCGGCTTCGTCATTCACTTTGCCCACGAACCGCGCGCGGGCTATCATCGTGTGTTCGCTATCGTCGTCGTGCTCTACCTCGTTTGTGCTGGGGTCAGTTTTCTCATGCCTCCAGACAACGTGCGGCGGCCATTCCGGCTGCGCCGGGCGCTGTTTCCCGGGAAAGACCAGCGTGACTGGCAACTGATCATGCTGGCGGCCGTGTCGCAGCTAGGCTCCTTCAACATCTTTATCTTTCTCCTGGGCCTGCTCATGTATATGCAGACCGGCAGCGAGTTGAGCGTGGGGGGATACGCCTCATTTCAGGCCTTGGCGGGCGTCATCGTGGCCTACTTGCTTGGGCGCGCGATTGTGCCGCGGACTCGGCGCGCGTTCATGCGTTGGGGGATGTTCTTGCTGCTGGCGGCGGGGGTATTGATAGCGGCGAAATTGACCGTCGTGACCCTTATCATCTTTGGATTCCTGCGCGCCGCCTCGGGTCCCATGTTCGGCATTGCCCACGCAGGGCTTCGGCTCGACACCATCACCCAATGCGCTGAGGACCCGGCCCAGCGCATCGAGTACCTCAGCGCCTGGGAAGTCCCCCTGGCTCTGGGACGCATCATCATGATGGTGGTCATGATAGCGCTGTGCGGCTGGCTGAGCGAAGGCGACCTCGGAGTCCGCATCACGCTGTTCATCCTCTGCGCTGCACGCATCGTGACATACTTCATCCTCACCCAGACCTCGCCACTCCGCGCCGAAACCTGATTTATGATTGCGGATTGATGATTTGGGGGGTCAGTGGTAGGCGTTCGACGGGCCGGGGGTTACATGGCCGAGACCCCACCTTTTTTGAATGGGCGCCGTAAGAAACGCGCGGCTCGTTCGACTTATGGAATAGACGGCAACACGAAGGACTGGCCAGTTGGAACCTGGTGACGATGTGCTGGCGCGCCGCTGGCGGCACGGCGACCCGCAGGCGGCCGCCGCCGTGGTCGCGCGCTATACCGACGCGCTGGGCGCGGTGGCGTATGCGATCGTGGGCGACATGTCCCTCGCCGAAGACGTCGTGCAGGAGACGTTCGCCCGCGCGGCGAGGGGAATCCGTTCGCTCGAGGACCCGGCGCGTCTGGGCCGCTGGCTCGTTGGGATTGCTCGGCACGCGGCGGTCGACACGGTGCGCAAGCGCCGACGGGAACGGCCGTTGGCGGGCCAGGATGTGCCGTCGCCGCACGGCAACCCGGCGTGCGAGGCGGCCCGCGCGGAATTACGAGTGTCGTTGCGGCACGCTGTAGCCGCGCTGCCCGAAGACCAGCGTGACCTGTTTGTGATGAAGTACATGGCGGGTATGAGCTACCGCGAGATCGGCCGCGCGCTCGCCATGACCCCAGACGCCGTGGGCCAGAAACTTTGGCGTATCCGGCGGAAACTGCAACACGAATTGGAGGACCTTCGGCCATGACCGGGTGCGATGGCGAACTGTTATCACGGTATGTCGACGGCGAATTGAATGCAAACCAGGCCCGGGAAGTGGCCGATCACCTGGCAACATGCGCCAGATGCAAAGAGAACTACGCGATGCTTACCAGCCTTCACGCGCTTTCGATAGAAACCCTCCCCCGAACCCGCTTTCCCAGGGCGACCGTGCCGATGCGTCATAGGCTAATTGGGCGCGGGGCCGCGGCGGCGGCCGCAGCCGTGTTCTTACTGGTTGCGGGTGGTCTGATATGGACCGTATATAGGGGATACTTCGCCAAACCGCCAACCCCGCCCATGGTTGCCAGCGCCCCGGTTTCCCCGAAGCCAGCGCCACCGCCCCTCGCGGTGTCTTTGCCAGAGGAGACGGAAGACGATTCGGAACCGACCGTCCTGGAACAGCCCACGCCACTGCCTTATGAGCCACCACCTCTGTCGCCCCGGTCGGTGCAAGGGATTGTCACGGACAAGGCAGGATCACCCCTCGCAAATGCACGGGTCGAAATCCGCCGCTGGGAGGGTTCAGCGGCGGAGACGGCGGCCATTGCCTACACTGATGGCGCCGGCCGCTTCACGGTCGAGTATCCGGAAGATTCCAGCCGACTTCGGATCTACAAGCGAGGATTCGACCCGGTCGTGGCCACCTTCCGGGGCGGCATTCGCGGCGCCGAGGTGGAAGTGCACGCCAGCCTGACCCCATCGGAGGTGGTGACCGGCACGGTGGTCGGTGAGCGGGGTGAACCGGTACCGGGCGCGGTCGTATACGGGTCGCCCGACGCGTTGGATGGGTTTGGACCACAGACGCGAACCGACGGTTCGGGCCGGTTCCGCATTCCGGCCAAGGCCTTCGCCCTCTGGGTTGAGCACCCCGACTACGCGCCGACCTACGTGGGAGAAGGCACGGACGAAGCGGCCGTCACCCTGCGTCTGAGGCGAGGGGGAGGGCTCATGGTCACGGTGCTACACGCCGCGGGCCGGCCCGTCTCGGGTGCGCGCGTGCAGGTCCAGGGCGGACACGGCGTCTTGCCCAAGGCTCCTGAAGCCACAACGGATGCGGCGGGACAGGCCTCGTTCGAGAACCTCCCGCCGGCGGGCTACGTCCTGACGGCCCGCACGCCGCAAGGCAGCCTCGCCTCGAGAAGCGCGACCGTCCGTGCCGGCGAAGTCGTTCAGTACACGCTCCACTTGACGGGCGAATACCCCGGCACGCTGCGTGGCCAGGTCGTAGACGAAGACGGCTTGCCGTTAGCCGGCGCGCGGGTTCACTTGACGAACGCGGATTATCCCATGGGCTCGCGCGAAGTCCACGTGGCGGACGATGGCGCCATCGAAGCCGGCCTCGAGTTCGGGGCAACGCAGGTGTCGGTCTCACCGTACCGGTTCTGGGAATGGGAGTGCGTGGGCGAACCGCGCCGCACCTTCACAGTTGCGAGCGACCGCGAGCACTTTTTCGAGGAGTTCCGGTTTCGGCCCCTGCAACCGTTCATGGTGGCCATGGTCGATGAGGACGATAATCCTGTCACGAAAGCCTACGTGGTCGCCGACAATTGCCTGTACGATTGGTGGGGCGGCGTGCGGTTCCTCTTGGCCGCACCTGAGGGCCGTTTCGAACTGCATGCCCAAAACGTCAGCTATTTGGCCGCCCATGATCCCGAATCGCAGCGAGCGGGTCTGGCGACATGGCGGCCCGGCCAGGAGCGCGTGCTGACGGTGCGGATGACACGGCCCACGGGCGCCATCGCAGGCCGCGTCGCGGAGCCGGACGGGACACCCGTGGCAGGTGTGTGGCTGCTCGCCCGCCGGCAGGCCCGTGACGAACTGATGCCGCACGCAACGGCGCACAGCGACCCGGCTGGCCGGTTCGAGCTGGCGCCGTTGGACCTTAACAGCGGCTACTTCGTCCATGTCCAACGGCGCGGTTACGATGTGGTTTCGGCGCCAGAGGGCCTCGTAACGCCCGCCTCCGTGCGCGATCCCCTCGCAATCGTTATGGCCCGCAAGGAGGCCGTGATTGCGGGAACGGTCGTTTACGCCGACGGCGTGCCCGTGGTGAACGCGCTCGTCACCGTCGAGAGAGATGAGGAACGGATAGATGGCGTCAAGACGGACGGCGCCGGGGCCTTCCGCGTGGCCCTTGCTCCCGGCATGTACGCGGTCCAGGCCACGGTCGGCAACAGGGGCCTCCAAACCCCTTGGGAAAGCGTCGAGGCGCCCGCCGAGGACGTGGTGTTGATATTGCCGGTGGACGCGCCGCCCGAGGTACCACCGGAAGGGCTGGAACACGAACAGGCCCGGCACGCGCTCAAACAGATGGGGCTGGTGTTCAAAATGTTCGCCAACGAGACGGAAGGCGTTTATCCCGCCCTGGACAACACGTTTGGGGCGTTCCGTCCCGACTCGGCCTCCATTTACCCCGAGTACCTCGCTGACGAGGTCATCATGGCCCGGATTACCGGCCAGCAGGAGGTCAAAACGTGCTACCTGGGCTACGCCGTGGATAATGAGACCGTCGGTCTGGCCTTTCTGGATGCGTACGAACAGTACGGCCCCGAGGGCCTCGCCAGCCAGGACGTCTCCGTCGAGGATGGGTTCGGCACCGGGGGCGGGGAAACGCTCTATCGGCTGCGTGAAGGCATCGAGCGGTTCCTCATCACCGACATCAACGACCCGCAAGCCTCCGCCATGACGCAGGCCCGAATCCCTCTCCTGTGGGAAGTACCCGGCGACCGCGGGGAGCCCGGCGGGTGGGTGCTCTATATGGACGGCCACGTCGAGTGGGAACCCTATCCGGGGCAATTCCCGATGACCGAGGCGTTTATTGAGCGCGTCCGCGAACTCATGAGCGACTGAAAAATGGTGAAAAATGGGGACAGTAACCATTTATTGCAACGGTGCAAGAGGTGTGGTAGGCTCGGTCCACGACTCATGACAATAAATGGTTACTGTCCCCATTTTTTAAGCGAGTTTGGCCGCACCATCCGGTAACGCCTGGCCTCAACGCTTTTCTTTCCGGGCCTTGTCCGCCAATTCGCCAAACCGATGGACCACGGCAAGCGCTGGGTCCAAGGGGACATCGGCGTGTTCGGTCCCGGGTGGGGTGGCGATAGTGGGCGTGGCGCGGACGGTCTCGCCGGTGAACTGCGGCAGCCATTCCTTCTCCGCCTCGAGCATCTCCGCGACCATCTCGCGCGTCTCCTTGAGCGTGAGCACTGCCGATGTGAGCGGGTCGAGCGCGCACGCCGCCACGACCAGGTCCGGGTCACCCGTCACGGCCGCTTCTTCCGTCAATCCTTGGACGGTGACATTTGTCTGGTTGCAAGCGGCCAACTGCGGCGGCAGCTCTCCGACGAAAGTAGGGTGGATGCCCTGCTTGTCGACGAACACCGGCACCTCGACGCAGCAGCCGAAGGGCAGATTGGTGATGTAGCCGTCGTTGCGCACGTTGCCCTGGAGCCTGAACGGCACGCCCGTCTCGAGCGCCTCGAGGATGTGCGAGCAATACTCGACGCTGCGGTGGTCGAGCGTAGTGGGCTCGTCGGCGAGCATGTCTTCGTCCTGCAACTTGTCGGCGATCAGCCGACACCATTTGTAGTACGCGCCGGATTCGCCGCCGAAGGCCGGTTCGTCGCAATAGAGGTCGAGTCCTTTCTGGTTCTTGCGGAACCAGGGCAGATATTCAGAGAGATGCCCGGTGCTTTCGGTCATGAAGTAGCCAAAATGCCGCATGACCTCGATGCGGACCTTCTCGTTGATGTAGTACTCGGGCTTCTCGCACCGCTCCTTGAACAAGGGATACAGGTCTTTGCCGTTGTGTTCGAGGCTGAGGAACCATGCCATGTGGTTGATGCCCGCGCATGTGAAGTCGATCTCGTCCTTGGGCACGCCCACGTAGCCTGAGATCAGGTCGAGCGTCGTCTGCACGCCGTGGCACAGCCCGATGAAGGAAATGTCCGGCACCATGCCCAGCGCCCAGCAGATCATTGCCATCGGATTGACGTAGTTGAGAATGTGCGCGCTCGGACAGAGTTCCCTGACGTCGTAGGCGAGGTCCAGCATCACGGGGATCGTTCGCAGCGCGCGGAACACACCACCGGGGCCCATCGTGTCGCCGATGCACTGGTCCACACCGTATTTCAGCGGAATCTCGTAGTCTCTCTGGAACGCGTCGACGCCGCCGATCTGCAGCATAGCGATGACATAGTCCGCATCCTTGAGCGCCTCACGCCGGTCCAGCGTGACCGACACGACCGCGTTCAGGCCATTATCCTTGACTACCCTATCCGCAAACTTCTTCATCCGTTCCAGCTTCGGCATCGTCCGGCTCATCAGCCGCAATTCGCTGTCCTTCAACGCAGGCGTCGCCAGAATGTCCATCAACAGCGTCTTGCAAAACACAATACTTCCCGCACCGATCATCGCTATCTTGGCCATGGTCTCCTCCGTTTCTTCAACAAGGATATTCAGGATGGACAGGATTACATTTCATCCTAAGTACTCCATTTCCTAAGTTCGGTCACGTATTCTCGGACAGGATTCATCTATTACATCCTGTGAATCTTGTCAATCCTGTCAAGAAAGGTTTCTCCTCCTTCTCAACTGTCCCAATTCATCCAAAGATTAGCAGGATGGCAACAGCAATGTCGAAAGTAGCGCAAGCACGTTCTGAGAGGGGCGAGCGACAGCCGAGGTATGGTCGAAATACGGTGGCGCTGCCGGGAAACCAGGCGGCAAACAGAGAAAACAAACCTCGACCTGCAGTTCCGGAACAGACCACATTCGTTTCAACGCCCCGGTTCAATGGCGTCTATTCACAGAGATTCCCGAATGCGGAGGTAAGAATTGTAGCGGAGGCGGGCGATGTCGCCGACCTCGACGGCCTGGCGCACGGCGCAACCGGGTTCGTGCGTATGCGTGCAGTTGCGGAAGCGGCAGTCGGCGGCGAGGCGCTCCATCTCCGGGAAATAGAAGGCGAGTTCTTCGGAAGAAACACCCCAGACACCCAACCGCCTGGTCCCCGGCGTGTCGATAATTCGGATGCCGTCGGCGAGTTCGTAGAGCCTCGAGGTACTGGTGGCGTGCCGCCCCTTCTCAGTGGTCTCGGTGATTTCACGCGTTTCGATGTCGAGACCCGGGTCCATAACGTTCAGCAGCGAGGATTTGCCGACGCCACTGTGACCGGCCAAGACACTGAGCTTGCCCTTGAGCGCCTGGCGCAGGGCCTCGATGCCGGCGCCTGTCTTGCAGCTTGTGTTCAGCACGGGCAGCCCGAGTTCGCGGTACTGGGCCACGCCCTCGGGCTCGATATCGACGAGGTCCATTTTGTTGATGCACAGCAACGGCGCCACGCCGCCTACATCCGCCGCAATCAAGTAACGGTCGACCAGGCCCGGCTTGAACCGCGGCCGCGCCGCCGCGGCGACGACCACGAGAAGAGCGACGTTCACCGCGATCAGTTGCTCGGAGACGCGCGACCGCTCGAGGGCCAGCCGACTGAGCTTGGTGCGCCGCTCGGCAATGCCGCGGACGAACCAGTCGTCACCATCGCGCTCGACCCGCACATCATCGCCCGGAGCCAGGAGCGTGGCATCGCCCTCGATGAGATTCTCGTCAATTAGACAGCCGTGTTCCTGGCCGTCCGTCTTCACGAAGGCCCATTGGCCCGAATGCGATACGACCACGGCATTCGGCTCCGACGTGGTTGGCTCGAAACCCTTTTCAAGCACGGAATCCGGCAGCGTCGGGCCGCGCCGGTGCTTGGCGCGGTCGTGACTGAAGGCGAACTCGTGCTCCTGGATCCAGTTACGGGTGCGGACCCGTTTTCGCTTCTTCCGGCGTTTCATCCAATCACATTTCAGACCGAATTCTTCCGTCCCCAGACCGCGACAGATTCCCAGACCAATTGCTCCTCGAGGCAGCCCCGCGCCTCGAGGTCGGCATAGAGGCGCGCGAGTCCCGTGGCGAACTCCTCCGGCGGAATAAGCTCGTAGGTGGACACGAACTTGTTGGCGACCTTGTCGGCGAAGGCCTTGTCGATGGGCCTGGGCGTATCGAGGAACCGCTCAGCGCGGACAGAGTGGAACCCGGTGCGCTCGAACGCCGCCTGGATTTCCTCGACGGGTTGGAACCGCGCCTTGTCAATCTCGCCGAAGCTGGGAAAGTAACGATTCATGGGATGCCGCTCGATGTATTCCATCGACGCGGTCACGAACACGGCCATGCCTGGGCCAAGCACGCGGGCGCATTCGCGCAATACCCCATCTAGATTGCCGATGTGATGCAGCACGTAAACACCCAACACAAAATCAACGCTGTTTGAAGCCAGGGGAATCGCAAGCCCGGAGCCATGTATCCAGCGCGCCGATACGCCCTTCGCCCTGGCCTTGGCGATCATGCCCTGCGACAACTCCAGCGCGATCACCTCGCACGGATACGCAGCAAGCAACGCGGCGGTATTATTGCCCGTACCCGGGCCGATCTCCAGCACCCGCCGCGCGTCCGACGCCAAAGCCAACTCCACGAGCCGCGCTTGGTAGGGGCCTCCTACCCCGCGATGACGGTCATAGCATTCCGCGATCTTGTCGTAATCGATCTCCGGCATAAGCCCACGGCCCAAGGAGATGTGGGGATACTTGCCAGATAAGGAGATATCCCCACATCCCCTTACATCTCCATATCCCTCATCAGTTCCGTTCCGAAGAGCAGCGTTTCCCGATGTAGTCCGCAACCTCGTCCATCTTGAGACGGACCTGCCCCATCGAGTCACGGTCGCGAATGGTGACGGTTTCGTCATCCTTGGTCTGGAAATCGACGCAGATGCAGAATGGCGTGCCCACTTCGTCCATGCGGCGATAGCGCCGGCCGATGGCGCCGGCCTGGTCGTAGAAGGTGTTGAACTTCTTGCGGAGTCCACTCTCGAGGTCCTGGGCGATTTCCGCCAGGCCTTCCTTCTTCACCAGGGGGAAAACGCCCGCCTTGATCGGCGCCAGGCGCGGGTGGAGGCGCATGACGACCCGGGTGTCGCCCTCGACCTCCTCCTCATGATAGCCGTTGCATAGCACGGCCAGGCATGTGCGGTCGACGCCACCCGATGGCTCGATCACCGATGGCACGAAGTTTTCCTGGCTCTGCTGGTCGAAGAATTTCAAGTCTTTGCCGGAATGCCTCGCATGCTGGGTCAGGTCATAGGCGCCGCGGTTCGCCAGGCCCTGGAGCTCGCCCCAGCCAAACGGGAATTCGTACTCGATGTCGGTCGTCCGCTTGGAGTAGTGTGAGAGGATTTCCTTCGGGTGTTCATACCAGCGCAACTTCTCATCCCGCAGTCCGATGTCCAGGTACCACTGCCGGATCGCCTCCTGCCAATACGCGAACCAATGATCCTCTTCCTCTTCTCTACAGAAGAACTCGATCTCCATCTGCTCGAACTCGCGGCTGCGGAAGATGAAGTTGCGCGGGTTTACCTCGTTTCGGAAGCTTTTGCCGATCTGCGCAATGCCGAACGGCACCTTCATGCGCGACGACGAATAGACGTCTTTGAAATCAACGAAAATGGATTGGCATGTTTCAGGCCGGAGATAGGTCTCCACCGCGCTATCGTCGCTGACGCCCAGGCGGGTTTTCAACATGCTGTTGAACGCCTTCGGCGCGGTCAACTCGCCGCCGCAATCCGGACAGCGATCACCCCCGAGCTCGTCTTCCCGGAACCGGTGTTTGCATTCCTTGCAATCCACCAGCATGTCGTGAAACTCCGCGACATGCCCGCTGGCCACCCACACGTCAGGGTGCATGATGATGCTCGCGTCCAGCCCGACGACATCATCGCGCTGCTGCACGAACACATACCACCAGTCGTTTTTCATGTTGCGTTTGAGCTCTACCCCCAGCGGCCCGAAGTCCCAGCAGCCACTAATGCCGCCGTAAATGCCGCTGGACTGAAAAATAAACCCGCGACGCTTGCACAAACTGATGATCTTTTCCACCACTCTCTCCGTATTCCTTGCCCGATAAAAAAGAATCCCTTTCCGCCAGCGGCAAAAAGGGCGCACCATACGGAAAATATTCTAGCGTCGCGCTGCCGCGAAAGTCAAAAATGGCCCGCTCGGTATGACCGCCGCGTTTCAGAGTGTCGACTAGACGCCGGCGTCGCCTCGCCGCGCAATCGACGAATCCCGTCTGGGCTCCTACCCGCCATGCTTCCTGATGACCTCATCGATGGTGACGGGCGCCCCGCCGCGGCGTTTGCTCTCGTCAGCCGCTTCCATAAAGGCGAAAATCTCGACAGTCTCTTCTGCTGAAACTGGTGCGATGCCGCTTTGGAAGAACTTGATCACCTCGGCCACAAGCGGCGCATAGTCGCCCCCGCCGTGTTGTTCGGCCACGGCCTTGGTGCCGAAGACGATGACCTTGTGTGGTGTCTCGGCGTTGCGGAGCCCGCGCAGCGTCCCCACACGTCCACCGGGCCAGACGCCAGTGACGACGTCGGTGTCGGGGCTTGAGGTGCGGACTACGCTCTCGCAGCCCGTACCCATAATCGCAAACAGGGCCTCGGTCGGGTGCACGCCATACCAGAAGAGGTCGGGATGGTGCGGCTCGAGGTGGCACGGGCCGTACGAGATCGCGCCGCGGATATCGCCGACATCGCGTTGTTTGAGCTCGACGAAACTCTTGTAGAACCTATATGAGGACGAGCTGAAACACGGCACGTCATGCTCCTTGGCAAGGCGGTATATCTCGATGGCATCGCGGAGGGACCCAGCCACGGGCTTGTCGATGAAAATCGGCTTGCCGGCTTTGAACACCGGTTTGGCCTGTTTGAGGTGCGGGCGGCCATCGACGCTCTCGAGCATGACGGCGTCGACCATTGTGCAAAGCTCCTCGATTGTGTCGACGATCTGAACGCCGAATTGCTCGCGCAACTGACTGGCGAACTTGTCCACGCGAGAGTAGCTCGCCTCGATATCGTCGCTCCCGCCCTTGTACGCGGCGACGACTTTGCCGCCTGGTACATGGTCCTTGTGGTCAGGATCGTTCAGCAGAGCGGTAAACGCGGTGACATGGGATGTGTCCAGCCCGATCATCCCTATGCGAATGTCATCGCCAAGGGCTGCAGGCGCCGGCGCCAACAAAGCAACGACTGTAATGAACGCGCCGCCTGCTCTCAAGCAGTTTCGTATAACCATGATGTTTCCTCCTATCTTTTGCCTACAGGTTTTCGCGGGTTGAAAAAGCGAAAGGATTACCAGGCCAAAGGTCTGATCAAACTACTGGCGATCGTAAACCTTGTACGACCTCGGCCTGTCCTCAGGGTCACGCTTAAATATCGAGGCGAAGCGATATTCCGCCCAGGTGTTTTCAAACCAAGACTCGCCTTCGGACATCGGATTGGGATTTGTCACCCGTGTGGTGAAGCCGTCTGTAGCGCGATTGTAGGCGATGTCCAGAATTTCTTTGCGCAAGGCGCGGTTCTCGGGGATGAACCTCCACTCATCGCCCAGGTTCGGGTGGGGGAGCGTGCCAGAGGCATCGGTGACCAAATGCGATCCTCGCGATCCGCTGCCGCGTTCGAGCAGGGCGCGGATAGCTTCGAGGAACCCCAATTGCGCCAAGGCCAATTCGCGGACTTCAAGCGCTTGCAAGAAGTCGCCGCTTTGGTGCTTTAGCCCATTTTTCCGCATGCCTTTCCATTCTCGACGGGCCGCGGCAAGGGCTTCTCGAATTCCCGAAAGCGACCGCACCATGCCGGCATACTGGCTCATACGTCGCTGAATAGTCTGCTTAACCTCTAGACAATCCATGGCATCTGGATGCGCCTTTTTCACGCGTGCAATTTCCGAAACGAAGCCCTCAACGGCACCATGTGCAAGCCTGGAGAAGTCCTCCACCGAAATGCTGTGGCCGTAATAAACGTGCGCAATGCGCTGCGCGGCACGGAGGCTGCCCACCTGGCCCGAGTTCAACGCCGAGCCCCCCGGTCGTGGGACGCCGGGGGGCCCCGCCCGCTCGCCCACCCCGAAGAGCCGCCTTACGTTCGATTCCCACCAGGTGTCCACGGAAAACCCGCCGTTGCAGTGTTGAGCGCACACGCCGACTTCGAGCGGCTCCTTCCACAAGTCCACGCCCATTTCCTGGTATAAATCGATGCTGGGCTGGTTCATGTGCGCCAGGCGCTCGATGGGCCGCCCCTGCGTGGCGCCGGATTTATCGAGGTAAGTACGGGCTTCAGGCCGCAGACGTTCAAGCCTGAACTCCTCCAGGCCCCCATTCGTGGCCTTCGGATTCGTCCGAAGGTCCATAAACACGCGCCGCTCCTTGCGGATCATCTCGTTTTGCACCAGGATATCAATGAGCGAGGACCCGTGGTCGGCCACCTTG
>CAYRLQ010000052.1:0-18338 GCA_964425145.1 uncultured Nitrospiraceae bacterium
AGCACAGGCGTCTTGCCCGTGATCGAGGTAACCATGCCCGGTGAGGTGCCCCAGGTCACCTGGGGTTCGATAGCCGAACCGTTCAGTTCGACCGCCGCGTCGTAGGTGCAGTTCGGATCGGAGGCCCAACCCGACCACTGTGCTACCAACTCGTCCCACGTCTTGTCCCTGGGCAGGAACTCCCGGCCCTCGAGGTAGGCGAAGGTGGTTTCGTCAGGCGAAATCAGCCCGACGCGGGCACCCGCCTCGATGGTCATGTTCGACACGGTCAACCGCCCTTCCATGGTCATGGCGCGGATGACCTCGCCCGTGAACTCGATGGCATAGCCCGTGCCGCCTGCCGTGCCGATCCGGCCGATGATCGCCAGGATCACGTCCTTCGCCGACACGCCGTCCTGGAGCGTGCCGTTGACGCGGACCTCCATGGTCTTCATCCTCTTCTGGAGCAACGTCTGCGTCGCCAGAACATGCTCGACCTCGCTCGTGCCGATGCCAAAGGCCAGCGCGCCCAGCGCGCCGTGGGTGGCGGTGTGTGAGTCCCCGCAAACGATGGTCATGCCCGGCAGCGTCAGGCCCAGTTCCGGCCCGATCACGTGGACGATGCCGTTGTGCGCGTCGAACATGTCGAAACACGTGATGCCGAACTCCTTACAGTTCGCCGAGAGCGCCTCGACCTGTTTCCGCGCCATTTCGTCCTCAATGGGTTTCGAGCGGTCCCGAGTCGGGATGTTGTGGTCCATCGTGGCAAACGTCAACTCCGGCCTGCGGACATTCCGCTTGGCCAATCGTAACCCCTCGAAGGCCTGCGGCGACGTCACCTCGTGCACGAAGTGCCGGTCGATGTACAAGATCGTGTCCCGCCCCGCCTCCTCACAGACCACATGGGCGTCCCAAATCTTCTCGTAAATGTTCTCCGGCATGGGTCTTTACCTTTCGCGGTTCCTTACGGGCTGCCCTCTACGGCCGGCGGTCGCTTCGAATGGCGCGGGCAAGGGCGCGAGTCAGGTCTTCGGGGAGGCGCCTGAAACTCTTCGGATGAACCGGCTCGTGAACGAGGAGCCGGCTTAACCCGCCTGTGAGTCGCATGGGCGCATTGATGGCCCAGCCGGAGGCTTCAAGAACCGCGCTCAAATTCCTTCGCCGCAGCCTGAGGGAGGCGATCAGGATGGTGGGGATGAGGATAATGGCCAAGCCGACGCCCAGCGCCGCCAGCACGTCCCAGGCGTCCATCGAGGCAAATGTGCTGGCAATAAATGCAAAGGACGAGCCTACCACCGCCACGACTACGCCCCCGGCCAACACGAGATCGCGCATGCCGCTGACGCTCCTACCTGAATCCGTCGACGCGACGGTTCCGGCCGCTTCCGCTGGAGCGGGCGCAATACCCTCCTTGATGCCCGTTTCAAGAGACGTGGTGGCTTGAGTTATCTGCGTTTGTAGCTGCTGTTCCGCCCCGGACGTAATGCGTTCCACAGCCGATGCAATCAACGCGGCAATCCGTTTGAAAGGTGCGGCAATGGCCTCGCGGATATTCACCGGATTCTCCACGACCTTGACCACGCGCGTATCCCATTCCCGCCCCGCCGGGTCGAAGAGGACCCCCCGCTTTCCAACGCCGAGGTCGGCAAGGGGCCCGCTTGTGACCGGCGTCACGATGAAAAACCCCTCGGTTTCCGAAGCGCCGGTTACCTCAGAATAGAGCAGATAGATGCCCGAACGCGCCGCCACGGCGCTGTGGGCATTCACGTCGGACACGCGCGCATTGAAGTTGAAGATCGTTCCTCCCAGCACCAGGCGGCCCATCTCGAACATGGCGCGTTGCTCGGGATGATAAAGATAGGGGAAGCTGACAAAATTGTTGCAAAGGTCCAAAAACCAGCGCTGGAGCAGGATCAAATACTCGAGGTCGTGCAACGCCTCGAGCTCTTTGCCCGCCGCCAAATCGGCTTCGATCAGCGCCCCGAGGCGCTCGTGCAGGTCGCTGTCTGTGTAACGCTGCAGTTTGTCCAGGCCCAGTGACTCGACTTGTCCCCCGCTCTTGCTCTCGAGCCAATGCTCGTACGCCGCAAAGGCGCGTTTGACCGCTTGCCACTGTTGTTCGTCAAGCTTGCCGCCGCGGGACCCATCACCCAGAAGCGGCGCCAGAACCTTCTGCGCCAATTCGGCCAGCGCATCGGTGTAAAACGGATTGATCGCTTCTCCCAGGGCCAATACCCCATCCGCTCGGGGCTGTGCCAAGGGAGCCTGCGCAAGATACTCAGTTGCCCGCTCCTCACTCAGGAAGATGTCCTCCGGGCAGGGCGCTTCTGCCGAAGCACGCCCGAGCGTCTCGTTGAACGCCACTACCTGGCAGTGCCGGAAATACGCGTTGATGGTTGGCGCCAACCGCGCGTATAGCTCATATCGCTCAGGCATATCTGCACCAAAGGGCAGAAGCGCTCCTCCGCCGGCATTCTGTTCGAGCTCTTCGTGCCAGGCCAGCAGGGCCTTGGAGTTCTCGAGGAAAGTGTCAAGAAGTTCCCGATTAGTGCCAGGGGTCCCGCTGAGATCGGGCACCGAGCCCACCGTGGCCACGATATCTTCCACAAAGGCCCTTAAGTCCTCCTCGGGCACGCTCTCAGGCGGAATGACACCATCGCCGTTCTGGGCGCCTTGCGCGAGAATTCTCTTGCGGTGGCGCACTTGCGTCAGGCTAAGGTGGGTACCGTCGCCTTGGCCGAGGTTCCGCAACACCCGTTTCGCCGTGTCATATAGATGTTGGCCATCTTCATCGCTCCTATCCAGCGATTCCAGGTCAAGCACATCACTTCGCGCAGTGACTGCTTGCCGATTGCGCAACATGTGCAACAGCCAGCGAGCACCCTGTCGAAGCTCCCAACTCTGGATCCGGCCGTTACCATCGCGGTCCAGCCGCCGCAACAGGACCGGGTCGCAGGTTAACTGGTCCACCGGGGCGCTGGTGGCCATCCAGAACGGTTCATCCAGTTCCTCCAGCGCGGCCAAGTCCTCCGCCGTACGAATCCGCAACTGATAGGACCCGCCATAATTCTCAAACACAAAACCGGGCTTTCCTGACAAAACCATTGCGATTTCACACACCCACTACGGGGATCACGAAACGGTTCACACACTTCAGGTCATTTTGAGCGAAGCGAAGATAGCGTGCTTCGAGCAATTTGCGTGCGGAAAGAGTTCCTTCCCTTTCGCTCAGAACGACGAAGACGTGAAGCGTTTCATGCCCTCTCCAGTCTGTAACCACCGAAAATCTACTTATACCATAAACGCCATGGAAAAGTGCGAATCCCAACGGCCGTCTTGGACCCAATAGCTCCACAACACAGGCCGAGGACGTTGAGAACAGCGGTGGGTCTTGCGACCTCCCCCGGCGAGACCGTGGACGCAGAAGACGCGTCATACGTTACCCCCCTTCAAAGATGCGGTAAACGTCTCGTGCCCCATGAAGGACGCGCATAATCTCGATGCCATCTTCGATGGCCCGGTAGAAGATGGTGTAGTCGCCCACAGGGAAGCTGCGGAGGGACGGAGCGAGGTCCTCGCGGCTCCGACCCATCTGTGGCGCCTGGGCAAGCGTGTCACATTTCTGGTCAATGGTCTCCAACAAACGGTCCGCCGCCTCGGGATTCCACTCTCCGACGAAGCTCCAGATCGCCACAAGGTCACGTTCCGCTTGGGACGTTCGCTGAACCCGAAACATTAGGAGGACCCTTCCTGCTGTTTTCGAAGTAGCTCCCGCCCTTTGGCCTTGATCGACTCGATGTCCAGTGGGCTGACTTCTCCCCGTTCAGCTTGTTCGAGCCCAATGGCGATCTCCTTTCGGAGCGCATCCAGCTTGATTTGGCGCAACGCGTCGTGGTCCTCGAGTAGCCGGAGGGCCTCCCGGATGACCTCGCTCGCCGAGTTGTATCGACCCGACTCGACCTTCTGCTGGACGAAGCCCTCAAGTTCCGGCGTCAACGATACATTCACAATATCACCTCCTCGTCTGCCCAAGAACGTACCAGAAATAACAATGTGTGTCAAACATTGGCATTTTCTGGATACTCGCCCACCAACGCGCCGAGGTCGTGTTTTCCTTATCTTCACGGGAGCGCTAAGGATTCACCGCGCCCGCGCCTTGGCAAGATTCAGCGCGCTGCCGGCTTTGAACCAGGCGATTTGGGTTTCGTTGTAGGAGTGGTTGGCCTGGAGTTGGTCGGCGGCGCCGTCGGCGTGGTGGAGGATGACGGTCAGGGGTGCGCCGGGGGTGAAATCGGCCAGGCCGAGGATGTCGATGGTGTCATCTTCCTGAACCTTGTCGTAGTCGGCCTTGTCGGCGAATGTGAGGGCGAGCAAGCCTTGTTTTTTGAGGTTGGTCTCGTGGATGCGCGCGAAGGACTTCACGAGGATGGCGCGGACGCCCAGATGGCGGGGTTCCATGGCGGCGTGTTCGCGTGAGGAGCCTTCGCCGTAGTTGTCGTCGCCCACGACGACTGTCCCGACGCCCTGGGCTTTGTACGCACGCTGGGTTTCCGGCACAGGGCCGTACGCGCCCGTGAGCTGGTTCTTGACGCAATTGGTCTTGCCATTGAATGCGTTGACCGCGCCGATGAAGCAGTTGTTCGAGATGTTGTCGAGGTGGCCGCGGAAGCGCAGCCACGGCCCGCCCATCGAGATGTGGTCTGTGGTGCACTTGCCCTTGACCTTGAGGAGCAGTTTGAGACCCTCGAGATCGGCGCCGTCCCACGCGGGGAACGGCTCGATCAACTGCAACCGCTCGGAGTTGGGCGCCACGGCAATTTCGATGCCGTTACCGTCCTCGGCAGGGGACTGGTAGCCGGGGCCGTCCACTGCAAAGCCGTTCGGCGGCAACTCAGCACCCTCAGGCGGGTCGAGCGTGACTGCTTCGCCGTCCTCATTCATCAGCGTGTCGGTGAGCGGGTTGAAGGCCAGGTCGCCCGCCAAGACGAGCGCCGTCACGGTCTCAGGCGAGGCCACGAACGCGTGCGTGTTGGGGTTGCCGTCGGCCCGCTCGGCGAAATTCCGGTTGAACGAATGGACGATGGAATTCGGCTCGTGCCTGTCGGCACCTTCGCGCACCCACTGACCGATACACGGCCCGCAGGCATTGGCCAGCACCACGCCGCCGATGCTTTGCAACGCCTCCAACCGGCCGTCGCGTGCGGCGGTGTAGCGGACCTGCTCGGAGCCGGGGGAAATCAGGAACTGGGCCCTAGCCGTGAGTTTCTTCCCGGCGGCCTGGCGCGCCAGCGACGCCGCCCTGCCAAGGTCTTCGTAAGAGGAGTTCGTGCAGGAGCCGATCAACCCCACAGCCAACTCTTGCGGGTAACCATTGTCCTTGACCGCTTTGGCAAACTGCGAAATAGGCCACGCGGCGTCGGGCGTGAACGGACCGTTTATGTGCGGCTCGAGCGTCGCCAGGTCGATCTCGACGACCTGGTCGAAATGCCCCTCTGGGTCCGCATACACGACGTCGTCCGCACGCAGGTGCTCGGCCACGGCTTGGGCGGCCCGGGCAACGCACACGCGGTGGGTGGCCTCGAGATAAGCGGCCATCTTTTCATCGAACGGAAACAGCGACGTGGTTGCGCCGAGCTCGGCGCCCATGTTGCAGATTGTGGCCTTGCCTGTGCATGACAGGCCCCCAGCACCATCGCCGAAATACTCGACGATAGAGCCGGTCCCGCCTTTGACGGTCAAAATGCCGGCCAGCTTGAGGATGATGTCCTTCGGCGCGGCCCAGCCGCTCAGCGCGCCGGTCAGCTTCACGCCAATCAGCTTGGGGAACTTCAATTCCCAGGGCATGCCGGCCATGACATCCACCGCATCGGCCCCGCCCACGCCGATGGCAATCATGGCCAGCCCGCCAGCGTTGGGTGTGTGGGAATCGGCGCCGATCATCATGCCGCCTGGGAACGCGTAGTTCTCGAGCACTATCTGGTGGATGATGCCGGCGCCGGGTTTCCAGAATCCGAGGCCGTACTTGCTCGAGACCGAAGAGAGAAAGTCGTAGACCTCGCCGTTCATCTCGAGGGCGGCCGAAAGGTCCGCCTCGGCCCCTTCCTTCGCCGGGATCAGATGGTCCGCATGCACCGTGGAGGGCACCGCCACGCGCTCCTTGCCCGTCTGCATGAACTGCAACAGCGCCATTTGCCCCGTCGCATCCTGCAAGGCCACGCGGTCCGGCGCGAACTCTACATAGGATTCACCACGGGGGTAGGCCGCCGTCGGCAGGTCTGCATACAGGTGTGCGTAGAGTATCTTCTCGGCCAGTGTCAGCGGCCGGCCCACCACATCGCGCGCCGCCGCCACCCGATCACCAAACCGCGCGTACACCTGCTGAATCACGTCAAAATCAAACGCCATGCGGCACCTCTCACTACCGTTGCGCTTGCCCGCCTCTGGCGGACTTGGCCGCCTCTGGCGGGCAAGCCTCGCCGCGGGGGAGAGTCATTCTACAATCTGCCGCGCCATCGGGGCAAACTCAACGATTGGAAGATTGTTATACGGCGAAGCCACCGTCCAGAAGGTCCTATGCCGTTACCATTACGGTAACCATATAGTCAATAGTTCGGCATCTGTTTGTAAAATCGGTGTAGATCTGGCACAATCCTAAGTGATGGGCTTCGAGATTCTTGGCGAGATCACCAGGATTGAGACGATTGCAGAGGGATCAGGGATCCGGGATCTTCCTCGGCTCCGGCGCACGTACGGGCACGGCAGTTGGCGGAAGCTCAAGGGCGTGGCCAGCATACGCCTCACGAGTGGCCGCGTCCGGCTCGCCGAGCTTCATTGGTACGAAGCCCACGGGATTGGCCGGAAAGAGATCAAGCGAAAACGGTATCTTGGTTGAGTGATGGCGAGAGTTCCAGACATAGCCCGGCAGTTCGTGGTGTGCATCAACAATGCCGACTATCCAGCGTCGCTGGAGTTACACAAGCTCTACCGCGTGTTGCCGGATGAGGACGCCGCAGCGGACGGTGACTTGCGCGTCGTTGATGAGAGCGGCGAGGACTACCTCTATCCGGCTTCCTACTTCATCCCGATCGAAATCCCCGACGCTGTACGCGACTCGCTTCTTCACGCATCGTGACCTCACGGGCGGGCTCGATCAAGGGATCGACTGCAACTCTAATTCTGTCAATTCTGCGCGTCGTTGGGGATTGGGAGGCGTATCTGGCGTTGGACATTGACGAGACGGAAGCGTCCCTGATGCGCCGTCATGAACGCACCGAGCGGCCTTTGGGCGGTGCTGATTTCATCGCTGGACTTGCGACGCTACTGGGGCGGTTCTTGAGAAAGCGAAGACCGGAGCCGAAAAGCAGGACGAAAAGCAATTTAAGTATGGTGTCCCCGGAATTAGGTGAAGCGCCACGGAACCGAGGTCCGGTTGACCGCTAAGTTAAGCGAGCTTTAGCTGCCCTTGCTGCGACTCCAGTCGCTGCCTAAGTTGCAGTTTTCGCTCAAGTGCATCTACAATCTCCGTAGAGCACCTTTCCAGAAGCGCTTCCATCTCGCTGGGGGTGCGTAGGGTTACGAAGTCTTTCCCGGGCGAGAAATAGACGAGGACTTTCTTTCCCCTTTCCAACAGATTTAAGATATTGTTAAGGGTGCCTTTGCTCTCCCCGTCCCACAGCATAAAGCCATAATCGGCCTCATCGCTCATAACGAGATCCTTGACTGTGTAGTATTGAGAATCTCTTTTTTCTTGATCGGCCTTGATATTGCGTGTTTCCCAATGGCCTAGATTGTTTCTGCAATGATTTCCGGTACAGAAGACTAGCACATTTTGGTACTGGCGCTCAGCTAGGTACTTCTGGATGGCCTTGTCTGCCCCGTTCGCGTCACCAATAAGCACCCCAAAACCGTTGTCTATAATATTCTCGGTTCGCTTTCGGATTGCTTCATTTAGCCGGCCCATTTTTCGGGAGCCACCAATAAACACCTTGGTCATCGCCTGCTTCTCGTCCTCGTGAATGTCAAAACATAAATCTGGTTTGCCTTGCCCTTGCCGTTAAACATTCCGCCACTGCCTTCAGGGTAGCTCCAGACCGATATAAGTCATCGACGAGTAGTACATTCTTACCAGAAATATCTGGGCGTGACACTGCGTATGCGTCCCCCAGAACTCCCCCAGAACTCCCCAAAACGATAGGGCCCCTTTATCCTGCCTCTATAGACGATTCTAGGGCCTTGCTTGACATAGATGACATCCCCTTTTCGCATCTCGTACGCGACCTTGCGAAGGTTGGCCTTCGGGTTGGACGCTAATCCTGCGCACGCGTCCTTGAATTCTTCCGGACTGAGTCCTGAGAGGTCCGTTTCGGCAACCTGCCAGTACGTTATCGCCGCTACACCAAGCTCGAAGCACTCAGGCCACATCTCATGTCCTCGACTGCCGCACCGGAACGCCATTCGCCACGTCGTCATCTCGTTTTCTCCTCACGCAAGTCATATTGGTACTGCAGCGCCTTCAGGCGTTTCTTCTCCGGCCTCCAAGGAACAATGCACAGAGGCTTCCCTCCAGTGGCCACTGGCCCCTTTTCAGTCGAGCCCAGTTCAACACCAGATATCACATAAAGAGCGCTTTCATTCGGGTAGGCGAGTGCATGTGTCACTTCGTTCTTCGTCAGGAAAACATGATCACCCGAGCCGGTCGTTCCCTTGACTTCAACGTAGAGCTTCTGTCCTCTCTTTGCGCACTCCAAATCGTAGGGTTGGTGCAGATGTGTATCCTTCACACTAAAGCCGCGTCTCTTGAAATCCTTGACGGCGTGTCTCATGGCGTAGGCCTCAACAGCGCGGCGTTCCTCGGGATTCAGGCCAAAGCCTTGGCCACCGCTGAAAGTGGCCACCAACTCCTCGGCTTCAATGATGGGGTTCTCGAGCAGATTCTCGCCTGCGTACTTGGTGATTATCCTGACAGACTCCTCTTGCCACGGAAGGCCCTTGGCGCGGCCCCGTTGATCCAGGGTGTAGCAGACGTTGGATTGGCCAAGACTCCGGTCCTTATTCTGAATCAGCCATGTTCGTGCTTTGGTCGGCAAGAGCACGACATTCTCTTTCGACGCCTGGCAGTAGTAGCCGTACCCTTGGATGTCGGGACGCTCACACATCTGGCGGTAACGGTGCAGGGTCGCGTTCCGGTACCATCCGACCACAACCTGTCCTCCTTCTCGAGGCCTTGTAGCCGTAAACACAACAAGAACATCATCGAGTACGTCGCCGCTGGCATACGGATCAACTCGCTCCAGGCGAACTCGCTTACTCGCGTGAAACGCGGCCTTCCCCGACGGCTCAAAGTGCCCGAAGCACCGACCATCAATGACCTTGAAGTTGTAGACTTCGTGCCCAACGTTCTCGCGGTTGTACTTCCCGCCGCCGGAGGGTCTTTCGTCCCCCGGCTGGGGCCCCTGGTAAAACGTCATCCAACCGATTCGGACGAAAAGGACTCGCTGCCTCACTGCTCTTCACCCCCATCAGATTGACTGTATTCATAAGCGATTGAGTGAATTCTGACGCGGCTAGCGCCTTTGAATCTGAGCCACCGTTCTGGGCTCAGCGAGACGTCCGGACCCCGGAAGAGAACGACTGAAACTCCGTCCTTTTTCAGGGCGCTCTTGTATCGAATCCCGTGTATCGGGTTACGCCCAATGTTGTTCTTGATGAATTCAGAGAACACTTGTGTCGGGATGTATTCCAAAGGCTCGTCTTTGGGCCCAATCGGTTTGGATATCTCGTTTGCGAACTCACGAAGAAATGGTTTCTGTTCTTCCTCAAAGCGGAGAGAGTAACGTTCCCCGTCAAATGGACTGACCGGTGGTGGTAACTCTGCCAGGTCGAGAACGGTCAGGGTCGCCACAGTCTCGAATTCAGCAACGTACACCCTTGCGCCGAGATGCGGACGAATCTCTGCAATACAAGTAGCAGCGTCTTCGCCGCCGTAGAAGTACGAAATGCCTGCGGGACTCATGCGGCTATTCTTTGTGCGCTCGACCGGTGGACTGGTGAGATCCTCATGTCCGAAACCCTCTGTTTCATGGCCATGTAACATGGCCAGCGCATCCTTCCTGTCCGTCGGCGGCTTGCGCTCTGTCGCTCGGCGTTTCTCTTCTTTCTCCTCAGCCATCCTCGCTCGGCAAATCGTGCGACCCAGCGGGATCTCTATGAGCAATTCGTGTGCAAGATCGTCCATGTCTTGCCAGAACATGGCCAGGCTGAACTCGTCGAAGTCGACGTCGTCCAGTAGCGGATCGTCAAGCAGCCGGTTTCTCGTGATCTCCGAAAACCGCATGAACGCGGTGAAACGCGAATCGTGCTTGATAATCCGACAGAAGTTCTCCCAGCTCGACATGTACTGCTCGCCACCAATGAGGCACTGTTCGACAAGAGGCACGGTGTAGTATCTGGACTCGCGGGTTATCGCCGTCACGAGGTCACGGTCACACTTGAAGCACGCGTCATCGAAAATCATCTCCTCATGGCAAAGAATCTCTTGGATGTCGGAAACAGGCCACTGATATCCACCTTCGGCAGTCTCATATGGGACGCTTTCTGCGGCGTTTTCGTACTTGCGGGCGATGCCCTCGTCGACAAACTCGGCCACTGTTGAAACCAGCATGACCTTCGCGTTTCGCGCCCCGCAGAAATCGCATTCTCCCTCTTCTTCGGAATTCTCAATGAAGCTTCGGATAGCGTAGTCACTAAAGCAGTTCGGGCAACACCAGTTCTCAGACTCGCTCATTGCTCCAGCTCCATCTGGTCACCATTGGTGTCTGAATCCAGGTCGCTCGGGAGCGGCAGGTCGATGACCGGCTCGGGGAGGTTCTCGTTGAGCGGGATGTCCCAGTAGGGGTCGTGCTTCTTGGTGAAGGCCTCGAGGCCGATGGCCTGTAGCTCGTCGAACCGGACCAGACACAGTTCCGGCGCCTCGGGATAGCTCTTGTAGCTGAACGTCGACAGCACGTGCGCATACTGTCACTGGTTCAATCCCAACCGCGACCCCACATCCTTCGCCTGAAACTCCGTCCGCAGGTAGTCTGCGTACTCCCCAATCACATGCTCCAGCGCCCGAATCGGATGAAACGCCATCACGATTTCCCTTCCCCGCCAAACTCGATGACAGTCTTCACGCCGTTCATGACCACCTGCCAGAACCGTTGCCAGCCCATGACAACTGTCATGACGGTGCCGAGGAACGCAAGAAGTGTACGGCTCATCATCCCTCCCACGCGACGACGCTGTTGTGCGCCACTCTTTTCCGGGGCTCTCCGCTCAGCCGGGGCAGTTAGGGGGACACCATACTTAATTCCGGCACAAGGCGGTGCGGGGCGTCTGCGCACCCGAGGCCTTCTTCTGCGCCAGCGTCAACGGAAAGGGCCGACGATCAGAAGCTGTAGTCGTCGATGATGATCGCGGCTTCCTTAGAGACAGGATAGTCGCTGGGATACTTGATGAACTCGACGTGGCCGTCCAGGAACAGGACGTTGCCGCCGCCTGGGACGTGGTTGAAGTTCTGTGCCCTGGTGGTTACGGTGTCCATCATGATGGGGATGGTCGACTGTGCCCAGGATGAGGCCGCGGGGTTGTTGATATCCGTGATCAAGAACCGCTCGATACCCTCGCGCGTGCGGTACAATGTGTCGCCGCCGCCGTTGCCGGTGCCAGTCCCCATTCCGCCGGGGTCATCGGCGACATCGAGATCATCGTCTTTGATGGGGTCGTCAATGTAGTCGAAGAACGTGACGCCGGCCTCACGCTGGATGCTCGCGAGGTTCTCCAGCTCGATCGGCCGCGTGGTCACCCAGGCCAGGTAAAGATAGCTGAGCGTGCTGAACCGGTCGGGGTCGCAATACCGGTTCCCGTCGATGTCGAGCCGATACCAGAACCCCACATCGTCAGGCCCGCCACTGGTCAGGAGGTTCTGTCCGTCCTGATCCGAAGGGCAGACGATAATCTTGTCGTCGGTCATATACTCCGGATAGAGCGCCGGCCCGTCAATACCGGCCAGGCTGCGCCTTGACCGGGGGAATTTACCGCCTTTGGACTCGTTCGAGTACATCTTGAAGATGATCCCCATCTGTTTGAGATTGTTCTGGCAACTCGAGCGCCGCGCGGCCTCACGCGCACGTGCCAATGCGGGCAACAGAATCGCCGCCAGGATGCCGATGATGGCGATGACGACGAGCAGTTCAATCAGTGTGAACCCGTGTCGTCTCATAGTTTCCTCTCCCAATTTCCCGAAGGGCGCAACAGGCTGCGAATTTTTTCCGCAGCCGGGCTCTTATTGTGCTCGAACGGCGCCCCCTTTGGCAAGAGCGCCGGAGTCCGTAAATCGCCGGGTAGATCGGGGAGAACATTGTCTCGACTACATCGGCGTGGCATTTCGTTAGCACGAAGGGCCACCAGGGCGGTGATCGCGAAAACCAGGGACAGACACGTCTCGCATAGCTCGCTTGTGTCAGTCCCTGTTTTTCGCTCATGCTTACGTGGCGACTTGGGGAGTCCGCACCCGGGGCGCGGCGCTGGTATCGCGGTACGCGGTCGCCTATACTATCGGGCATGGGACGAAAAACACAGGTTGCCGCGATAGTGCTCTGTGCCGGGCGTGGCCGGCGCATGCAGGCGCCTAAGACCCCAAAGGTCTGCTTCCCCATCGCCGGCCGGCCCGCCATCGCCCACCTGCTCGAGCATCTGACGGTTATGCGCTTCGCGCCGAAGATTCTGGTGGTCGGTCACTTGGCCGGCAAGGTGGTTGATGAAGTCGGCCCGGCGTTTCCTGACACGGTGTTCACGTACCAGGCTGAACTGCTCGGTACCGGCAACGCGGCCAAGCAGGGCGCGGGCATTTTGCGCGGGCTCGGGTTCGACGGTGGGGTGCTCGTCGTAGCGGGTGACAAGGTGGTTGAGGCGCGGGTGCTCGGGAAGCTGCTCGAGGCGTTCGAGACGGCCCAGGCCGACATGGCGCTGGTCGTCGCGCCGAAGGGCCACTGGTCCAATGCGGGCCGCATCATCCAGGACGGCGAGGGACGCGTGGCGCGGTGCATCGAGCAGGAGGACCTACGTCAGGCCGCGAATGAAGACGCTACATTCACCGTCCGTGGCAAGGCGATGAGTGCCGATGAGGTCGAGGCCTCCTGCAGCCTGGTCAACCAGGCCGTCTACCTTTATCGCGCCGAGGCCCTCTTCGACGCGCTCGACCAGATCGGCCGTGAGAACGTGCAGGGTGAAGAATACCTCACCGACACCATCGAAGCATTGGTGCGCGCCGGCAAGACCGTCATCCCAGTGCCTGTGGACGACCCGGACGACGTACTGGGGTTCAACAGCCCCGAGGAACTGCTCCAGATCGAGGAGCACTTCCGCCGGAAAGCCGGTATCGAGCCCGGGCCCAGTCGGGAACGCGACCCACGCATCTTCAAGCCGCCCGAGGCGTGGGCGCGCCGCCTGCGCGACCCGGATGCGGAGGTCCATCGGATGCTGGTGGCCATTTACGGCGACAATCCGGCCTTGCGGGAGGAAAAACGGCGGCATTTGCTCGAGGCGGTGGAATTGTTCATTGAGACCTACGGCAACGATGAGGAGGTCGCGGTGGTTCGCGCGCCGGGCCGCATAAACCTCATGGGCCGCCACGTGGACCATCGCGGCGGCTGTGTCAACCTCATGGCGATCGACCGCGAGCAAATCCTGGTCGCCCGCGGCCGGAACGACCCGACCGTCCGCGCGCACAATGCAGACCCGCAGGCCTTCGGGGACCTCGAGTTTACCGCCAGCGAACTGCTGCGCCAGGTCCGCCTGGATGACTGGCGCGATTTCGTCAACAGCGAGGCGGTTATCCAGATGGTCCGCGACCTCGAGGGGGATTGGGGTAATTACCTCAAGGCCTCGATGCTGCGCCTGCAACAGGAATTCCGGGACCGGCAAATCTATGGGCTGGATTGCGTGCTCCGCGGAGACGTCCCGATGGCGGCGGGTCTGAGTTCGTCCTCGGCGCTGGTGGTCGCGACAGCCGAGGCACTCATCCTGACCAATGGACTTGACGTTTCCCCACACGACCTCGTCGACGTGTGCGGCGAGGGGGAGTGGTTCGTGGGAACACGAGGGGGCAGCGCCGATCATGCCGCGGTCAAACTCAGCCAATTCGGCCAGGTGGCCCACGTCGCCTTTTTCCCGTTTGAAATCAAGGGCTACGTACCGTTTCCGCAGGGCTATGAGTTGATCATCTGCAACTCCCGGATTCAAGCGCGCAAGGCCGCGGGCGCCCGCGATGTATTTAACGAGCGCGTCGCCTCCTACGAGCTGGGCGTGCACCTCGTGCGGCATCGCTTCCCGAACTACGCACCCCTCATCCACCACCTGCGCGACATCTCGCCGCAGGGGCTCGGCGTGCGCGCCGCCGATGTATACCGCATTCTCCTCGACGTGCCCGAGCGCATGCCCCGGGCCGAGTTGGTCGATGAATTAGGCAAGGCAACCTGCGAGAAGTATTTCGCGACCCACCGTCCGCCGGACCAGTACGCACTTCGTGCGCGGCTCTTGTTCGGCATTGCCGAATGCGCCCGAAGCAGCCGGTGCCTGGCGTTGCTCCACGGGCGCCATATGCACGAGTTGGGCCGGCTCATGAACGTATCCCACGACGGCGACCGCGTCGTGACGCGCGACAACACGCCCTTTGCCGTGGATGTCACGGATAAGGCCTTGCGCGCGCGCATCGAGGACTTGCAAAGCGAGGACCCCGACCGGGTCCTGGCCGCGCAGTTGTACACGCAGCCGGGCACCTATGCGTGCAGCACACCTGAGATCGACCACATGGTCGACATCGCCCTGGATACCCCGGGCGTGCTGGGCGCCCAGTTGTCGGGCGCGGGCCTGGGCGGCTGCATGATGCTTCTGGCGCGCCAAGACGCTGTCGAAACGGTCATCGAACGGATGAATCGGCTCTACTATGGGCCACAGCAACGCGAGCCCGGCGCCATGGCGTGCACGCCCATAGCGGGCTGCGGCCCGTTGGCCCTGGGCGCCTGAGGACGTTTTCAGCGGCAAAGGCCTTATTGAAGTGCGAAGTGCATAGTGCGCAGTGCCAGGATTGACAAGGTCGAACTGAAACCGATCACGAGGCAATTTCGAGGGAATCAACAACAAGGTGAAAGTCATCAGGCGAGTCGCCTACGGCTTCCGCGACCAACACTACTTCTTCCTCAAGATCCGCGCTCACTTCAACGGAGTCACTCCACTATGATCTGCGAAGAACCCAAAAAGGAACCGTAGGCCCCCGAAAACGGGTCAGCGGGGCTTTGACCGGATGTTGAAGTTCCGGCGGATGATCCGGCGTAAAGGTTCGGGTTTCGGTTTAGGCTCAGGAGGCGGTTCTGGAGATACTTCCGGTGGCGTATCGAGGACTTCTATCTCAGCCAGAGGAGGGGTGGGGCCAGCGGCCCAGGGCATAGGTTGCACCCACTTGCCCGGCGTCCCTTGCCTCGGCGGCACGCTTGTATCGGGCGGCCTTCGTATAATCATTCGCCGCGGCTCCGGCAGCGTTTCCTGGGGTTTCGCCGGTATTTGCCGCCTTACTTCTTCTTTAGAAAAAGAAGAAGTAAGCAAGAAGAAACCAGTGTTCTGGCGGCATTCCTCGGGCCCGAGGACGGCGTAGACGCGCGAACCGGCTTCGTCGGCTATGAGGGCGTGAGTTTCCGGGTCGGCTCGCTGCATGGACAAAGGATACCAGGAGGCGTCGCTATCGTACGCGTACACGGCGAGTCGTGGGATGTTCTCGAGTGCGCATACCGTCTCGGGGATGGTTATCTCCATGTGGACGTCCACTGGGACACCGCGCGGCACATATTCCAGCCCGGCGTAGACCGTGTACGTGGCCAGACCCTCGGGCAAGGACTCGGGTGGCTCGATGGATGTGTACAGTCGCGCCTCGATGGGGTGCGGGGCGCGGATAGTGAACGTGGCGTCCATGCCCTTGGGCTGGAGGTGCAGGAACCGCCCCCGGGCGCTGTGGGCGTTGCGCTGCACGTCCCCGCCCTGGAACCGAGTGATTTTGAATCTGCGAGCGAGCATCAGATCAAGTTGGTCGTCATAATGCGGCGACGCAGGGTCCTCTGAGGCGCCGAAGGGGACCATGCTCACCGCGCGCGGTCGGTCGCCGAACTCGACGACCATGGCGAACCCGTAGCCGTAGGTGACAGGCCAAACGCCGTTGTTGAAGATATGGTCTGAGGCCATGAAGATCGGCTCGCCCGTGGCTGCGCCTGCGATGGCCTCCTGGCGGTCGCCGCGGCGGATGATGTGCACGTCGCCCCATGGAACTGAGGGCGATTTGAACTCGTTGCGAAGAGTGCGGGCGGCTTGCGCAGCGGCTTCGAGCGCCAGGTCCTGCATCGCGGGAGGGTTTTCCCACAGCGCGGCGTAGAGCGCGGCGTCCGAGGCGAAGGCCTCGGGGACCTGCATGTGCAGCGCGGCCCACCATACATGGAAGAAGGTCATGGCATGGGCATTGGTCTCGGCGACATAGTTCCAGGTACGGAGCAGATTGAGGCCCACTGCCAGGTCCGGATGGGCATGGGCGACAAACCCCGGCCGCATGTCCGCCGCTTCGAGCAAGCGCGGCACGGCGCCCACGGCAAAGGGCGCCAGGACATCGTAGAGCATGGACTGGCTGTCGCGAAACGAGCGTTGGCCCATGCCAAGCAGTTGCCGGACGCGTTGGGCGCGGTAGGTATCGCGGTCTCCCGCGAGCCATGGGGGCCAGTGTCCGGGGTCGAGGCGCGAGTCGGCCGTGGCGGTCCAAGGCGGATTGCCGCAGGCTTGGACATAGCCCGACTCGGGATTCAGCAGCGAAGGCATGGCCGTCACGGGTACGGCCCCCCCCCAGGCAAACTCCGGATTCTCGGCCGCCAGTGGCCTGGTCCAGTCGATGTACAAAGGCGGGCCGGGTGGTTCCTCATTCTCAGGCGAGAAGGTCCCCGCGCCGCCGCCGAAGCTTTGGCGCGCCGGCGGCTGAAACGTACACTTGTCACCTACCTTGGTATTGTATAGGTAGAAAATATTGCCGTCGCGGTCCGCATAAACCACGTGGAAACAGGGTATTTGATGCATCGCGAGCGCTGCCTGAAAATCCGCAAGTGTTTGCGCCCGGGCCATTTCGACCCATTGCAGCAGCGCGCCGAAATCCCGGTAACCACCGACCTGGTACGAACATAGTCGGCCCCGATAGCGCCCTAGAACAGGGCCGCGTGGGGTGTACACGCATGGCACGCCCCGTTCGGTCATGCCATCGGGCGTTTGCACGTGAAACGTCCTGGTATTGGCGAACAACGCCATGTACATCAGTTGCTCGCCGTCGAACATCGGCTCATTGAGGGCTTTCGGGTTGCGCCGCATTTGAATACCAGGCTCGATATACACATCGGCGAAATCCGGCTTGTTCGGCGTCAGGGCCCAGCCCAGCACACCATTGTGCCCTTGCAAGATCACCGGCAGGCCGAACAGCGTCGCCCCGGCCACGTTCAGCCCCATCGCGCTCGATATCAGATGCGCCTCGTACCATTGGAACGGGCCGTCGTAGTAACCGTGCGGATTGATCACTAAGATGGCCTCGCCCTCCTGGGTTCGCTTCGGCGCGATGGCCCAGGCATTGCCTGTGTAGGCGGCGGGCGGGCGATGGTAGACCCCAGGCAGGTCGAAGGGCGCCATGCTCATGAGGTAGCAGTGCATGAGGGCAAGCACGTCCACGGGTTTCACGCCGTTCGCCCAGGCCGGCACGCGGTCGGGGTGTTCGACGATCCAGGCGTTGACCCCCAGTGCAAACCCCTCGCACAAGTCGCGCGTCAGTGGATCGGCCTCGGCCAGCGCCGCCTGGGCCAGTTCCGCGTGGCCCATCTTGAGCGAGAACTCGTCCGAGGCGGCGTAATACTCGCCCAGGACCTCCGCCGCGCGCCCATTGGCCACGCGGTAGGCCATGAGCATAGGGCCGAGATGGTCCTCGGCCTGCGCGTAGCCAAAGCCGAATGCCAGGGCGCGTGGATTATCCCCGAACACATGGGGCGTCCCCCACTCGTCCCGGTACAGCGTTACCTGCGTCCAGAACACCAGGGGGCTATCAGGTCCCTGCGCAAAGGCGCTGAGCGCCAGCGCCACAAGGCCCACAAGTACCTGTCCGCGTCTCGTATTCACGCCAAAGCTATACATATGCTTGTAATCGACTGGACAAAACCCCAGTCCTGTTAATCCGTACTCGGTGGCGAATGAAACTTTTTGAGGCTCCTCATACGAATCTGTGCATCAACTGGCTATCATTCTTGACAGGATAACAG
>CAYRLQ010000053.1:0-18181 GCA_964425145.1 uncultured Nitrospiraceae bacterium
CTTTTGTCTGTTTGGATTTACACGATAGTCGACACTGGAATCCAGCGTTGTAATGCCAGGAACCTGGCTGGAAACCTGGTCTCAGAGGGTTGAATCGTGTCTCTTGCCGTATGAACGGCCGTTGTGTCATTCTGGGCGCAGCGAAGAGTCTCCAGCCGGAGTTATAGAACTCCAGGGTAGTCTCTCAGGAGCGGAAAACCTGTGCGTTATCCAACATACTGGGTCGGGACGGTGGTGCTGTGCGGCTTGTTCCTCTCGTGCGGCAGACCGCAGGCGCCTGGCAAACCGGCCCTCGAGCGCAGTGGTATCATCACCATGGCCCCGCATCTTACCGAAACCGTGTTCGCCTTGGGACAGGGCGGCCGAGTGATCGCCGTGGGAGCCTTTTGCGACTATCCGCCGGAAATCGCGGCGTTGCCGAAGGTTGGGGGTTACATCGATGCGGACCTCGAGCGCATTACGATGCTGAGCCCGGAATTGCTCCTCCTCGCGGGTAAGCATCAGAAAGTCACAGAGTACGCGCAGCTTCACGACCTGCCCGTCGTGCACATTCACATGGACAGCCTCGAGACCATCGATGCGGGTATCGCGCAGATCGGTGAGGCGCTTGGGTGCGTAGAGGCCGCCGATGCGATGCGCGCACGGATAAAGGCAGAACTTGCCGCGGTGTGTGACGCGGTGGCAGGCCGGCCCCGCCCGAAGGTGCTGGTCATCACCGGGCGCACACAACATAACCTCAACAGCCTGTTCACGGCGGGCGGCGCCTCGTTCGTGTCTGAGATTGTCGAGGTCGCTGGCGGGGACAATATCTACGGCCATGCCAGGGACGCGTACATCGAGGCCTCGAAAGAAACGGTCGTCCTCAAGGCGCCGGAGGTTATCCTCGAGTTCCACTCGGGCGAGGCGCTTTCGGGACACGAGCAGGCCCTTTATGTGAAGGATTGGGAGCGGCTTACGTCGCTGCCGGCCGTGAAGAATGGCCGGGTTCATCTGATCCTCGAGTCGCACGCGCTGCGCCCGGGGCCGCGCGTGGGCGAGGTTGCCCGGATGATCGCCAAGACGCTCCACCCCGAAGCGAGTTTTCAATGATGAATTCCGACGCCGGGACGGCGCCGGTTCGTTGCAAGAGAAAGCGGGTGGATATTCCAGAGCCATGACTCCAATGCTCGAAGCCCAGGACCTGGCCTTTGCCTATGAGAAAGGGCGCGACGTATTCACGCGCGTCAGCGCGATTGTGCGGGGTGGCATGTTCACGGGAATCGTCGGGCCGAACGGCTCGGGCAAGAGCACGCTGCTGCGGGTGTTGTGCGGTCTCCTCAAGCCGCGCGCCGGGCACGTGACGCTCGATGGGAAAGCGCTGCGGTCCTTTTCGGCCATGGAGCGAGCGCGTCGCGTCGCATTCCTTCCGCAAGCGGTGAATCCATCCTTCGCGCTTAGTGTGTTCGAGGTGGTGTGCCTCGGGCGGTACCCACACGTGGGCGCACTGGGCGGGTTGCGTCGCCGCGACCTCGATGTCGCCGAACGGTGCCTGGGCGATACAGCAACCGGCGCCTTGCGCGACCGTGAGTTCATGACGCTGTCCGGCGGCGAACGCCAGCGGGTGCTTCTAGCCAGCATACTCGCGCAAGAGCCAAGCCTCCTCCTGCTCGATGAGCCCACCTCCGCGCTAGACATCCACCATCAAATCGAGATCTTCTCGCTCCTGCGGCGCCTGGCCAATGAGGGCTACGGCCTCGCAGTGGTCACGCACGACTTGAACCTCGCCGCCCGGTTTTGCGACGGGCTCCTGCTCCTGTCGGAGGAGCACGGCTCAATGGCGGCCGGCAAGCCCGGGGCCGTGTTGACCGAGGAGCAGTTGTCCTCGGCCTACGCGACGCGGATTCGGGTGACGGAACACCCCATTACAGGTACACCGTTGATCAGCGCGGAACCCCCAGCGGAGGAACCCTGATGCTCCGGCGGATGCGTACAGCGCCCGTGGTGCTCCTGGTCGTGGGCAGCGTACTGATGGTGGCTTCGAGCCTGCTGATCGGTAGTGCCGATCTGAGCCTTCAGCAGGCATGGGCGGAGTGGCGCGCCGGCCTGGCCCTGCGCGATGCACCGGCGTTGAGCGTGCTGGTGCAACAGCGCCTCCCGCGCACGCTTGCCGCGCTCATCGTGGGCGGGGGCCTGGCCCTTGCCGGGTGCTCGTTCCAAGCGCTGCTCCGCAACCCACTCGCCACGCCCTACACTCTCGGCATCGCCAGCGCCGGCGCCCTCGGGGCCTGGACGGCGACCATCTTAGTCGAAGGCTATGGCCTGTCCCTCGGGTTCCTCGGCCCTCGGCCCATCCAGGCGGTCGCGTTTCTCTTCGCGGTCCTGGACATGGCCATCGTGTATCTGCTGGCGGCCCGGCGCACGCGCCTGTCCCCCGCGGTACTCTTGCTGGCCGGTGTCACGATGGGCATGCTGGCCAACTCGGGCATTCTGCTGATGCGCTACCTAGCCGATCCGGAACGCCTGGTACGGATGGACCGCTGGCTCATGGGTGGGGTCGACGTCATCGGCTACGAGCCGATCAAGGTGTTATTCATAGGCGTAACGCCGTGCATGATCATTCTCCTGGCCCAGGGCGCGCGGTTCGACCAACTCGGCTTCGGCACCGAGCTCGCCGCGGGCCGCGGCGTCAACGTCAAGCTGCTCCAGCTCATCACATTCCTGGCCGGCTCACTGATGACGGCCATTATCGTGTCCATCGTCGGTCCCATCGGCTTCGTCGGCCTCATCGTGCCGCACGCCGTCCGCGCGATCACCGGGTCGCGCCATCGCGTGCTCATGCCGGTCAGCGCGCTGGCCGGCGGTGCGTTCCTGTGCTTTTGCGACATCGTCGGACGAAAACTCGTTACGGGTGAATTCCCCATCGGAATCGTTACAAGTCTCATTGGGGGCCCGTTTTTCCTCTACCTGCTGATGCGGCGGCGTTTCACGGACTGGGAAACGTGAAAAGGAATTATGAAGTGTGAAGGATGATTGTACATGGCCTTGTGGATCAACGTGGTCTTCACCTTTCTTTGCGCCATCCTGACTGTTTGAACAACATACCCTTTGTGAAAATATGATGGTCTCCTCGACTCCGCCCATCAAAACCGAATTTTCTCAACAACCGGCATATATCTGAAAAAGGGATATGGGCGTCAGATGTCCCCCGTAGAATTCTTATCAACAGCTTTTCATACGCACCCGTTTTATCTTCTCAGGTTGTATGACAATCATTTCGTCTCAATCGTTAATCATCGTATTTGTGAAAACGTGTACTAAGCTACGGTCTATTCGCTGAGCTTGACGGCCGTGCCGTAAGCGAAAAGTTCGGCCGCAGTCCCCACAACACTCGTAGTCATATAGCGGACATTGATTATCGCATCCGCCCCCATGTCTGCAGCCTGGGCGACCATCCTACTGGTAGCTGCTGACCGGGCCCTTCCCATCATCTCTGTGTATTCAGTCAACTCGCCGCCGAGGATCAACCGGACTATGGCGGATAGGTCTTTGCCGAGCCAGATAGCAAATACCGTATGGCCCTGGACGAGACCGAGAATCTCCGTGATCTCTCGGCCGGGCAGTGCTGCGGAATTCAATAGCAGAACCGGGCGATCAGGCTCAGTGGGCAGTGGCCCCTCTCCCAATGTCTTGACCTTCCTTTGCTCGAGAGCGACTGTCAGCAGAACCACAAGGATGCCGCCCAGGAGGCAGAAAACCGCTGTCCGGAGCCACCACGGCACGACGGGATCATCGGTAACGATCACATACCATGGTATCCCGGCAAACACTGCCGTGAACAGCCCCAGCACGAACGCCAGCGAACCAATATGTCGAAGTATTCTCATAGCTCCTCCTTACACCACTAAAATCCAAAACCTCAGCCAACGTCCAAGCTCAGCGGCGGGGCTTTGGCGCGTCCGCTGGAGCTCATTGCTAGGCATGGTCGCTCGTATGGTGGCGGTTGCCTTCGCCTTTGAGCATTTTCCTAATATGGTCGCAAAGAACCGGCGCCTTATTCACCGCTACGTCCCAGACGATATCGTAGTCGACACCGAAGTAGTCGTGAATCAGCCTGTCTCTCATTCCGGCCATGGCGCGCCACTCTATTTCCGGATGCCGCTCTTGTAGTTCAGCAGGGAGCCTTTTTGTCGCCTCGCCAATGATCTCGATACTTCGTACAAACGCGCGCTTCGCCGTCTCATCTTCTAGGAAGACTTCATGGGTCAGGAGCACGCTTTGGTTTTTGAGATACGTCGCCTCGTCCAGAATATGGCGAAGATATTCAAGCGGCGAGATTGACATACTCCACCTCTTCAAGAATATAAGGGCCTATGTGCGGGCTCAACGCTTCCCGTGTAACCAAATCAACACGACGATTAACCAGGTCTTCCAGCAAGAATGAAAGCTGCATAAAATTGTCAAAGGTCTTCTGGTCCGCTGTGAACTCTACAAGGATGTCAACGTCGCTGTCCGTGTTTTGTTCTTCCCGAACAAATGACCCAAAAATTCCTAAACGAGTCACACCCAAGGCCAAGATACGCGCACTATTCCGGCCAAGTGTTCGACTGATGTCCTCTTTTGTCTGAGCTGCCCTGTCCATTAGAGTTCCGTAACATGTTCGAAACTTACGACGATGTTTTGGGAACGTTTCTCATAAACAAGTGTAAGAAAAGGGGATATGGAGATATTGGAGATAGGGAGACAAACTTTTCCAATTCCGGGGACATGATACTCAATTCCTCTTCTTCTTGATTTTCGACCCCCGGTCTGCGCTTTGTCAAGAACCGTCCCAGGAGCGTCTCCAGTCCAGCGATGAAATCAGCATCGGCCAAAGGCCGCTCGCTCACGGCTCAAGGGCGCGTGGCGAACCTTTGCCCCCGCGACTTGCCCGCCCGGCCCCGTGCTGACAAAATCACGGAACAACCTGTCTCTACCGCCTTCAGTCTACACTATTCTCTGCTCAGGCTACACACCCACCCAACGTAAGAAGCCCGGCCTCCGGGTTGAGGCCGGGCAATCAGAGAATCCGAACTGGCACTGCCGGTGAATCAGCGCGTTTACGCCCTGCCGAGCGGGCATCCCGGCAAATGACGTGTTGAATGCCGCAGCAAGAGCGAATATCATGGCGGCAAGACGACTCGCGGTGTTGGTGTGTTGCTTCAGATGGGACGTCCCAGTTCAATTCTTGCGGTGTCAATCCTGCGGGCCGTGGAGCAGCAACCAAGGGCTGAAGAACATGAGGAAGAGTTGGCGCAACGCCGAACGACATCACGTTGTAGCTACCGTGACGCGGTTCTCCATCCGCGCCCGATGCCTTGCTGTCTTCGTCGTGTTGCTGTGGCTCATGAAGGCCGCGGCCGCGCAGGAGTCAACGGCGGAGAAGACAGAGCCAGCGGAACTCAGACAGCGGCCCAACATCTCGTTCAAGACGCTCGGCGGGAAGCAATACTGGGAGGACATCGTCATTTATGGCGGGTGGCGCGTCCAGCGGAACGTGTTCACCAAGCACTGTCGCTTGCTCGATGACCGCGATATCCGCCGTGCCTGGGGGAGCTTCCGGCAGTGCGAACAGGCCCTCGAGGAGGCTAAGGAGACGGGTCGCGCCGAACTCCGCAGCCGCAAGCTCTGCATTCTCCTCCACGGCTACCTGCGCTCCAAAGACTCGCTGAAGAAACTGAAGCGGACCCTCGAATCAGAAGGCTACGAGGTCTATGCCATCAACTACCCGGGCATGCGATTCACGCTGGAGCGATTCGCTGAACAGGTCGCGGGGATCATCGACGTTGTTGAGGATGATTTTGACGAAATCCACATGGTCACCCAGAGCATGGGCGGCATCGTCGCGAGGGGCGTGCTGTCCGACGGCCACTTCCCCAAAGTGCATCGGCTCGTCATGATCGCGCCCCCGAACCAGGGGGCCATCATGGCGGACCTATTGCTGGGCTGGTGGCCGAGTGAATCAGTTGTGGGTCCCGCGGGCAAGCAACTCGCCAAGGACGCCGAAAGCTACGCCAGGAACGCCGGCATCCCCAAATGTCAGGTCGGCGTTATCGCGGGGGTCCGTGGCAAGAAGCGCGGCTGGAACCCCATCATCCCCGGCGGTGACGACGGCCTTGTTGGTGTGGACGACGCGCGCCTTGAAGGCATGGCCGACTTTGTCACGGTCAACGCCTGGCACAGCAGCATCATGAAGCATGCGGATACCCTGCGCCAGACCATCTTCTTCCTCAAGCACGGTAGATTCGAGCATGAGCTCGAGGAAACGACTCAAGACCCGGCGCCCGATTCGCCTTGACAAGAACTTATCATGACTGTGTCCGTTTTGCCCTGTCCTTTTTCCCCACGATGTGCCTGTATATCCTCACGCGCGCTTGCGTCTATGGGCGCACAATCTGCTCGAAGCATACCGCAGCTTTCCATGCGTACCCGTGAACGAGGCACATGGAAAAGAGCAGACCCGCCGCGAAGAGCAGGTACCGGGCCTAACCAATACGCCAGCCAAGGACGACGCAGGCGAAGTTCTCAAGCGCTGGGCCAAGCCAATAGAACGCATTGGCGAGGACGCCGAAGACGATGATGCAGCCGAGTGTGGGGGCATGAGTAAGGACATACGAGAGACACTTCCGCATAATCCATAAGCCTTCCACAAGAAGAACCAGGTTGTAGACAAGCCACAACTTCGTCCAAGCGCGGAAACGCCCGCGGCGTGTGCCCTGCCCCTTAGATGCGAGCGACATTAACGGCCTGCAGACCTTTCGGGCCTTCCAACAGTTCGTACCGGACCTGTTCGCCTTCGTGTAATGTCCGGAAGCCATCCATTTGAATCGCGCTGTGATGCACGAAAATGTCCCGACTTTCCTCACTGCCGCCGTGCGTGATGAACCCGTACCCCTTCTGCGCGTTAAACCACTTTACCGTGCCGTTGAACTCTCCCATTGGAACTCGCTCCATTCCTTCCGCCGCCTCCTTTGATTACTAGTGCCCCACACACCCGCACGGCGGTCCTCCTTGACCTGTTCGACCAGATGCACAACATTCCACATCTTTCGCAACTTCTAGAATAGCCTGCGGACCTCGAATCTGTCAAGAGGCAAAAGCTCCAGGTGCATCACGACATCATACTAATTCTAAGAATACCGCAAGATCGCCCACATAAAAAACCTGATTCTTGCGAAAATCCCCTTCAAGGTAACAAGAGCACCCAAGATACTATCCCAAAACTCACTGTGCCCGGTGGAAAGGCAAAGTTCACTCGGCTGGGCGCACGACTGGCCGACGGCGTGTGGGACAAGGAGCTGATTCTCATCGACGAGATCAACCGCGCGGTATTTGAGTGTCAGAATTTGTACGGCAAGACCATCGAAAAACAGGCCTCTACGTGCCAAATTGCGCAATCGCTGCACACCTTGTGCAAAAATACACAATTGTGGCATGATACTGCTTCATTGGCAGAAACTCATGGCTTTTCCAGGCCGTTCGTACCGGGACTTACATAGGCGGCTCCGATGTCACATCACCATGCAGAGGTAGGGTCGAGCTCCTGCTCGACCTGGATAATCCACGGGCCTCTTTCGGTCACGCAGGAGCGTGGCCCTACCGTAGAAGAAGCGGCACCGCAAGTGAAGCATTTCAAGCGTCCCGTCGAACACCCAGTGACGCGGCCGGAGCGGGACCACGTGACCTTTTTGTGGGGCGGGCTTACCTCACGGCATGAAGCTCTGATCACCGCCGGCATGGAGGCACTGGGCTACAAGGTCCAACTCGTCCCCACGCCCACGAAAGCCGATTTCCAAACCGGCAAAGAATACTGCAATAACGGGATGTGCAATCCCGCGTACTTTACCGCGGGCGCGCTGATCAATTTCCTTAAACGGCTTCGGGATGTCGAAGGCCTGTCGACGGCGGAGATTATCCGGCATTACGCATTCGTCACGGCGGGTTCGGCGGGCCCATGCCGCTTTGGCATGTACGAGGCGGAGTACCGACTGGCCCTGCGCAACAGCGGGTTTGACGGCTTCCGGGTGCTGCTGTTTCAGCAGGAGGGCGGCCTGAGACAGACCGGTGCGGAAGATGCTGTGGAAGTGAACGCGCAGTTCATCATAACTCTGCTCAACGGGCTCATCATCGGCGATATCTTGAATGAACTGGCGTACCAAATCCGGCCGTACGAAACGGAGCCGGGCCAGACGGACCGCGTGTTCGCACGAGTCGTAGACCGCGTGCGCGACCGGATACACGCCAAGGCCACCCATGCGCTCAAAGGCCGGACCCTGGCGAAAGTGCTCGCGTGCGCGTTGCCTGACCTTGGTTCGGACCAACTGGAACCGATTGTGGACCAGCTCGTGGACGATTTCTACCTTGAAACGCTGCGGGAGTGCGCGGTGATGATTGATGATGAACTCGAGGTGGACTTCACACGCGCTAAGCCCAGGGTGAAAGTGATCGGTGAGATATGGGCGCAAACTACCGAAGGGGACGGCAATTTCCGGCTGTTTCACTATCTGGAATCACATGGGGCCGAGGTGCTCGTCGAGCCGCTGATGACCTGGGTCAATTACCTGTGCGATATGGCATTGTGCCGGTTAGCGGATAGTAAGGGCCTGGGCGCACAGGGCACGGCGCGCGGCCGTCGGAACCTTGCAGGCCGGTTGAAGGACGCATTCGACTACCGTAAAAGCCGCCTCATAATCGCCTTGGCGGCACAAGGGCTTGCGCGCGAATACGACCGGGTCCGGCGGGCCTTGGGCGGCACGACCCGCCCACAACTGGACCAGGCGGAACTACGCCGCCTGGCTCAGCCGTTCTTCAACTACAAGACGAGTGGCGGCGAGGGTCATCTCGAGGTTTCAAAAACCATCTATTACGCGACGCGGCATTGGGCGCACATGGTGCTCAGTGTCAAACCGTTTGGCTGTCTGCCTTCGACGCAGTCCGATGGGGCCCAGGCGGCCGTGCTCGCACGGTATCCCGAGATCAATTTCATTTCCATCGAGACCTCGGGCGAGGGTGACGTCAACGCCTATAGCCGCATCCAAATGGCTCTGGGCGAGGCCAAAGCCGCCTGCAAGGCGGAGTTTGCGGCGAGTCTCGCAAAGACCGGCTATACCCTCGAGGACATCCGCGCCTACTGCGCGGCACATCGCAATCTACGCCGACCGCTCCAGCACATCCCGCAGCATAAGGGCGTGTGCGGGAAAGGGGCCAACTTCATCATGAACGTTGCCGCGCGGATGGACGCAGACCCCGCGTGGCGCGGGCGAAAAGGCGCTGGCCTGGCCGGCACGCCGTGCACCCCATGCCTTGCTGGACGTTAAACGCTGTTCAAGGAAACGGAGGGAAGCGTGATGAACAAGAAATCGCCGTTTCTACTGGTTGCAGTAGCGGGTCTTGCTCTAGGCCTTAGCTGTCTAGGCGCCGATGAGCCTCCTTCCGGTACAGCGGAAGCGACACTGGAGCAAGCCGCGCGCGCGAACGCCATTTACAAACCACTGGTCCATCAAACGATCCTCGAAGCCGCCGCGGCCAATGACGTGTACGACATCGACAATCACCTGCTCCGTGGCGTGGATATCAACACCAAGCGCTGGGACGGCTCGACGGCACTGCATCTCGCCGTTGAGGCCGGGCATATTTACACGATAGAACACCTGCTGGCCCGTGGCGCCGATATCAATGCAGCCCGGCTCCAGAAACGGCCGCGTGTCCCGACTCCCATAGTAATTGCTGCGGAGGCCGGCCGATACGATATCACGGCCCTGCTGCGCAAAAAAGGCGCCACGTATTCCCTGGACACCGCGGCTGCCTGCGGCGACATAGCGGCCGTTAAGGAATTCCTCGAGCAGAATCCCAAATTGCTCCGCCAAAAGTCGCCCAACCAATGGCCCCCTCTGTTTCACGCGGTTCAGAACAACCAGATGGAAATGGCGAAGTTCCTGCTCGATCTGGGCGCCCCCATAACCGACACAGACGGGAGCGGCTATAACCTGCTGTATTACGCAGCCGTGTTCAATTACGAAGACATGGTGAAGTTTTTGGTAGCCGAGGGCTTATTCCCAAATGCCCGACTTACGCATGGAGATACCGTGATCCACAAGCTCGCCGCCAACGGCAAACCCATCAGCATGATCGAAATGCTGGTCGAATTGGGCGCATCGGTCAACCTCAAAAACTTCACAGGATTGACGCCCCTGCATCTGGCGGTGCAGAACAGGCGCAAAGCCGTCACGAAACTGCTTTTGAGCTATCGAGCGCAACCGAATGCGCGGGATAAGAAAAACCGGACACCACTGTATATCGCTGCACAAGAAGGCTTCCTCGACCTGGTGGCGCTCCTGATCGAAAATCACGCCGTCACCGGGATTAAGACCAAGGAGGGCCGGACGGCGCTGCACGCGGCGGCGGCTACGGGCCAAAAACACGTCGTAGAATTCCTCCTCGACAAGGGCGCCAAGCTTATGGAAAGAGACTGGAAAAACTGGACGCCCCTGCATCTTGCCGCGCAAGGGGGGCATCTCGAGGTCGTGAAGCTGCTCATGTCCAAGGGCGCCGAGGTCCAGGTGTTAGCCAAACCTTGGACTACTGCGCTGCATGCGGCGGCGGCGGCCGGCCAAGAGGCCGTGGTCGACTACCTGCTGGCCCAAGGCGCCGAGGTCGACCTTAAAGACCAGGCGCACCAGACTCCCCTCTTTTGCGCACTGGCCAATGAACACCTGCCCGTGGCCGAGTTGCTCCTCGCCAGCGGCGCTGACGCCAATGCCGTGACCAAACAGGGCCAGACACCACTGTTCCCGGCCGTCCGGGCGCCGGAAGATGTCATACTGGCCCCGCCGAAAGACCCCAATCTCACCGTGCCGGATGGTTCCAGGCTGGCCGTGCTGGTGTTGGATCACGACGCCGAAGTCAACGTCAAGGACAACACCGGCTTGACGCCGCTCCACGCGGCCGCCAAGGACGGCTGTTTCACCACCCTGGAAATACTCCTCGAGAGGGGCGCGGAAGTGAACGTGAAATCCGAGGACGGCGTCACACCGCTATACCTTGCCGCGCACCGGGAAGACCCGCGCATGTTCGAGCTTCTTGTCGCGCACGGCGCAGATATCCACGCCCGGGAAGACAACGGGGTCACCGTGCTGCATGCCGCCGCCAGCCAGGGCCGTGTGGACACGGCGGAGTTGTTGCTGAACAAGGGCCTTAAGGTCGACGTTACCTCTGAGGAAGGAATCACCCCACTGCACGTGGCGGCGGAGAACGGCCAACCTCATGTCGCACAGGTGCTGATTAAGAGGGGTGCGGATATTCACGCCAAAACAAAGCACGGACGCACGCCGCTTGACCTCGCCGAAAAGAGCTTGGAACGCATGATGGCCAAGGCAGACTCACGCTACAAGCTGCGGCTCGCCTTACCCTTCGACGAAATGGCCGTCATGTTACGCGCGCTCGTTTCGCACAGTGTCGTCAAGGCGGCCATGGCGGGCGATTTGAACCGAGTACGGGAACTCCTGGACACGTATCCACCGTACGTTAATGCCGAGAGGGAGTACCTGCCACCGCTGAAGCGGGCGGTTCTTGCGAAGAACAAACCCTTGGTCGAACTGCTCCTCACACGCGGCGCCGATCCCACCATTAAGTGCATCGAGGCGGGCCTTGGAAGGAAAACCGCGTACGAGCTGGCGGCCGAAAAAGGCTTCACCGAGATCGCCACGCTCCTCAAACGCTACGAGGACGCAATTGTACAGGCGTTTCAACTCGACCAGGAGCGGCAGATGCGCGGGGAACTGGACCAAAAAATTGACCTTTACTCGCAGGAATACAGGCTGGAAAGACGCATGGGCGTCGGGCGGCAGTTGCTCGGTCGGGAAGTCCAACCCACGGGCGAGGGCGATGCCCAACCCGGACCCCAGACGCCCACCACAAGCAAAGAGGAGTAAAGGCGTTTTGTCTGGCTGTCCTGGAGAGACGAGGTCGTTCGCTTCGCTCAGAGTGATAAATAGGTGCGGATGCTTATCGTTTGCGGAGTAATGCGGCCATGAATGGTACCGGCCGATTTCAAGGCGCCGAGAGATATCCCCAGGGGCTGATGATCGGGCTGGACGTGGGCAGCACCACGGTGAAGGCGGTGGTGGCCGACCCCGCCTCCGACGCGGTCCTGTGGCGGGACTACCAGCGCCACGAAACTCGCCAATTCGAGAAGTGCCTCGAATTCCTCGCCCGGATCGAGGCCGCCTTCCCGAATGTCCCCCGCAACGCCTTTCGCGTATTCGCGACGGGGTCGGGCGGCGCGGCCGTGGGGGCCTATGTCGGCGCACTGTTCGGCCAGGAGGTCAACGCTGTATCGCTCACGGTCGAAAAGCTCTATCCCAACGTGCACAGCGTCATCGAACTGGGCGGTCAGGACGCCAAAATCATCGTCTTCAAAACCGACCCACACAGAGGCAAGAAAAAGAAGCTCCCCACGATGAACGACAAGTGCGCAGGTGGGACCGGCGCGGTTCTCGACAAGATCGCCGCGAAACTCCAAATCCCCCCTGAGCGCCTTGGCGCCATGGGCTACAGGGGCACTAAGCTGCACCCGGTTGCGGGCAAGTGCGGCGTATTCGCAGAAACCGACATCAACGGCCTGCAAAAACAGGGCGTTCCCGCCGAGGAGCTCATCGCCTCGCTATTCGAGTCGATCGTGTTGCAGAATCTCTCCGTCCTGACACGCGGCCACACCCTGTGCCCCAGGGTCCTCCTGCTGGGCGGCCCCAACTGCTTTATTAAAGGCCTGCAAGAATGTTGGCGCCATCACATCCCGCGAATGTGGACCGAACGCAACGTGGAAATCCCCGCTCACATGTCGCTTGAAGACCTCATTGTCGTGCCGCGAGACGGACTTTACTTCGGCGCCCTGGGCATGGTCGAGTTCGGCAAGGCGGAGGTCGAAGACAACCCGGACTGCGGCCTGTACAGCGGCACGGGCCGGCTCCGCTGGTACCTCGATGTCGGCCGGGCCAAGGAGCGCACAGCATTGGGCCAGCGCGCGCTTGTCGGGGATCAGGCGGAGCTGCGCGCGTTCAAGCGCCACTACACGCCCGAGCCCTGGACACCGCAAACGTATCCTGCCGGGGCAGTGGTCGAGGCCATCGTGGGTGTGGATGGTGGGTCCACAAGCACGAAGGCAGTTCTTATCGACCTCGAACAAAAGGTCATCGCCAAGGCATACACGCTTTCCAAGGGCAATCCTATCGAGGACACACAGGAGATGTTCGCCGCCATTCGCAATCAGATCGAAAGGCAAGGCTGCACGCTGAAGGTGTTGGGCGTCGGAGTCACGGGTTACGCCAAGGACATTTTGAAGGACGTGATCCGCGCGGATGTCGCCTTGGTCGAGACGGTCGCCCACACCCAGAGCGGTCTTCTCTATTATCCCCACGCCGACGTCATCTGCGATGTGGGCGGACAGGACATCAAAATCATCATTCTCAGGAACGGCGTCGTGAAAGACTTCCGCCTCAATACCCAATGCTCCGCCGGCAACGGCTACTACCTCCAGTCTACGGCCGAAACCTTCGGCTACGACGTGGCCGAGTACGCCGACGTGGCGCTCCGCGCACGAGGCATGCCGGAGTTCGGCTACGGCTGCGCCGTGTTCATGCAGTCCGATATCGTCAATTTCCAACGCCAAGGCTGGCAACCCGACGAGATCATGGCGGGGCTCGCCGCGGTGTTGCCCAAAAACATCTGGCTATACGTCTGCCAGATACCCAACCTCGCCCGGCTAGGCAGAACCTTCGTGCTCCAGGGCGGCGTCCAGCGCAACCTCGCAGCGGTCAAGGCGCAGGTCGACTTCATCCGGGCGCGCTTCGAGGGCACGGGGATTACACCGGAGATTCTCGTGCACCGCCACTGCGGCGAATCGGGCGCCATCGGCTGCGCCCTCGAGGCCCACAGGCTTTACATCCAGGAAGGGCGCCGGACATCGTTCATCGGACTCGACGCGGTCCAATCCATTCGGTACACCACTACACGTGATGAATCCACCCGATGCCATTTCTGCAAAAACCGCTGCTTGCGCACCTTTATCGATATCCAAACCGCCGACAATACCGAACCACGACGCCTCATCGTCGCCAACTGCGAGAAAGGGGCCGCGGAAAACGTCAGCGACATGCGCAAAATCCAAAGGCGCCTCGACAGCCTCAAGCAGAAGAACCCCAACCTGGCCGAGGTCTCCGCCCGCGAAGTATTCAGGCCGGTTCCCGTGGCGGACGTTGCCGACAAGCCCCCCAAGCCCCTGTGGTTCACCCGGCCCGGCAGGCGCCGCTCAATCGCCCGGCGCTGCGAAGGCATGGAACGCCGCCACACCATCCGGCTCGGCATGCCGCGCGCCATGAACCTGTACGGCCTGGCGCCCTTTTTCATGGGCTACTTCCAGAGCCTGGGAGTGCCCAGCCAAAACATCATCTGGTCGGACTATACCACCGCGGAACTGTACAAGGATGGTGCAAAACGCGGCAGCATCGACCCTTGTTATCCCAGCAAGCTGGCCATCCCACACGTGCACAACCTGCTGTACCGCAAACACTCCCCGGCCCAACCGCTGACCCACATCTTCTTCCCCATGATCGACTCGTTGCCGACCTGGCTCCACGGCGTGCAAGACAGCCGCAGTTGTCCCACCGCCGCCGCGACACCCCAGACGGTCTATGCCGCGTTCACTAAGGAATCCGACATCTTCGCCGAATGCGGCATTTGCTTCAAGAAAACCTTCGTGAATCTCGACGACCCGTTCTTATGCGGCCGGCAGATGTACGAAGACTGGGCCGATGAGATCGGCCTATCCGAGCACGAGTCGGTTCGCGCCGTTTTGGCGGGCCTCACGGCCCTGTCGAACTACACCGCCGCGCGCCGACGCGAAGCCCGCGCCGTCCTCGAGAGCCTCGAACGCGACGGCCGTATCGGGATTGTCTTGCTCGCCCGCTCGTATCACAACGACCCCGGCATCAACCACGGCATCGCCGAGGCCTTCCAAAAGATGGGCTATCCGGTGTTTACCCACGACAGCCTGCCCATCGACGAGGATATCCTCGAAGCGCTATTCGGCGAGGAACTCGACCGCGCCCTTAGCATCGACGACGTCTGGAAGAACAGTTTCTCCGAGAACGGCTCACGTAAGCTGTGGGCCGCCAAATATGTCGCGCGCCACCCCAGCCTCGTCGGCCTCGAGCTGTCCAACTTCAAGTGCGGCCAGGACGCTCCGATCTACTCCACCATCGAGGGAATCGTCGAGTCCTCCGGCACGCCGTTCTTCTATTTCAGGGAAATCGACGAAAACGAGCCACACGGGGCATTCAAGGTCCGCTTCGAAACCATCGCCTACTTCCTCGAACGCTACCATGAACGCCTCACCGAAGAAACCGCCCGCCCCATCGCCCCCGTTCGGCAACCCACCCAACCCTCCGAAGACGGCGAACCTGCCGTCGCATAAGAATACCGTAGGACAGGGCCTCGTGTTAACCCCGTCCTCGCTGCTGTCCTCGTGCGCATATTCGTGCTCGTGCACGGAATACGAGCACGTTTTGGACTGCTGGGCGCGGTTAGAACAGGCTGGGGGTGTATGCATACAGTGTATTCTGGGGACAGTATACTTAATTCAGTCGTTCTTAGTCTTTGGTCCTGGTTTTCACTTCCTACTGAATTATTGAGAACTGCAAAAGCAATGCAATGGGCCGCCTTTCGCGAAAGCCCTGGCAGAGCACCTTTCGGCCGCATGAGGCATTGCATTACTTCTGTCGTCGTCAATAAGTATACTGTCCCCAGAATACCCAAAGGACGGGGTCTCCCTTCACCCCGTCCTCGCTGCTGTCCTCGTGCAGGAAATACGAGCAGTTAGCCGGCCATTAACCGCTCAATCCTGGCCCATTATCCAGGTAAGAGTCGCAAAGGCCCTTGTGATCGGACCTGAACCCGGATATCGCACGAAGTCTACATGGCCGTCCATGTACAGGACATTACCGCCACCCGGTATGTGGTTGAAGTCCTCCGTCTGCGCGTCGACGATGTCCCACATGACGAAGATGTCGCTCTGCGCCTTCGCACTCGCGGCCGGATTGTTGATATCGGTGATAAAGAATCGCTCGATCCCGTCTCGCATCCGCAAGATCACACGTCCTGTGCCGTCATCGAAATCCATATCGTCCTCTGCCGCCAAAACGTCGCCGGCGGAAACAGCGTCGGAAACAGCCATAAGCTTGGTGATGAACGTGGCATCCAGATAGGGCCCCACTGCGCCCATGCTCAACGGCATGGCGGGGTCATTGGGATCGGCGCCGGGAGCCATGTAGTGCTCCTCGCCTACGGCCCAGCCGGAGTACACATACGAAAGGTCGTCAAAACGGCAAGGGTTGATCGGGTTGTCGGGGTTGCCCTCGATACACCAACGGCCGCCCTCGAAACGATTCATCCCATCCTCGTCGGACGGGCACACAAGCACCTTGGCGTCCGTAAGATACTCCGGATATATCTGATCCCCTTGGACCATAAAGGCTATGCCAGGGTCATCGCAGCCACCGGGCCTATCCTCGTGCTCGTCCAGGACGTGAACGAGCGGATACTTCTCTCCCTTCGATTCGCCGGAGTACATCTTGAATATGATCCCCATCTGCTTGAGATTGTTCTGGCATGTCGCGCGCCGCGCGGCCTCGCGCGCGCGGGCCAGCGCGGGCAGCAGAATGGCCGCCAAGATCCCAATGATGGCAATCACGACAAGCAGCTCAATTAGCGTAAATCCCTTTTTTCTCATAACTTTGATCACTCCTTAGCTTTTCGTTTGCCTTGACTACAAATAAGCACCTGAAAAACCACACGCTGGAGTCCATGCTCTTGCCAGGCGGCCCTCCTTTCCAACGAATAGCTGCCGCGCCTTTCAAATGCGCGTCCCGTTGAACCTCGCAACTCCTACATTTAGATTGTATCAAACGTTTCTTGTATTGACAACGACGAATTTAGCGGCGGCGCATGGATGTTGGTGTGCAAAGTGCCAAAACCGCCGCACCCTGACCAAAGTGCTGATCGTGTATTCTGGGGACAGTATACTTAATTCAGTCGTTCTTGGTCTTTGGTCCTATGTTTTCGCTTCCTACTGAATTAAGTATACTGTCCCCAGAATACCACCCGAAAAGAAAGGCGAGCCACAAGTTCCGCTCGTGACTCGCCAAGAACTCGGGCAAGGATTAACGGATCAGAAAATCTCACCGTTGATGTAGGCCATGTTCACAGTTACCGGATGCTCACCTGGATACTTGATGAATTCCACGTGCCCGTCCATGTAAAGCACGTTACACCCACCCGGGACATGGTTCATTTCGTCCGGTTGCGTGCTTGGCTGGTCCCACATCACGACCACGTCGCTCTGGGCCTTGCTGCTGGCCGCCGGATTGTTGATGTCGGTGATGAAGAAACGTTCAATGCCCTCCCGCGTTCGCCACATAACGCGAGTATCCGGGTCGGGAAAGGAGAGGTCGTTATCCACCTCACTGAAATCGCCGTTCCCAATATTGGTGTCCATTGTCCCGAGAATCGCAATGAAATCCCAGTCGAGTGAGGTCGATGGTGGCAGCGCATTGGGGTCGGCGCCCGGGACCGTGTAGTGGATTGCGTCTATGGCCCAGGCCGAGTACACGTACGAGCGAGCGCCGAAAGTGCACGGGCAAACGGGCGCGTCGGGGTCGCCCTCGCCATCACCGGTTACGTCGCAATTGTAGCCGCCGCCTTCGACAAACCCGGCGCTGTCGGCGTCCGATGGGCATACCATGACATTCACATCGCTGAGGTATTCCGGATACATCGAGGGACCGTCGAACCAGAAGTCCAGACCGAGATCGTCGCACACGCCGTCTCTATTACCGTCGTCCCGGAATTTCGTTAAGGGAAAGAGCTCGCCCTTCGATTCGTTGGCGTACATCTTCAACGCCAGCCCCATCTGCTTGAGGTTGTTGGCGCAACTGGCGCGCCGCGCGGCCTCGCGCGCGCGGGCCAGCGCGGGCAGCAGAATGGCCGCCAAGATCCCAATGATGGCAATCACGACAAGCAGCTCAATTAGCGTAAATCCCTTTTTTCTCATAACTTTGATCACTCCTTAGCTTTTCGTTTGCCTTGACTACAAATAAGCACCTGAAAAACCACA
>CAYRLQ010000054.1:0-18062 GCA_964425145.1 uncultured Nitrospiraceae bacterium
CTGCACCCATAGACTTGTACCCAGTACATGGAATTTTGACTTTAAGTTAACTCGCCGTGTATACAGGGGTTGGGCCATTCTCGGCCCTGGAACTTCTGTTTAAGCAGTACTTATCGAACTTGCGTAGATCATTCAAGTTGTTCGGCACCACGGATGGTGGGAGGGAGGTACTCACAAATGATCGGGTCCAGGGTCTTGGGAGCGATGGTAATGACGCTCTTGCTTGCCGGCTGCAACACGATAGGCCCCCAAGCAGTCGGGGAGGCGCAGAAGGCCCCGGCATACGTCGACTTCGCGCTACGCCACAACATCGGCGAAGACGGCAAGCGCGAACCCATGGACACGAAAGAAACGAAAGCGTGGCGCGAGACCGACTTTTCCGGCAAAGGCAAGGTGTACGTCAAGAATGGCGTGGTTTACCTCGAGCAAGGCAACGATCTCACCGGGATCAACTGGGCCGGGCAGCTCGTGCGCATGGACTACGAGATCACCCTTGAGGCCATGCGGGTTGCGGGAGACGATTTCTTCTGCGGCCTGACCTTCCCCTACGGCCCCGATCCCTGTTCGCTGATTGTGGGCGGCTGGGGCGGCACCTGTGTAGGGCTCTCGAGCCTGGACTACTACGACGCGTACAACAACGAGACCGCCCGGTTCATGGAGTTCGAGAAGAACCGGTGGTATCGTATTCGTCTGCGTGTAACCAAGACAAATATCCAGGCCTGGATCGACGAACGGAAGATCGTCGACGTCGAGACCAAAGGCCGCACCATTGGCATTCGCTGGGAAATGGAACCGTCGAAGCCCCTGGGCATCGCGTCGTGGCGCACCACCGCCGCCCTGCGCAAGGTGCGGTTGCATGCCTTCACCGAGAGCGAGAAGATGACCGAGTAGGAAAGGTGGTCGATTGGCAACTCGCCACTGACCACGCTAGAATCAAACTCAAGCGGTCCTACCCACAAATTCAAACGGAGTAAGCTACCAGCCGGATAGGCAATTTCTTGTCAATTTCAGGCGCCAAGGCGCCTATGCGAAAGGAGGGTTTCGAGTATGTCTACCAGCAACCTCGAACGGGCGGCCCTTGCTGTTGCCGCCACTGGCGTGACGGCCGGAAGTGCCGGTGCCGCAGAGAACGAGGCAGTTGATGAACTGATCACCAAAATCAGAGATGAGAGTGACAAGGTGCGGACCGACGCCTGGCTCAGCGCAGGCGAAGTCGGCGCCCCCGCGGTCAAGCCCTTGGCTACTGTGATGGCGAACCAAGCGCTCGAAATCGCACGCGCGGCGAAGCGGGGATTGTGGAAGATAGTCCGCCACAGCGGCCGGCCCGGGGCCGACGCCGAGAGGAAGGCGGTGATTGCCGAGTTGATTCCACTGTTGGCTGATGAGCAGCCGGGGCCGGTTCGGCGCGAGGTGCTGTGGATGCTTTCCGAGATCGGCGGCGAGGAATCCGTCGAGCCGATTGCTTCCGTGCTATCAAGCAAAGAACTACGCGAGGACACCCGGATGGCGCTCGAGCGCATTCCCGGCGGGGCGTCCATTGAGGCACTCAAAGCGGCGCTGAAAGCTGCACCCGAGGACTTCAAGCTTAACATCGCCCAGTCACTGCGGCAGCGCGGCGTGGAGGTCCCCGGACTTCCCTGCGTGAAGCTGGTGCCGACCAAGCAGACGAACGTCGAGCCTTGGACATCGGCCCGTTCACTACCTAAAACCAGAGCAAAGAGGTAACAAAACCATGAAACAGCCCATCCAACTTAGCAGGCGCGCGTTCCTGGCCGCGGCGGGCGGGGCGATGAGCGTTCCGTACCTCATTCCACGTGGTGTACTGGCGGCGCGGGGTAAACGTGGGGCGAACGAGCGCCTTACGATGGCCGTTATCGGCGTCGGTGGAATGGGAGGCGGCCACCTGCGTGACTTGAAGCGGTTCAAGAGGACCGGTGAGGTCCACATCGCAGCGGTATGCGATGTGGACGAAAAGCGGCTCGCCAAGGCGGTGAAGACCGCCGGCGCCGGTGTCGATCCGTACCGCGACTATCGCTACGTTCTCGACCGCAAGGACATCGACGCGGTGGTGATTGCGACGCCTGACCACTGGCACGGCGTGCAAACGGTTCACGCCTGCGAGTCGGGCAAGCATGTCTACGTGGAGAAGCCGGCGTGCTGCACCATCGAGGAAGGCCAGGCGATGATCGCTGCGGCCAAGAGCAACAAGGTGTCGGTCCAAGTCGGCTCACAGGGACGGTCCCAACCGGAAGCCTATCTGACGCACCGCTACCTTGCCAACGGCGCGATCGGCAAAATCCACACAGTGACCTGTTTTCACTACCCCAGCCCTACGGATGAGGACCCCGTGCCGGACAGCGATCCGCCACCCGAGTTGGACTGGGACATGTGGCTGGGCCCGTTGCGCTGGCGGCCGTACAACAAGCGCTATTGCCACGGGACATTCCGCTGGATCATGGAGTCCGGCGGCGGACAGATTCGCGACCGCGGCGCCCATGTGATGAGCTGTGCCATGTATTGGATGAACGCCGACGGCACGGCGCCTGTCAGTATCGAAACGACGGGAACCCCTCCGACCAAGGGGCTGTGGGATAGCTGTGTCAACATGAACGTGACATACACGTTCAAGAATCCCGATTGGACTCTGACCTGGAACCAGCCGGGCGACCCGGTCCCGCCGGAGGAGAGGACCGAGGATGAGGCCGAGATCAGCCGTCCCGGCTACGGCGCAGTGTACCACGGCGACAAGGGCACGTTTGTCCACTGGGGCGGCGACGGCGGAACCTGGGCCGAGAGAAAGTGCCGCGAATGGGAGCCGCCCCCGGGCGCCATAGAGGTCTACAAGAGCCCGGGACACAAGGAAGACTGGTTCAATGGCATCAGGACCGGCGCCAAGACCATTATGAACATCGAGGCCGCAGTCGGTGTGGCCGACCTGTGCAACCTGGGCAACCTCTCTTACATCCTGGGCCGCAAGCTCAACTGGGACGGCGCCAAGAAGCAGGTCATTGGCGATGAGGTCGCCAACCGCATGCTCGGCAGGCCCCAACGCCACCCGTATCACTTATAGAAATTTTCTGTGGCGCGCCAGTTTGCCGGACCGTAACCGTTCATGGGAGCGACGTTCGCAGAGCCGCGTGAACGGTTACTACGCCGGACCAGGCGTTTTTGTGGCACATTGCCTGCTTCAAGGATTGCTTGGATGAAGGCGGAACCATTGCGTCGGCGGGACAATGTTCACTCTATGACGAACCAAGTGGAACTCTGCGGAGGCATTTCGACTTCGACCTCGATGCTGTAGTCCCGGGCCAGTTTGAAGGTCCTTGGCTCTCCTTCTTGCTCGCGCACTGTGGCCGTATCCGTCAAACCTGCATAGTAGAGCGGCAAACGAAGCGTCCTCTTCACGGGTGTGTTCAGCGGGTTGAACACCATGGCCAACGCCTTATGCTCCAGTCGCGGGTTGACGCTCATCATGCAATCGATGTCCCGGCCATCCGCGCGGCGAACATGGATGATATCTGAGTCCAGAATGTCGCGGTATTTCTTATAGAAGTCCACCCACTTCTTCACTGCGGCCTTGGTCTGTTCCCTGTCGTAGAGGCGGGGGCCGCGGTAACAGGCCTGCACGCCGGTTCCGAACAGGCTCGCCATAAGCGCTTCATACACGTCGAGATGCTCGGCAAGCGGCTCGATCGTGGCGGCTGCTCCGCCACCGTGGTACTGCGTTAGCGGTACGAACATCCAGCCCATGCTCGGCGTCTTTTCCCACGTGCCGTCATATATGTTCTGGCGTGTGTGGATGACCTGCTCGGCGCGTGGCAGCGACCAGTTCGTTTCACGATAGCCCATGGCACTCTTGGTTGAGCCGTTCAGGTAGTAGAAGTCCGGCACATTCAGATAGACCCCGCCGCCGCGACACCACTTGTAGAAATCGGTTATCTTCCGCCATTGCATATACTGCGAGTCCTCAAGACCCGTATGACCCGGATGGTTATCCGATGCACAGACATCCCCGGGGTAGCTGCCGTCGTGCTCGAGCATGTCAAAGCCGGTCTTCTCGAAAAAGGCGTAGAGCTTCCGAAAGTAGTCTTCACCCCACCGGCTGCAAAGACACGGCGAGTTCCCAAATGTGGCGAAACCGCCGGGCTTGCCCGTGTCCGGATTGACCACGTCGTTCTCCGCGTCGATGCTTCGCGAGGCCAGCAGCGAGTAACCTCCGATTTCGACGCCTTTACCGTGTGCATAGTCGGCCAGTTGCTTCATCTGCTCCAAGTATGCGGGGTCTTCGTTCTCGATATTGAACCCGCTCCCAAATGTCAGGATGATCAGCTCGAAGCCTACCTCGGCGCACTGGTCGATCCCCCTGCGCACAGAGCCCGGATCAGCATGACGCACATGCATCATAATCGGGTTTTCCGTGGCCCACGGGGCGATTGTCCGGAACATCCTACGCATCGCGAGCCCTTTGCGCTCACGTTCCGTCGAATCCGGGTATAGTTCAAACGTCCAGTACGTATCAAAGGACTCACCCGGGGCAAGCATCACGCTTGGGCCAATGGGCGGCCGGCTTTCGAGCAGCACCTTCGACTGGCGCGAGTAGCAGACCTGCGTGGCGTATTGCGGGTCGCTTACCCAGTGAATCGTCCTATTTGCGTTGGAGAGACAGTCTCCCCCGAACATGTAGTCGCTCAGCGCGACAATGTTTGGGTAAAGATAGCCGCTTGTGTCCGCTCCAACTGTCGAAGACATCTCCACCGCCGCAAGGCTCTCACTTGTGAACGTATCGAGCTTGACTTCCTCATTGCTCCCGTTGGTAATCGTCAGCCATTTCGCGAGCAGAGGAATCCCGTCGTACATCTCATAGTGGACGGCGACGGAGATGTCGCCCAGCTTGTTCGATTCACCCTTTTCCGACGCCTGCCCGGCGAACAAGAGGTCGATCAGGTCCGCGTCCGCCGTGAAATTGAGCGTCAGACGTTTACCCGGTGGCGGCCACGGCAGATCGGCTGCATAACGCTTCCGCTCCCATGGGAAACGTTTTTGCGTATCGCCGACCTCATATCCGGAGCATTGAAACGCGTCGGGGTCGTTCATCAACGCCTCAATCCATTCCGGCGTCAGGTACGCGTAATTCCTTTGGCCGAGCAACCCGCCGACGTTGAACTCGACGCCGTTCAGAGTCACCCGTGCTTCCGGTTTGACGCCACGGAGCATCGCCTCGCGGGTCATCAAGTTGTCAAGCCCCACCGTAGCACCGTTGGGGGCCAGACGGAACGTGCGGCTAATCAGGCCGTTTGACAGAACGATCTCATCACGGTTCTCCGTGCGGTACACGCCCGTTTTCGCCTCAACGGGCACGACCAGCCAGTCTTCCTTGACGCGCACCTGCTCCTTGTCAAAAACCGGCAGCGCGTCCGTATCCGCTGCACTGTCGGTGATACTCAGAATTGCCATTGTCAGAACTCCCGCCGCTGTGGCCAGCCGAGCGCGGAACGCTGCCTGCCTCTTCATGGTCCAACTCCTTCCAGAGGCAGGCTTACGGGCGGCCGTGCCTCTGTTACCGAAAATCTCGATCGGGTAAAAATGGGGACAGTAACCATTTTTATTGGGCTCACGGAGATAAGAACGCCTCTCCAAGACTGTTGCCACAGAAACCATGCTACTAGTCTATCACAAATGCGCCGAAAACAGGGAAGAATCCCCTTTGCCTCTGCGTTTCATTACTCCGGAAAGAGCGGAGCAAGGCACTTCATAAAAATGGTTACTATCCCCATTTTACCTTTCTTTGCATCGCTAAAGACGACTTTAGCCCCGGCATCTTTTCTCACACGGAGAACACGGCCGCGCCGTCTCGCATCTCGTGGCGCACCGCGCCCCGTTCTTCGAGGTATCTTAGGTGGGCGGCGGCTTCGCCCGTGGCGAACCATTTCTGCATCACCGGAAAGGCGTCCCACGTGGCCGCGGCGATGTTCCAGGTCATTTCGGACGCCACCTCGTAGACCGTCTTGCTGCCCGTCGCCAAAATGGCGAGCACCTCCTCCGCCCGGACCTGGTGGTGATGTTTGAGTTCCGCGATTCGGCCCTGGAAGTCCTCGAACAGCCGCCGATGGCCGGGCAATACGAGGGCCACGTCGAGCGCGGACACCTTGTCCAGACTGGCCAGGTAGTCTCCCAGTGGATTGACGTTCTCAAACCACGCCGAGATGTTCGGCGTGATGTCGCCCAGGATGTGGTCGCCTGAGGCGAAGAGCCTTCGGTCCCGCTCGTACAGGCAGAGATGGCCCGGCGTGTGTCCGGGTGTGGCCACGCACTCGAAGTTGTACTCACCGACGCGCACCACGTCGCCCTCTCCGAGGACCGTGAACTCGGGGTAAGCCGGCGGGCTGTATTTCACCCCCGGATGTTTTCTCAGCGCTTCCTGAATCGCCGCCTCGGGAATCCCGCCCGTACGTGCAAACCCGGCCACCCGATCCCAAAACGCCCCCGCGCCACGGAACGACGCCACCAGCTTCGCCTCCGGCTCGTTGAGGTAGACCGTCGAGGTGTCCGTGGCAAACCGGGACACCAAGCCCAGATGGTCCGCATGAAAGTGCGTGATGAAGAAGTCCGTCCGCGCCAGGTCCACGTCCAGCTCCTGCAACCCGGCCGCCAATGCGCGCTCGCATTCCTCGCGCATCATCCCCGTGTCGATGACCAGATTCCGGTCCGTGCCCCGGATGACGTAGGAATTGAGTGCTTTCAACGGGTTGTTCGGCAGCGGGACTTCCACGCGGAACAGCTCAGGCGCTACTTCGTCCACCATAGACCTTTCCTTCCAGTCCAAGAGCCGCCAGTATACCTATCTGCAACCCTCCGCCGCCAACGGTGCACGGTGCACAGTTGAACAGGACTCGTGAGAACCAGAATCAGCCATGCTATACTGAAAAGAGTCTCACGCAAAGGCGCAAAGCTCGCAAAGTTCCTCGATCTATTGGCGTCTTGGCGTCTTTGCGTGAGTTTCTTCTTGGGAGCGGCATGATGCACTGGATTGTGATGGGGCTCATGTGTAGCTACGCGTCGTCGGTCGGCGCGAGCTCGGTGCTGTCCCTTGACCTGAGCGAAGGCTGGTCGGAGCGGTCCCAGGGCGCTTGGCGCACGCGCTACGACCACCGCGACCTCCTCGTGATGCGCCATCTCTGGGTGCCGAGCGAAAAAGGGGGTTTTGTCTCGGTCTCGCGCGAAGTCACGGTGCCGGCGGAGTGGCAGGGCCCCGTTTCGCTCACCTTTTACTGCTCGGACGATTACCACACTGATAGCTGGCGGCCTGACGGTTCCTGGCTCACGGCGGAAGGATTCATCGGCCACCGGTACAAACAGGTGCTGGTGGACAACCGCGTGGTCTGGAGCGAAGACGTGTGCGACCCCGTGGTGAAGGGGACCTCGCCGCGGTACCGGGTCGAGTTACCGGTGAAGCCCGGTCAGAAACTCCTTCTCGCGCTGCTACTCTACGATACTGAAGCCTCGACCACGTTCCTCGAAGGCGATTTCTATCAATCAGCCAATAACGAACTGAAGCGCGAGGACGATCCCAAGTCGGCCAATTTCCAGACCCATGTCTATTGGGGCGACCTCCGTCTGGTAGACGGCGACGCGCAGGTCAAGCCCGGCAAACGGCCCTCCGAGTTCAAGCTCCGCGCGGTGCATAACCGGCGCTGGCCGCTCCCGCCATTCGGCGACGGTTGGGAAAAGGCATCGGCGCCGCTCACGCTCTCGGCGCCCGCGGGAATCCCCAAGACAGGCTTCCCGGCGCGGTGCGGCGTGCCCATCCCTGCGGCGAAGGTGAAGGACCTGAAGGAAATCCGGCTGCTCGCACACGGCAAGGAGGCCGTCTACGCTCAGAAAAACGTCCTGAGCTACTGGCCGGACGAGTCGATCCAGTGGGTGCTGCTGGATTTTCTGGCCAAGCCGGGCGTGGACGTGTTGCACCTGACGTTCGCGCGCGATTGGGCCAAGCCCGCCGGGAAGGTGAAGGTGACTGAAGCAGCCACGGGCGTAAAGGTGGACACGGGCGTACTGGCCTTTGAAGTGCAACCGGGAGACCCCGTCTGGAACGTTAAGCTTCGCGGGGCCGCGAAGGTGGACGCAATCGGCTTGAGCATCAAGGTCGATGGCGAGGAGGTTCCGGGCACCACCGACTCGTTCGCCGTGATCGATGATGGGCCGTTCTGTTGCACGGTGAAGCTGCGGGGTCGATTCGATGCGTTAGACCGGTCCGTCGGCTCGTTCCATGTGTACTGCTCGGCGTATGCCGGCCTTCCGTACCTAAAACTGTGGTTCCGGTGGTTCAACAACACGCCAGTGAGCCTGCCCGTGTCGGCACTGCAAGTGGTATTTTCGCTCCCGGACCTGCCGGTGGGCTTGCGGGCGCCGGAGTTCGAGGCCAAGGACGGGGTTGTGCTGAAGCAAGTCTCCGAGCAGCAGCGCCTATTGGACGGTACGCCCGTGGACCCGGCCGCGCCCATGTTCCTTGCCTGGAAAGACGGCGCCATTTCGGTGCGACACTTCCGCGAACTGTTCCCCAAATCCGCCCGGGCCGACGGCAAGCGCCTCATTATCGACCTGATCGCCGCCGAAGAATGGCCCATCGTGTTCACGCCGGGTGAGGCGAAGACCCACGAGCTGTGGCTTTCGCTGGGGGAGAAGGACCCTGCCCAGTTCGCCGCGACGGTTAAGCAACCGCCCATTATTCAAAATCCGGAGTACTTTTGCGCGACGGGTGTGCTGGGCCGCGCCAGGCCTCATACGGGCGTCCCCGTGCTCCACGACCACATGACCCGGGACTTCGGCGCGAAGCAATGGGAAGATTTCAACCAGCGCTTCGGCGTGCGCGATTTCCCCGATTCGCCCTACTACGGCGGGCTGCCAAACTGGTCCAACAACTACTACGAACGGATGCTCAATCTCCTCTCGGAATGGTTCATGAGCGGCGACCGGGCCTGGTATAACCTTGGCGTTGACGTTTGCCGCCACCTGATGGACGTCGCCATCGTGCACTCCGCGGTGCCGGGCCAGGATCGGCTCGGCGCCATCCACGGCCCGGGGAAAAACCACGTCAGCGGGCCCTGGAACCCAAACCTGCGGATCGCTGGCCTGGCCCTGTACCACAAGCTCACCGGTGATCCCGAGGCGTGGGATGCGTTTCTGGGTGTGGCGGACTTCTGCATGCGCAAGCGCGCCGGCATTGACGGGGGCAGCGTGCGCCAACAGGCCGGCCCATTCGACGCCATCTGCACGGCCTACGCGGAGACGGGCGAGGTCGCCTTTCTGGACGATGGCGCGGCGCGTGTCGAGAGCGTGCTCCGCGCCATGGACATGCGCCGCGGCGTCTGGCCTGACGAGCACGGCTCGAAGGTCTACCGGGGCAACGTGCCGTGGATGGTGGCGCAAATCGCCCGGCCACTGTACCTGTGGTACCACGCCACGGGCGACATCCAAGCCGCGGAAGCCCTGGTGGGCCTGGCCGAATCAATCGTCTGCGAGAACACCGACTGGGACCAGCCTGGCGTCGTGTCCGGCTATTCCCACAACCCCCATTTCGACGTTTCCGCCAGCTACGATCCCCTGATCGTCCCCATGATATTCGCCGCCTACGAACTCACCGAAGACCCGTTCTTTCTCGAAGCGGCCAAGGCCCAATGGCGCCGCTGGTGTCGCGAGGAGGCCTTCGATTCCCCACTGAACTGCCATTGGAATACCCCCTGGCTGGTCTGGTACCTCAACCGCTACAACGTTCTCGAATCTGATGACAAGGTAGCAAAAACGACCGATGAGTAAATCCCCCCCGAGGGCGGCACAGTTGCAAGGAGATGATGAGATGATTGATGGGAGACAGGGGGATAGGGGAAGGAGATGAGGAGATGATCGAATCACCGAATAACGTGCACCCAAATGGGTGGCCGAATTCGTATCCGAAGCGGGAGCAGTGCTGTTTATGGCGGTAGCCGAATGAGCGTTGCGCGCGTGAAAAGGGCCGGTTTGCTGGGATGGCCTTTATGGGTGTGGGTCGTGATCCTGGCACTGGCGGGTTCCCAGCCGCTGGCTCATCTCTGGATCGTCCATTTCCCGCCGGCGGGCACCGTGCCCACGGGTATGCATATCCCCGATAGCGCGCTGTTCCTCTACAGCATGCGCATGTTCGAGACCGGGTTTGAATCGCTCTATGCGACGTGTAAATCGCCCTACGGCACACACTATCTCGCCTACTACCCGCTCACGTATCTTTGGATGTACGGCGGACTGGGTGTGATCGCGGACTGGCTTGGGTTCGGTCATTTCCTGTTCTATGGTTGCGTCACGGGCGTATGCGGGGCACTGTATCTCGCGGCGGTCTATGGGTTCTTGCGCCAGGTCGTCCCGAGGTGCGCCGATGCGGCCTTCCTGCTATTTACGTTGAGCGGCGGTCTCGGCGGGGTCTCATACGCTTTTACCGGCGTGTTGGGCCTGCACGATGCGCCCCTGTTCGACCGCTATTTCATGCGCTATGCCATGTACGAGCTTCTCGAGGGACCGCACCTGTTGCCCGTGACTCATCTGCCCCGGCTGTACTACACCCTTCCGCTCGCGTTGTGCCTGACGGCGCTCACACTACTGATCCGCAACTTGCATGGGCGAGGTAGCAGGGCGCAACGTGCGTTGGCGATGGCGCTGCTGCAGATCGGGTTTTTGATCAATTTGCGTTGCGGGGCGTTCGTGTGGGCGATCGCCGCAATCTACCTGTGGCAACAAGAGGATTCTCCCCTGAGCGACCGCATTCGCTCGGGCGCCGTGTTCGTTCTGCCCGCGGTGGTGGCGGGACTGGTGATCCACTCCCTGTGGGCGATGAATCCTGCAATTAAGGACAATATGATGGTGCACGGGGCGAACATGGCGATGTGGCTATCGCCGTTCTTGAGTGTGGTGGCGTTGCACCTGTTACTGGTGCCCCGTGAGATCGCCGTCCGCCTGCGCGGTCTTTCCCCCTTTACACGCCTGTGTGCCTACGGGGCCGTTGGCTACCTCGCCGCATTCGCCGTCTTGTTTGGGCTCTACCAGGCCTATTACGGGAACATCATGATCTGCCGGGACGCCGCGGTGGCCAACGCGATTTCCGATTGGGCGTTGATCGGCGCCGTGCTGGGGATCGCGTACGCATGGCTTCGCCGGCCGGAGCGCGCCGAACACGACGAGCACGGATGGGTGGTCTTATGGCTGCTGGCATTTGTCTCGATAAGCCTATCGGCCTTTGGCCAGGGGTGGTTCCTGCGGTTCGGTCCCCATCGACTCCAAGTGTTGATCTGGCTTCCCCTATGCATCCTGTCGGCCTTGGGGCTGCACCGATTGTGGGCCAAGCGTCCCGTTATCGCGCGTGCGCTAGGGGCAGCCTTCGTCACATGTGGGGTGAGCTCGGTGCTGGTGGCGGTGCTCTGTTTCCAGACGCCGCTGGGGCGCAGGAACGGATGCGGGCCCTACCCGAAACTCCACGTTGAGGTCATGACCCTGGCGGATGCACACGTCTTGACGTCACTCGGTCCGGGGCGCGTGCTTGCGCCCTCACCCGCGGGCGATGTAGTCGTGTTTCGGCGCGGCAATCCCGTGGTATACGGCATTGGGTCGTTCAACCTGAGCGACCAGCCCTATCTCCTGCTCCGCACCGAGGTGGAACGCTTCTTCGCGCCTGAAACCCCTGAGACGACACGCCATCGTGTGATTCACGAGTGGTGTGTGGATTATGTATACTGTCCAGACACGTGGCCAATCGCCCCAGAGCTCGTGGAGCAATTGTGGAACACGCCTTGGCTGGAGGAAGTGGCGAAGGAGGGACGGGCCGCCCTGTTCCGGGTACTGGAGCCGGCCGCTGATGGAGAACGCGAGATTGTCGATTGATAGTGATATTTACACGAACCGGTTCGGCCAGGAAGAAATGGGTGGCCGAGTCGAGTTATGGCGAACGCTATGCAAGTATTGGCTGCCGAAATTCATTCCGCCGCAGTCGCGGACGCTCGATCTGGGCGCGGGCTACTGCGAATTCATCAACAACATCACCTCTGCAAAGAAGTACGCCATCGACCGTAATCCCGATTTCGTCGACTACGCGTCCAAAGAGATCACCTGCATTGTGGCGGAACTCGAAGAGGGCTTAAAGCAACTCGAGGAGGGTTGCGTCGACCGGATCATGGCAAGCAATGTTTTTGAGCACCTGCCCGACCACGGGGCCCTATTCCGGTGTCTTCAGGAAGTGTATCGGGTGCTGGTGCCCGGCGGGAAGATTCTCGTGATGCAGCCCAACGTTGCAGCCGTCAAGGAGCGGTTCTACGACTTCGCGGACCACTCCCTGCCACTGACCGAAAAAGGCATGGCCGAGGCCCTGCGCTCCTGCGGGTTTAGCATCGAGAAACTGGTGGCGCGGTTCCTGCCCTACACCACCAAGAGCCGCTACCCGCCCTGGCCCATCCTGGTTCGGCTGTACTTGCTGGTCCCGATAGCCCACCACTTCATGGGCGGCCAGATGTTCATCGTGGCCAACAAACCCGACACGAAGGATGGAGTATAAAGGATGAATTGTCCGGCCCGTGGGCTCGTGGCACCCTCAAACTTGTTCGAGTGTGTTGGCCTCTTCACCGCGTGTCGGTGGCATGGGATCAAAGTATCCCACTTCTGGAACATGCAATTTGAGCGATCTTAATAACAGTCTATCCCGCGTCTTGGAGGCACGTGACACGGACGAACGGTGCGATGTGACGGTCGCGGTGCTGACGCACAACCCTGGGGGGCTGCTGGCGCGGCAGGTGCGCGCCGTGTTCGACCAGACCCTCCCCCGGACTGTCGAGTTTCTGGCCCTCGACTCCGGCTCCACGGACGGGACACTCGAGGTCCTGGCCGCGCATTCCTGCCGGGTGATCACGATCTCGCTGGAGCCATTCGATTTCGGCCGAGCGCGCGACATGGCCTTCGAGGAGGCGCGCGGCGATATCGTCGTGAGCTTGTCCCAAGACGCCATACCGGCGCACGTCACCTGGCTCGAGCACCTGGTGAGGCCGCTGGACGATCCGGGAGTCGCGGCATCGTGTGGCCGGTCGATTCCGGACCCGGACCGGGAAGAGGCTCAATTCCCCTGGGAACGCAACGGTTTTTTCTACTTCACGCGCGAAATGAGGACTTTTTTCGCGCGTTACGGCCGTGGGCTATCGAACGCCAACTCAGCGATCCGGCGCGAGGTATGGGCGCGGCTGCGCTTCGGCGCACAACCCACCGGCGAGGATTTCCGGTTCCAGATCAAACTGCACGAAAATGGCTTCCGGATCGCATTTCCCGATGACGCCTCCGTGTTGCACCACCACAACTACACGGTCCGGACGCTGCTGAAGCGGTGCAGAAATGAAGGGCTCGGCCTGCGCGAGACGGGCTGTCCCTATTCCGAGCTCGACCTCCTATACGACTTGGCCAGCCCACGGAAGTACTGGGTGTGGCTGCGCGAGCTGCTCCGCGGTCGCCTAACCACGCCAGCGGCCTTGGCATTTCCCATCCTGCGGCCACCCGCCGTGTACGCCGGCAGCCGATTCGGGCGGAGATTTATGCCGTGAACAACAAGGTGCGCGCATATTATCAGGACAACCCCCTCATGGTGAGCTCCCCCTTTGGTGGCGTCGAGGGCATCAACCGGGCACTGCTGCTCGAGGTGTTTGGGAAACTGGCTATCGACCTGGCGGGGCGTGCGATCCTCGACGTTGGCTGTGGGCGTGGCTATGTCGGCGAGGCGGTGACCGAGGCCGGCGGCGACTACACCGGGGTCGATTTCGTGGCGAGTCGCGGTGGGTTTAAGCTGGCCATGGCGGATGCAGCGCGGCTCCCGTTTCCCGATGCAGCGTTCGACGGCGTGTTTTGCATCGACGCGTTCGAGCACTTCCCCGACCCGCCAGGAGCCGCTGCGGACTTTCGACGTGTGTTGCGTTCCAACGGGTTTGTGTTCCTGTCCGTACCGAATTACGCGAATGTCGCGGGGATCGTGAAGAAGGTGTGCGAGTGGGCGGGCGGATACGATAAGGACACTTGGGCGCCGTTCCGGAACTGGCAGCCCCAGGAACTCGAGAGGGCCCTCACGACAAGACGCATCCGCCGGGCCTTCCTGGACGCCGGGTTCACAAAACTGCGCCGCATCGGCCACGGTCCCGAGGTAGGCCTGGGCCTGCTTCCCTGGATGGCACATGGTAAAATGCCCGAAGCGATCAAGTTCCGCCTGCAGCGGCTCTTTGGTACCATAGGGCCGGCAATGGTCCGGGTATGGCCCGGCGCCAGCCTCCACGCGTTCTGGAAGATCGAGGTGTAGCATGGGTCTCAGGCGGTTCATCCAAAAACTCAAACTGCGCTACGGTTCGCAGAAGACTGTTATCAAGACATTGCGACAGATGGGCGTGCGCATCGGCGAGCGCTGCCGAATCTACACTGGCAACTTCGGCAGCGAGCCCTGGCTGATCCGCATCGGCGAGCATGTGTGCATCTCGAACGACGTCACCTTCGTGAACCACGACCTCAATTGGCCTTTTCAAGACAAGTACGAATCGCTCACCAGCTTTGGAACCATCGAGGTCCGGGACAACTGCCAGATCGGCATCCGGGCCACCATCCTGCCCGGCGTGACCATCGGCCCCAATGCGGTCGTCGGCGCGTGCAGCGTGGTCGCTAATGACGTACCCCCCAACACCGTGGTTGCCGGGAACCCCGCCCGCCCGATTTGCACTATCGACGAATACGAGCAGAAATGCCTGGCCCGGCACATCGATATCCCCGACGAACCCGTTGCGGCGCGCCGGGTGCTCGAGAAGCACTTTTGGAACGATGAGCTATGAACTGGCGGTGCGATGTAACGCCGATAGCGCACCGGCTGCCATGTTGGTGTCTCGCCCATACACATGTCGCAGAGTACAGAACGGAAGGCAGGTACTGTGAAACTAGCGCTCCTGAAAGGCAATCGGTTCAATCCCTGGCACCTTCGGCCGTACAAGCACCTGCGGGGCAATCCGGACGTGACGATTTTTCGCGCCGAATCGGAAATCCAGCGCCATTTCGACAAGCGCGACGATGGCTCGATCGGCTTCGCCGTCGAGCGTACCTATTTCGACACCCAAGTGGGCAATCCCCTGACCCGGTTCGCCAATGTCCTCCGGGAGCGCTACCGACACCGCGAGCCGCGCATCGTGCCATTCCATGAACGGCTGCGCGATTTCGACCTCATCCAGTCCTGGGAGTTATTCACCCAGTGGTCGGCCGAGGCGCTGGTCGCCCGCGAACGCTACGGCATCCCGCTGGCCGTCATGGTCTGGGACAACATTCCGTTCAACATGGAACATGACCGCGCGCGGCGCGAACTCAAACAGCGCGTGGCGGCTAAAGCCGACCGGTTCTTGGTCCATACGGAGCGGTCGCTCCGCATGCTCGCCATCGAGGGGATTTCACTCGACCGCGTGACTAAGTTCCAGCCGGGCATAGACCTCGAAGCGTTCTCGCCAGGGCCGGGCCATCGTGGCGCCTTCGGGACGTCGGAAGACGAATTCGTCATTCTGTTCGTGGGCTGGCTCCTGCCGCGCAAGGGCATCGACTTCCTGATCCTGGCGCTGCGCGAGCTGCTACACGACACGGCACTCGAGAGCCGCAAGGTGCGACTACTCATGGTGGGCGCAGGGCTGGGCAGGGATCGTGTCGAGCAGCTTATCGTACGGCTGGGCGCAGGCCACGCGTGCATCTTCGCCGGCGCGCTAACCTACGATCGCATGCCGGATGCCTACCGGTCGGCAGACGTGTTTGTTCTGCCCAGCATCGCGACGCCCGAGTGGCAGGAACAGTTCAGCGTGTCGCTGATCGAAGCAATGGCCTGCGGTGTGCCGGTCATCGCAAGCCTGAGCGGGGCCATCGCTGAGATCACCGGCGACGCCGCCATCCTCTGCCAGCCCAACGATTTCCACGCACTCTACACCGCCCTAAAAGACCTCATGCTTAACCCCTCCAAGCGACAGGACTTGGCCGCTATGGGGCGCGCCCGCGCCCTCGAGTGCTTCGACCTGCGCAAGTCCGCCCAGGTCCTTTCCGACGTCTACGATAACCTGCTCGAGAAATGACCAAACAAGGGGTGTTGAAAACGTCTCGACTTGACCTTCTGTCATAATGAGCTTGTTTCGCTTAGCTCGCAATGGCGCTCAGGGGTGGCTTTCTTTGTGAAACATTCAGGGTAAGGGCTGAACAAAGATCGTAAAGTGGGCGAGGCTCGTAGCGCCGTCGAAGGTCCCGCCAAGCCCCTTTCGCGCGGCGAAATCTGCTATAATCGTTTAGCAACGTAATGAAGACTCAGGCATGCGCGGATACGCAGGTGCTCGGCGGCACAACACGGAGGAAAAGGGCGAGCGTGATGGGGAACAGATGATACGGGTTCGGTTTACACGCCATGCCGAAAACAAGTTCGCCGTGCTTTCCGCACATGGGTGTCTCGTGACTCGAGAGCGGGTGCTCGAGGTGCTGGCGCATCCGGACGCCGTAGTGGAGGGCTACAGGGCCCGTCGAATCGCTCAGGGGTGGCTTAATAACGCGCATGTGTTGCGCGTCGTATTTGAAGAGCATGAAGATGAACGCGTTGTGGTGACGTTTTATCCTGGACGGAGGTCACGCTATGAAGGCCCAATATGATCGGGAAAGCGATGTTCTGATGCTGTATATGGGTGACGGTCAGATTGACCATGCAGAAGAGGTGGATGGCGTTATCATTCACTTCAGCGCCGCGGATCGTCCTATTCTACTAGAGGTGCTTGACGCCAGGGAGTTTTTGTCGAAGCTGACCCGGATTACCGCAGTGGCCCAACCGGGCCAAGCCGTACCTATCTAGGGCGGCCGACATCCAGCAACGTACACTGACCTTGCTTGAACCATCCAATGTCGTAGAACTCTGACATAGCGTGGATAGGCTTCAAACCGTCCCCAAGAGCGCGGTTCGTTCAAAGGTATTGGTTCATGCCTACATGACAATCCCCGGGCGGACGAGGTCGTGCCAGTTCTCCTTGAATACGAAGAAATTGACACCGTCGGCGCCGTTGCGGCGCACGAGATCAGCCGTTTGCGCCATATGGGGATCGTCGATGTAGATGATCGGCGCCAGTTCCTCGTCCGTGCCGATCTGAGACCGCGCCAGGGCCGTTTGATGCCCCACGGCCTCCGGGGGCAGGGCGGCGCGTATGTCCTTGATGGTCCTGGCCGATACGGTCCCCGATAGACCGGCCCAGGCAAGGGTCAGGTCCATGGCGTGTGTCTCGCCGGGTGTCCCAGCCAGACCCAACTCCTCAGGGATAATGGTCAGCTCCCAGTTTAAGCACGCCTCGCCCCGTCGCTTGGGATAATTGCGGTAGATCATGGGCGCGAATACGTCCACAAACTCCCCCAGGTCGGCGTACGATTGCCCCACAAGCGGGGCGAGAGACGGCGTGAAGATATATACGCCCATGCGCAGGCCGGCGGCATGTATGATCGCGCTGATGGCGCGGAAATGCTCGGTGATGCAGGCCCTGCGGAATCGAAGCCAGTCCAATACGCCCGGGTGGTCTGTGAGCCATTCAACCGCCCCGATCGGCGTTTCGAGCCACGCGGCGCCACGGCTGCTCCCCTTGCCTTTGCTACTCAGGATGTCACGGAGGTCCTTCACGTCCCTCATCATCCTGCCAAAATCGAGCCCCAGTCCGCCCGCCTTATCCCGGCAGCCGTCGCAAAAGCAGGTGAGAAACGGGCCCAGCCCCGACGCAGGTGATGCGAACCGGCAGCCATCGACCAGGATCCCCTTTACGCCCGATGTGCCGGCCATCTTCTCATAAGATTTCAGGTTCCTGTCACGCAGCACCTGGTTGTTCGGACAGCCCGAGTTGAACCAAACCTGCGGCTGTCCTGTGATATCCACTGCCTTGCAGCTATCATCGTTCTTCAGGTCGCCCAGGCCAAACGCACCACCGCACAGCCACGAGGCCATACCGGCAGCGTTCACTGCTTCGATCACCGTCGCGCCGCCTGCAACAACG
>CAYRLQ010000055.1:0-17783 GCA_964425145.1 uncultured Nitrospiraceae bacterium
TTTAGGCACAGTGGCTTAACTCAGGCGAGATTGCTTCGCTTTCGCTCGCAATGACAGGTAGGTTGGCGCTAACCTGAAACTGGACCCGTGAGCGCGTGTGTTGTAATATATCCCTTCGACCGGATGAAGACCTTTGTCAGGGTCGAAGTGGATACACCGCGACACGCTGACTCGCGGGAAAACTCGGAAAGGAGAAGCACATGATTGTAGCAAGACTCGCGCGTATTATGGTTGTTGTATGCTTTATGGGGCTTTTCGCGCTGCCCCTGGCCGGCGCGCAAGAGGGCTGGATCAACCTGTTTGACAACGAGACGTTGTTCGGCTGGACGCAGTTGGGCAACGCGCAGTGGGATGTCTCCGGCGGCTTGATGATTTGCAAGCACATGAAGGGGACATGCGGTTGGATCGCCACGATGAGCCAGTTCGCCGACTTTGAGTTGGTCGCCAAGATTCGTGTGGGGGCCGGCGGTTCGGCTGCATTGGCCGTCCGCGCCGGGCTCGAGGGCCATCCGAGCGAAAACGGCGCTGCGCTGGTCCAGCTTAGTGAGCCCGAGAAAACCAAACCCGAATTCCGAGAGGTCCGCATGACGGCCAATGGCAACACAATCACCGCGACCGTCGACGGCAAGCCGGCCGAGGTGATTGGCGGCGAGCGGCCTTGTGGTCACATTGGCGTTCTGTACTACAGTGCCGCCAAAGTGGATATCGAGGAAATGAAACTGCGCCCGCTGAACATGAAGCCGATCTTCAATGGGCGGGACCTCGAGGGGTGGAACGTCATTCCGGGCCACGCCTCGGAGTTCTCCGTGGTGGATGGCGCACTCAACATCAGGAACGGTAACGGGCAAATCGAGACTGCGGGCGTCTACAAGGATTTTGTCTTGCAGTTGAGTATCTTTTCCAACGGCGAGCACCTCAACAGCGGCGTGTTCTTCCGGGGGCCGGTGGGCGTGTTCTGGAAAGGCTACGAGTCACAGGTGCGCAACCAGTGGCGCAAGGATGACCGGACCAAACCCGTGGACTACGGCACGGGCGGCAACTACGGCAACCAGGATGCCCGCAAGGTGGTCTCCAGCGACCGCGAATGGTTTGAGAAGACCATCGTGTGCAACGGTAACCATGCGGCCGTGTGGATCGATGGCTACCTGGTCAGCGACTGGCTCGACATGCGGCCCGTCTCCGCCGACTCGAATGGCAAAGCGGGGTATGTGCCGGGCCCCGGCACCATCCACCTTCAGGGGCATGACCCGACCACCGACCTGTCGTTCAAGAACATCCGCATTCAGGTCTACCCGGAACAGTGACCGAATCTTGTAAGGCCGACGTTAGAGAAGCACGAATTTAACACGACAATATGTCAAAAAGGAGATGATTATGACAGCGAAAAGCAGGTTCTTAGGCTATGTGGTGTCGGCGCTGCTGATGGCGGCGATAATTGTTCCCGCCGCGCTGGCACAGGAGACTTCCAGCAAGAAAACGGACGAGGGGTGGATTGCGCTGTTCGACGGAACGAGCCTAGATGCCTGGCAGAACGCGCGCAGACCTAAAGCCAAGAACACATGGTCTATCGAGGACGACGCGATGACGAACGTTCGCCACGGCCACGACATCGCCACGAAGGCTCAGTTCAAGGATTTCGACCTCAAGCTCGAGTACAAGACCGTCAAAGACGGCAACAGCGGCGTGTACCTGCGCGGGCGTATCGAAATACAGATACTCGACAGCTACGGGAAGGAAGAGGTCGGCAAAAGCGACGACGGCGCCATTTACGACAAGTTCGCGCCGTTGGTCAACGCATCCAAACCCGCCGGGGAGTGGAACCAACTCGAGGCGACCTACGTGGGCGACACGCTTACCGTAAAGCTTAACGGTCGGCTTATCCATGATAAGTTGAAGATTAAGCAACTGACCGGCGGTGCCCTGCCCGGGAAAGTGAACGACCCCGGCCCATTGATGTTGCAAGGCGATCACGGCAAAGTCTGGTTCCGCAACGTCAAAATCCGGCCCCGAGAAGGGCAATAGCCCGGCTCTGCACCGAATTGCCGTCCGCCCAGCGGGAAACCGCAAACTCTGTGTGGCGCCCTAGCTATACCCATTGAACGGCTACACAGGATAAGGACAAAAGGGCCCCTTTTACATTTCTCAGAGGCTGCGATAGTGCCGAAGTTTGAGAAGATCAAGATCAGCGACACGACCTATGAAGCCGCTGCGGTGTTTGACGTTAACAGCGACGGGATACTCGACATCGTTTCGGGTGAATACTGGTTTGAGGGGCCGGATTTCGCGCTAGGGCACAAAATCTGCGACGTCCAGCAGGTCGACGATTATTACGATGACTTCTCGGATTTCCCGATGGACGTCAACGGTGACGGATTTCCAGACATCATCACGGGCGGCTGGTGGGGCGAAACGTTGCGCTGGCGCGAGAATCCCAAAGGACAACCCACCGAATGGGTTGTCCACGACATCGCCAAGGTCGGCCCCATCGAACGGGCCTGTTTCCACGACATCGACGGTGACGGCCATCTCGAGGTCATCCCGAACACGCCCGGGAACCCGTTGCGCGTATTCAAGCTCGTCCGTGACGCCGCGGGAAAGGGCACAGGCCAGTTCAAACAGTACACGCTTTCGGAGCGGCCCCAGTCGCACGGGGTCGGGTTCGGCGACCTGACCGGCAACGGGCGCGTCGACGTCGTCATGGCGGACGGGTGGTTCGAGGCGCCCAAGGACCCATTAACCGGCGAATGGCAGTGGCACGCCGAGTTCAATCTCGAGAGCGCCAGCGTCCCGGTCCTCGTCCATGACGTCAACGGCGACGGACTCGCCGACCTCATCGTCGGCCAGAGCCACGCCTACGGCCTGGCCTGGTGGGAACAGGGCCGCGATGCAAACGGCAACCGCACCTGGACCAAACACGACATCGACCCGGACCGGTCTCAGTACCATGACCTCCAGTTGGCCGACATCGACAACGACGGGGAACCTGAACTGATCACCGGCAAGCGCTACTACGCCCACTCCGGTAAAGACCCCGGCGCCGAGGACCCCATCGGCCTCTACTACTTCAAGATCAACGGCGGCGCCTTCGAGCGGGTCACGCTCGACTACGGCCCCGCCGGCCAAGCCAGCGGCGCCGGCATCTACTTCTGGGTCGAAGACCTCGACGGCAACGGCTGGAAAGACATCATCGCGCCAGGCAAGGACGGGTTATTCCTCTTCAAGAACCTGGGCAACATCTGAGACCGGACGTTCCTGCGCAACGTCCCACGGCGGACTAAGAACTTCGCAGGGCAAACCTGCGGCCTTCGTCGAGCATGGCGAGGTAGTTGTCGAGGGGGATGTAGTTGGCCACGCTGTTGCCGGTGCCGAGGACGTAGCCGCCGCCTTCCATGCAGACCTCGAGGGTGTCGCGGACGCGTTGGCGGACGGCCGCTTTCTCGGCGCGGCAGAGGAAGTCCACGTCGATGCCGCCGAGTAGCGCGATACGCTGGCCGTAAGTGTGTTTGACCTTCCGCACGTCTTCGATGGTGTCCTCGAAGGAGTGCTTGGCGTCGATCTTCACGTCGTTAATCAGGTCCTCCATGAGCAGTGCGATGTTGCCGCACGAGTGCAGCAGGTAGGGCCGCCCGGCCGCGTGCGACATCTCCGCCATGAGCTTGTGCCCGGGCAGGACGAACGCGCGCAGGTCGTCCGGGCTGATCATGGGGCCGCCTTTGAAGCCCATGTCATCGCTCCCCCAAACCAGCTTGACGCAATCGAACTCGAGCATGCGCTCGAGCGAGACGCGGTACAGTTCCGTCAGGCGATCGACGATGGCCTCGACGAGGTCGCGTTGCTCGAATAGGGCCAGGCACAGGGTTTCGTAGCCCATGAGCCAGGTGAGCAGTTCGGCGAAATGCGCGAATCCGCCGCTGCCGATGACGCACATCGTGTCCGGTAGGTTTTCCTCGTACCACTCCAGCGATCGCAGCGAAATACCTCCCGGGTCGGGCCATGGGTATGCCTCGAACTCGGCCCAATTCGTGATGGGACCGGCATGCTCGTTGACATAGCTGCGGCCGCCGTCGCGCGCCAGATTTGCCGTGTCTGCTGTCGTCTTGTTATGCAGCGGCATGTCAAAGCGGTCGACGCCGCACCGGATGTAGTCGTACCCGAGAAATGATTGCAACGCGACCTGTCGTCGCTCCGGGAAATGCGCGTCGGTTTCGTCCAGCCCCTCGAGCACACCGAATTGGGTGCAGATAGTGTCCTGAACTTCCGGGTCGAGGAACAACTCGATATGATGTACCCGCGCAGGCACACCCTGGCGCAAAACCGACTTTAACAACCCCTCCCAATCAGGTGTCACGGGAACGGGAAACGGGCCCTGCATGCTGGAATCCTCCGCAGTTGGCACGCGATGGCGACATGGCGATAGCGCCAATCTATACAGAACGTTATAAATAATGCCCCATATTGACGGAAAATCGCACGAGCGCTGCCCTCGCGTCATTGCGAGCGTAGCGAAGCAATCACTTGCCACAAAGGCCATTGGTTCAAGTGATTGCCGCGTCGCTCACTTCGTTCGCTCCTCGCAATGACGCGATGCGGTGCCAATTATGACGCTACGTATAACACAGCGCTCCGGGCGTTTCAAGGGAATGGCCGCTAAGTACGGGTTAACACAAACAGGGTTACACTAAAGACTTGGTGGGTGCCACGCTCAAACCCGGGCTTGCCCGCCAGAGGCGGGTAAATGCCGGAACACGCACAAACGAGTTTGTCCGTGGCGCCCGAATGTGTATCCTTCTATTATCTTGAGCTGTACTAAGAAACTAAACCAGCCGGTGGATGACGGCGCCGGAGGGGAGTTTAGGGGAAAAATAAGTGGATTTCTGTGGCATCGGGTCGCCGGCTTCGGCACAGGCGCAGACTTCTTCGGACTGGACGGCTTTGAGCAGAAATGCGAGGCCGTAGTCGCCCCTTCTTATGGCTTGCAAGGCTTTCCCCGCATCGTGTTCGTACACGAACTGGGTGTCTTCGGGGAATCCGAGGATACCCTCGATGATCCCGCGATGTAACACAACCACGTCAAGATTGCGCCAGGCAGGGCCATGGTCTTCCCCGAGCATTTTGGTGCGATCGATGTCGCGCAACGTGAGCAAGTAGTCCCCAATGCCGTTGATGGCGACGCCTATCGTGCAGCCGGACTGTGCCTTGACCCGTGAGGGGAAGTCCTCCTCGACGGACCGGACCTCGAACCAGCGTTTCAAGTCGGCCAAGAACGTCGAGGCCCTGAAGTCTTCGGGTATGGGCGCCAGCCGGTGCGGTGGGTAAATCTGCAGGCCCGGGTCCGTCAACGCTACAAAGCCCATCAGCACGTAGTCGTAAGGCCGGGGGCCGTCGGGCAGTTCCCGCGCGCGCATGGCGTCGCGATAGACACCAGCCGTGTGAAAACGGTGGTGGCCGTCGGCGATGTACAGCTTCTTGTCGCGGAAAAACGCGGTCACTGCGTCGTCGTGTGGGACCTGCCATATCCGCTGAATCACACCATCATACGTCTGCACCTCATCGTTCGGCGGGCCCTGCTCCGTTTGATCGAGGAAGGGGCCAAGCTCGTTTTCAGGATCGGCATACAAGACGAAAACCGGGCCCAAGTTTGCCCGTGTGGCCTCGATCAGGCGCAACCGGTCTTCGGTGGGCCCGGAGAACGTGCGTTCGTGACCCAGAACCAAACGCTGGCCCGGTTCCGGCAGGCGCGTTACGCCAAAGAAGCCCCGCCGTGTGTGAATATAGCCGTCCAGGTCGGCAAACTCCTGTTCCAAAAGGTAAAATGAATCCGACTGGTCTTGACGCAAGGCGCCGTCAGTGATCCATGACTCGAGATCGCGCCCGGCGGCTTTATAGCGCGTCCGGCCCCCCTCGGCATCCGGCAGCAGCACATGCGCCATGTTGTACGGGCTGCGCTCGATCAGCACACGGCGGTCCTCGGGAGTGATAACGTCCCAGGGCGGTGTTAGCACGTCATCGAGCGTGCCGACTTTCTCAGCGGCGAAACGAAAGCCGTGGAATCCTTTGACTTCAAGCATAGTTTTATTACAATACCACCGCGAGTTGAGGTGCGGATAACAACATGGGAACCAGCGGGCGAATTCTATCGGCCTATGACAGCGCAGTCAAGTTTGACCACAAACCGCAGCCCGACCGATGTGGTTCGTGCGGGGCGAAGCCTTTTCTTGACTTCACCTATGTTACTGGTGTAAAAGAACTAAAAACACAAAGTCAACACCGGTTACTTGACCCGTGCCGCCCCGCCAGTCAATTCTGGGGCGCGTGAAGCGGGACGCCGAACCGGTTGGTTCTCCGCAGGAGAGGGTGAATGCGTGAGGGAGTAATTCTGCCCTGGCTGGTTTTGGGTCTTTGTGCGGTTCTTATGGCTTTCGCCGAAGCCGCGGAGGTAAATCCCGAAGACCTGGAGAGCCTGTTCAAGACGCTAAGGGCATCCACCGCTACGGAAGCGCCGCGCATATTACAGACCGACGCGGGGTTCCTGCACTACCTGGGGGCGCCTCCAGGCACAAGTTACCATGTGGCTGCGCCGACCGGGAAGTCATCGGACCCTGAGGTGGTAGCCCAGACGTTCCTGGAGGGACACGGCAGGGCATTTGGGGTGCTCAGCGACTATGTGGCCTTCCGCACGGAACGTGTAAATACCACCGGCCCACATACCTACATACACCTCCAGCAAACATATGACGGCCGCGACGTGTTCGGGGCGCAGATGATCGTCCAAATGGACCAGCACGGAGGCATCAGCAGTGTACTGAGCGATATCATGCGCGACACGGCAGCGCTCGACTCGGGCCAACCGGCAACCGACGCGACGGTCAGTGCGGACGACGCCAGAGCGGCGGCCATGGCCAAAATCGCTACCGAATATACCACGCACGACGCGCAGGACCTGCGGGTGTCCTCCGGCCCGGACCTCATGGTGTACAAGCCCTCAGTAATCGGCGCAACCGGCCCAGCGCGCCTGGTTTGGCACATCACGGTTGTCTGCCCGTCTGACTTTCTCTTGCAAGAAGTCGTGCTGGTGGATGCGCATTCCGCCGAGGTGGTATTGCACTATAGCAATGTGCAGGAGGCCAGGTATCGGGAAGTCTACGACGCGAACAATGGCTATGACGACCCTGGCGAACTTGTGCGCGAGGAAGGCGACCCGCCCTGCGGTATTGAAGACGCCGATTTGGCCTACGATTACCTCGGCGACACTTATGATTTTTATTTCGATCATCATGACCGCGACAGCATCGATGGGCAGGGGATGACGCTCAGCGCCACAGCGCGCGCGTGCAGTGTCTACATGCTTGAATGTCCCATGCAAAATGCCTTTTGGGCCCCTGATAAGAATCGGATGTATTTTGGACAGGGGTATGCCGCCGCAGACGATGTGGTGGCCCACGAATTGACCCACGGCGTCACCCAGTACAGTTCTCAGTTGATCTACATGGGCGAGTCAGGCGCGATCAATGAGGCGTTCTCGGACATTTGGGGTGAATTCGTCGACCTGACGAACGGGCGCGGCACCGACACCGAAGAAGTGCGCTGGCTCATGGCCGAAGACCTCCCCACCGGCGCGATGCGCAACATGGCCGATCCCCCCCAATTCGGCCTACCAGACCGGATGGGCAGTCCCTATTGGTGGCCGACGGATTGGTGGTGGTACGACAACGGCGGAGTGCACGTCAACATGGGTGTGGGCAGCAAGCTATGCTACCTGCTGGCGGACGGCGACACGTTCAACGGGTATACGGTCGAGCCCTTGGCCGAAGACTTCGAGCAAAGCATTGCGCACGTAGCGGGCCTTTTCTACGAGCTCCAGGAGAACCTCTTAGGACCTGCCTCGGATTACCACGATATGTATATGCAACTCGCCCAGGCCACCATCAACCTCGACTACAACTTCGTCGAGCGGATGAACGTGAGGGACGCGGCCCACGCGGTCGAAATTCAGCCGCCAACTGTGGAAGGGCTCAAGGGCTTCCGGGCGACACCCGCCTACGACCTTGCAGGGGACCCGGTGATCGCCTTGACGTGGGAAAATCCCAAGGGGTCGCAGTTCCTGAGCGTGTGTCTTGTGCGCAAGACCGACGATTTCCCGGGGGACCCAACAGACGGGACGGTGTTGTATGAAGGGGACGGCGAGCGGGCGCTGGACACGGATGTAGTGAAGAACACCGAATACTACTACAGCCTCTTCGCGGATTTCAGGAGGGACTTCCCACATGTCTCGTTCGCGCGCGCCACAGCCGGCATCGACCCGCCCGATACGCTCACCGAGGCCTTCGAGGTGGACTTGTTCAGCAGTTTGGGCGGCGGGCTGGACTTCAGTGGGTTTATCGATCTTCAGGGCTGTCAAGTAGTGTTTACCCCGGTCGGCGCGCCGGTGTTCCCGTTCGAGAGCGGCAAGTTTTACACCGACTATTCCCAATATGAGGCCACGGTCAACAAAGGCGTGCCCAAACTGCCAGTGCCCAGAGAGGACGAACGCGGCGGCGCGTACCGGATACCGCTCGAGGATTGCAAGGGCGTCTCTATGTTACTCGCCGCGCCGTTCCCGTTTTTCGGGGGCCGGTATCATGACCTCTGGCTGGCGTCCAACGGATATGTGTCATTTCGACCGGTGGGCAGCGCCAGCACGAACAATTTCCCCTCCCTGGCCGCGCACTACGCCATCCCGCGGATTTCGTTCCTGTTTGCGGACCTGTCCCACGCGACCGGAGGCGAGGTGTGGGCCCGCTACCTCGATGACCGGCTCGTGATCACGTTCGAGCAGGTGCCCGAATGGCTGCCCGAAGAGTCATGGATAGTCGCCTTTCCGCAAGGCCCGTGGCCGAACACGGTCCAGCTCGAGATGTTCTACAGCGGCCAGGTCCGCATTACGTACCTCGAGGTCTACGCGACTAATGTGGTATGCGGCCTCTCGGATGGGCACGGTGTGCCGATTATGCCCGCGGACCTTTTCCCCAACCTGGCGAGGGCCGAATACGTCACGGACCTGTCGGAACTGCCCACGGAGGCGGCGCGGTTGAGCATCAAGCCCGTGCCGGTGCAATCGGTCCTGGCCGGTGAGTTGGTGGATTTCGTCGTTGAAACGGATTCACCCGATGGCGCGCCCAGTCTCGCGGCGCAGTGGGATGGGCCGGGTATGATGGCGCCGTTTGCCGATAACGATGATGGGACAGGCCTGTTCTACTGGATGACCAGCCTCGACCACGATGGTGTGTATACTGTTCGCATCACGGCGCGTTTGGGCGAGGAAACCGCGTTCCAGGACGTCTGCATCAACGTCGGCGATCCGAATCCGCCGCCTGTCGCAACCGATGTGCGGCTGCGCTCTGAAAATCCATTCGAGGACCCCACACAGGATCGGCCCGTGGATGTGGATTCTCAGTTGACGGCCGAATACACCTATTTCCACCCACTTTATGACGTTGACCCGGTTCGCTATGGACAAGGCGTCCCGCTGCTGTACTGGTTCAAGGACCAAGGGCAGATTCCCGCGTTCACCAATCAGTGGATTGTGCCGCCGTCGGTGACACGGGCCGGTGAAACCTGGTGCTTCACGATAATTCCGCGGACCGTTATGGGGGTGTGGGGCGAAGGAGTCATGTCGCCCATTGTTACGATTGTGGCCGTGCCGAGGGTCTCGAGCGTAACGCCGCCGACGGGTCCCGCCCTCGGCGGCACGACCGTCACACTGACCGGCGACCGGCTTGGCCGGCCGACCGATGTCACGTTTGGCTCGATTCGCGTGCAGAGCACCAGGTCCGTTAGCGACACGCGGATCGAAGTCATGACCCCGGCACACGCTCCGGGCGCCGTGGATGTTGTGGTAGTAACACCTGAGGGCACGGCCTTCCTCGGGGGAGGTTTTACATATCTGGAGACCAGCGGCGAGACCACCAAGGCCGACGTAAACCACGACGGTGTGGTGGATGCCTTGGACGTGCAGCTCGTGATCAACGCCGTGCTGGAGCGCACTAAGGCCGTGATCGACGCCGACGCCAATCGTGATGGCGCGGTAAACTCTTTGGACATCCAGGCGGTGGTTAATGAAGCGCTTAGGAAATAACCCCTCGGCATGACGTCGTGCCGGTCGCGCGGCGAAACGATTTTATCCCAACAGCGAGGCGCCGGGCCGTGTCTGAAAGACCATACGAGAAAGTGACAAGCGATGCCGTCGAAGTGGAACGGAGCACGTGCGGATTTCGACGGCGTCTGTTCAAGAAAGCCGACGGCGTGCCTGCCAGTGTGACCCGCCTGAAGACCGATGACGCCACGCCCCACTGGCATGCCCATACGCATGAGTACTATTACGTGCTCGAGGGAAGCGGCAAGCTGGTCATCGACGGCGAGGATGTGTCGATTGCGGCCGGCGATTGCGTTTGGATCAAGCCCGGGGCTTTTCATCACGCCGAAGGCGACCTCGATTCTTTGATCATCGCCATGCCGGCCTACGATCCAAGCGATACCTTCTTCGACAAGCCCGGCGCCGAGGTGTAAGCAAGCCCAGTTGCTGGAATTGCGCTCATGATGTCCTCGATGTGCCTTATAAGCTTGCTGTTGCTGGGCCGTGCCGGTCCTTCGGGCCAGATTGCCTACCTCGCTGGTACCGAGCAGGAAGACCTCTGTGTTTGTGTCCTCGATGTGGCCACCGGGGCGGTCACCAGGGTGGGCCCGGGGGAGTGCGATCGCGCGCCCGTGTGGTCGCCCGATGGCGCGTGGATCGCCTTTGCAACCCGGCACGCCTCCGAGGGTGTCGGGATTGAACTGGTGCGCGCAGATGGGTCCCAGCGGCGCCGGATCGCGCATGCCTACAGCATAAACACCTCGCCAAGGTGGTCGCCCGATGGTACGAGGTTGCTCTATTCCAGCCGGGGACCCGGCGCCGGCATTATGGTTTACGACCTGAGGACCAGAACCGAAACAGAATGGAATGCCGGGGAAACCCGGCTAATGCGCCCTGTTTGGGTGGAGAACATGAAACTGCTTTACAGTTTAAAGCAGCTCGAAGAGGCGGTGTATGGCGTATCGAGGCTCGAGGGGTTGGCCGGCGACTTCAATCAAAGCGGCGCGGTGCTGGCCATTGGACTGATCGGGGAACCGGGCCGACTCGAGACGGACATCTTTATCGCGACCGCGAGCGGCGCCCTGCCGATCGTGCCTGCTGTCCTGAACCCGGGAGACTATGTCGAGTGGGCCGTCGAGATCAATCGGGAAGGGAGCATGATCGCGTTTGAATCAAACGATGGTGGCGACCGCGAGATTTTCGTCTTCTCGCAACGGGGGCTGGCGGATGTGAGCAACCACCGCGCTGCCGACTGGAACCCCGTCTGGTCGCCGGACGGGGATTGGCTCGCATTCGAGTCGTTTCGGAACGGCCGGCGTGGCATTTACCGCGTGTACCCTGAAACCGTGCGAGTTTTTCCGGTGGCGGTCTCGCAGGAGGCCGATAGCTGGCACCCGGCTTGGTCGCCGGATGGGGCGTGGGTGGCATTCGTCTCGGACCGCACGGGCGACCCTGAGATTTACGTTACGGACGTGGGCGGCAAGCAGACTCAACAACTGACCTTCCACGCGGGCCCTGATTACGCACCCGCGTGGCGCCCGGAGCCCAAGTAATCTGGTTCGCAAATTCGATGACGTATGAGCAGGAGAGACCTTTTCTGACAGGATGCAATGGATGAATCATGCAAATCCTGTGAATCGGCCAAAAATACGTGTCTGAACTTACAAAATGGTGGACTTAGTACATCCCAACAGAAATAAGTACACAATTAGCCCCGCCTTCCCTGCGGAGAAGCTTGCTTACGCTTTGGAGTGCGGCGACACGACGCCGCTTTGTCTCCAGAAACGTGCAGCCGTTCGCGATGAGAGAAAAAGCGGCGTCGTGCCGCCGCACTCCAAAGGCGACTCCGATTCCGAGTTATCTTGTGTACTTATTTGTGTTGAGCGGTACTTAGCCGTGAGCCGTGTCCGAAAAGCCCTGGCCGTGTTGATCCTGCTCTCCGCAACTGCCCTGGCCCGGGAGCCTGACGGTGCGCTCTCACTTATCCGTACGCCTAACAACGGTGTGCCGGCTCTCGTATTGCCGGGCGAGGCATTTGAGGCTATCCTGGCCGATAAAGCTTCGCTCCGGCTTGCAGGGGTCGTACCCGCGCCCAAACTGGCCCTCACGTGGAGCGGCCTGCCCGGCGGGAGAGTCAAGGCTCGATGCCAGGTGGCGGCGGACACTCGGCCAGGCGCGTATGCGCTCGAGGCCGTCGCGGGTAACGACATCGACCGCAACGTTCGCGCCGTTTACGTCCTCGAATCCTTTCCCGAGGCCTACGTGGTGGCCCACGTTAGCGACCCGCACATTGGTTCTAATCCCCATGAGCGCCCTTCCGAAGTCATCTTCCGCGATGTGATCCAGGCGGTCAATGGGTCTGAAGCGGCGTTTGTATTGATCTCGGGCGGCCTAACGGAGAGCGGCAACGCGGACCAGTTCCGTCGCTTCCTCGAGATACTTGACACCTGCGTTGCGCCCACGTTCGTCTGTCCGGGCGAGCACGACCGGAAGGCCCTCAACTATGAAGACACCTTCGGGCCCCTCACCTACCTCTTTCGGTTCGGAGACGATGGCTACCTGTCGTTTGACACCAAGGATTTCGTCACCGCCGATCCACTCTGCCGGCAGGACGCCGACCTGCAGATTTACCGCCGTGCCATCAAAGGCGCCCGGTGGTCTATTGGCTTCACGCACCGCTACGAGCCCGACATGGGCATGCGCAGCCAGATCATTCTGTTTGTAGACAACCCACTCGACCTGCTCCTCTACGGCCACGTTCAGCGCAGCAACCGCGAAGGCGAGACCCATGTGCCCTGGGGAACCACCCGCACTATCATCACTCCCTCGGCAATCAACGGCTCGGTGCGAATGATTGACGTAACCCCTCGTGGCATCCGCGCCCGGCCCGCACAGCGTGTCGCGGCGCTGCGTTAGCCACGGACGCGGCGTGCCGACAGGCAAGTCCGCCGCTTTCCGGAGCGCCGGCCATCGCAGCGTGAGAACCCTTGACGCCTTGCGCGGGCCAGCCTATAATGACCGAGAAGAAATTGGAAAGTGTGGCCTTAGCGCGCAGGAAACGAGGGAGGTATTCCCTAGCTATGGACCAGTCCCGCTACGATATGGCCGTCCATCTTGAAGCGGCTCTCGCCGAGTGGACCGCCCAGGTTATGCAAGCCCACCTGAATCTGGCCGAGCAAATCTCACACGGGCAGGACCGGTTTGCTGCGGAACTCGAAGGGCAGCCCGCAGGCAAAACCGGCAGCGACGTCTTGGCGGAGGTCCGGGCCGAAATCGACGTCCTGGGCCAGATGCTGGCGGACCCCGACGGCCAGCCCGGCGCCGCATCGAGCTGTGTCGCTCGGCTTAAAGAGGCGATTTCGAATCTCTATGCGGAACTCCGTACGCTCCGTTCCCAGACAGCCGTGTCGGAAATGGGTCTTCGCAATCGAGAGGACCTCGCCCAGGAATTGACCAAAGCCGTGCACGAACGTGACGCGGCGGCTGAGGAAGCGGCCGCCTTGCGCAAGGCCAATGAAGAATTGACCCGCGCCGCCCAAGAGGCCGAGGAACAAGGAAAAGAGGCTATCGCCGCTCAGGCCTTCGACGCCACCGGGCACAAGCGCCTCACGGGCGAGATTCTGGTAGGTTCCGGCGTCATCACACAGGAACAACTCGAGTACGCGCTGGACGAACAGAAAAAGAACCCGCAGCGGCCACTCGGGGCCATCTTTGTCGAGATGGGCTTCACTGGCGAAGATGTGGTGGCACAGGTGCTGGCGTCACAACTACAGGTGCCCTTCGTGCGGCTCAAGAAGGAGCCTATCGACATCAATGCCATTAGACTCATCAGTGGCCCAATGGCCACGCGCCACACGCTGATTCCCATTCGGGCCACGTCGGATTGCGTGGTTGTCGCGATGACGAATCCGCTCGACCTAATCGCCCTCGACGATGTCGAACGGGCCACCAATCGCCGCGTCGAACCCGTCGTGGCGACCTTGTCCGACATTTCCGAGGCCATCGCCCGCTATTACAGCGTGACGTGATGCCCCGCTAGTGTTTGGAGATTGCGCAAGGCAGTTGTGGAGTTGCCAATTCCAGCGCCCGGCCCGGAAACCGGGCGCTCCAGGTTTTTTGCCCCGAAAACGTCGTTGCCAGTTCTCTTGACGACACAAATCGCTCAATTTGGGTCTTAAATGCGTAGGGAGTGTGAAACATGCCGACGAAAACGGAGGTGGCCGAGGAACTGATTCAGCAGGCCGTGGGAGGCGGCCGGCGGGCGCTTTCGGAGTACGACTCGAAACAGGTGCTCGCCGCCTACGGAGTGCCTGTGACGAAGGAGGAACTCGCCTGTGACCCCTCGAGCGCGGTGAGCGCGGCCGAGCGGCTGGGATATCCCGTTGCGATAAAGGCTTGCGCGCCGGCGCTGATGCACAAAAGCGACGATGGCCTGGTCTTTCTCAATGTGGACGATGCCGCCGCCGTGGAACGGGCTGTCGCGGAAATCGATTCGGCAGCGGGCGGGACGGCGCTTGACGGCTATCTTGTGCAGGCCATGGTCCCGGGCAAGCGCGAGGTGATTGTCGGCGGGATGCGGGACAAGTTCTTCGGCCCCTGTGTCATGTTGGGCCTTGGGGGCATCATGGTCGAGGCGATTGCGGACGTAGTGTTCCGGTTAGCCCCACTGGCCGAACGGGATGCGCTGGAAATGGCGGGAGAAATACGCGCGCAGCACATATTTGACGCGATCCGCGGTGAGCCGGCGGTGGATCGGGAGGCCTTGAGCAAGGTGCTTATTGCCGTAGGGGAGATTCTTCATAAACACCCCCGGGTTTCGCAAGTGGACATCAATCCGCTGATTCTTCGAGGCGCGCGACCGGTAGCGGTTGATGCGCTGATTACCTTGGATCGCGCCTGAACCGTGGGGAGTATGGGGACGTCATGAGCGTGATTGAGCGAGCGGACGGCAACATTACCGACGAGCGGATTATAGCGATGAAGCGCAATTACCATGCGCTCTTCGAGCCGTCGAGCGTAGCAGTGGTAGGTGCTTCATCCTCGCCGCTGAAGTGGGGATTCCGCATTCTTTACAACTCAGTTGTGGGCGGCTACAAGGGGGCCCTGTATGCCGTCAATCCGAGGCACAAAGAGATCGTGGGCATAGACTGTTTTCCGAGCATATCGGCCTTGCCCAACACGCCCGACCTGGCGGTCATCGTGTTGCCTCCGCCGCTGGTACTGGACACCGTCCGCGAGTGCGCCCAGTGCGGCGTGCAAGCCGTGGTGGTGATTACGGCCGGGTTCGGCGAGCTCGAAGACGCCGCGGCCCGGGCCGCTGAGACAGAGATGGCGAAGATCGCCCACGAGGCCGGCATGCTATTGGTGGGTCCCAACTGCGCCGGAATTGCCAGCCCCGACCCCCACAGCCTGTACAGCGGCATGATTTACCGCTATCCGAAAGGCGGTGGCTTGTCGGTGGTATCCCAGAGCGGCAATGTCGGCACGACGGTGCTCACCTGGGCAGAGTTGCATCAAGTCGGCGTTGCGCGCTTTGTCAGCAGCGGGAACGAGGCCGCCACGCGCACGGAAGATTATCTCCGCTTTTTCGCACACGATGCCAGGACAAAGGCGATCTTGGCTTATATCGAAGGGACGCGAGACGGCCGCCGTTTATTCGAGACGCTCCGCGATACGGCGCGGCGTAAGCCCGTGGTCGTGGTCAAGGGGGGCAGGAGCGACCCCGGCCAGAAAGCGGCGGCGTCGCACACGGGTGCCCTTGCGAGCACGACGGCGCTCTTCGAGGCCGCCTGCCGGCAAGCCGGGGCCGCCGTGGTCGAAGACATCTATCAGGCAATGGAAGTGGCGTCGGCATTCGTGAACCAGCCGCTGCCCCGTGGCTATCGCGTGGCGATCGTGTCCGAGGGCGGGGGGTGGGGCGTGATGGGCGCCGATGCGTGCTCGGCTGCCGGCCTTGAGGTTATCACCCTGCCTGAGGATACCGTCAGGGAGTTGGACAGCTTCCTGCCCGGGTGGTGGAGTCGCGGGAACCCCGTCGACCTCGTTGCCGGCAACGACCGGTCGCTCATGCCGCGGGCCGTGGAAACGGTTATTAAGAGCCCTGAAGTCGATGCCGTGCTTGTACTGGGTGTCGGTTACATGTGCAGCCGGATCGCCCGTTTGCGTAATTGGCAAGAAGTCCAACGGCTCGGCATGGCCAAACTAATCGAGGTCGCCACCAACATGGAAATGCACGGTGTGACGCGGATTTCCGGCCTTATCGACCTGTACGAAAAGCCCATCATCACCGCTTCCGATACCGTCTTGATCGCCTACGGCCCCGCACCCAACGAGGCCATCACGGAAATGGAGCGCCTTGGCGTATATGCTTACGCAAGCCCCATCAATGCCGCCAAGACCCTCGCACACATGGTCGAGCGCTACGAGTTCCTACACGGCATCCCCCGAGGCGCGACAAAGCGTCGAGCCCCCTTTCGGACTCGTTTGTGAAACCTAACCCGGATAACGCGGAATCCTACAGGTGAAAGCAGTGACAAGAGGCCCACGCAGAGGCGCAGAGCACGCGGAGATAAGACGTCTTCTCCTTTGCGGGCTTTGCGACTCTGCGTGAAGGTCTCTTTGGCGACCGTTTCGCGCACAATCTCACTGGTAAGGGACTACCAATAACCTTGCATCCATCGAGCGACGTTTTGAAGCTACGCAAGTATCGGTGTTTATTACACATAAGTGTATTGGCAATCCCAGGCAGCAGAACGAGAAAAGAGGTGATTAGCAAGAATAGTGAGACAGACTGTCTGAAGTGCGCGAGTTTGCTCGCGCTTTTTCCCACCACAAGTCTGCTTGCTCGGTCCGGAGGGTGTCGCACTTGGGATACAGCCCTATTTGCCGTTAGCGTGGCGGTTCTCCTGGCCGGATGCACCACCATGGACTTGGGGATTCGTGGCACGCAGGATTTGGGAGCAACCGAACAAGAGACTGCAATAGCCCCGGGGCAGCCCCGCAACCGGGGCGAACAGCCTGTGGAGCTTGCTGCGGCCATCGAGGTTGAGGAGGGCTTCACGCCCATCTTCAACGGCACGGACCTGACCGGCTGGCGGATAATAGCAGAATACGACTTCGAGGAACACGGCAAGGTTTACGAGAAAGATGGAACAATCATCCTCGAAGAGGGATCTCCGATGACGGGCATCGCCTGGACGGGCGACTTCCCCAAGGACGATTACGAGGTCGCCCTCGAGGCGATGCGTGTGACAGGGTCTGATTTTTTCTGCGGCATGACCTTCCCCATCGGGACATCCTGGTTGACCTTGATCGTCGGCGGCTGGGGCGGCATGGTGGTGGGTCTGTCAAACATAGACGGCCTAAACGCTTCTGAGAATCAGACAACCCAAGGGGTGATCTTTGAGCTGGGCCGGTGGTATCACATTCGACTGCGCGTGACTGCGGCCGAGGTTGAGGCCTGGATTAACGACGAGAAAATGATCGACCTGCCCAGGGCACATCACAAGTTCGACATCTGGTGGGAGCAGGAGCCTGTCAAACCATTTGGTGTGACTTCGTGGCACACAGGGGCAGCGCTGCGGAACATCATGTTGCGGCGGCTTCGCAAATGAGCGATTGTATTCTGGGGACAGTATACTTAATTCAGTAGGAAGCGAAAACCAGGACCAAA
>CAYRLQ010000056.1:0-17719 GCA_964425145.1 uncultured Nitrospiraceae bacterium
GCTGACGTCTGGGGGAAAATCACAATGTCTTCCAGGGGGAATCCTACATCGTGCGCCAGGATATTGAGCTGTTTGGCGATGTTGATGTCCAGAGGGGAGTCGGCGATCAGCTTGTGACCGTCGGCCAGGCATGAGGCCACCAACGTGCGATAGTTCTTCTCCTCGATAGCGCCGAACAGGCAATTCTCTCCTTTTGCCGCCTCACAACACTTCGGTAGTACGACGTTGTCTTTTTCGTACACACCGCACCCCCAGACAATAAGAGGCAGGTCCATTGCCGAAAGGACCGCTTTCACGGTATCGGCCGCTTGGTCCGCGCTGCGATCGCCCATGTCAGGATGCGTACCCATTAGTTTCAGGCATAGGAGATCAGGTCCCAGTTCGGTGGCCCGCCGCGCCCAAGCCACGGGATCACCAATCACCTCGCCGTATGCATTGCGCAATTGCTCGGGCCAGCTCTCGGCCCCGCTGTCCCATATTTCGACAGCGATGGCCGGTCGCCGCCCGACGTCGCCCTCGTAGGCAAGCCAGGGGATGGACCGCGCTCCACCGATGGTCACGGTCCTAGCCCGGGTTCCACCTTGGGCAGAGGTTGCGCCAATCGTCACCTCATTAATCGCTGCCGTCCATTTCTGTGCCGTGTCCTCTGCCTTCATAACTATCCTTTCACCTTGGCAAGGCTTGCTTGCGTACCTGTAACACATGCATCAAAGAGCTTGGTAAATGGCTGCGGCATCTGGGCGGTAAAAACACTTTGCTCCATTGCGCAGAGTTGTTCTACCTGCTCGTCAGCAGGCAGGATGACGGTGTCGTCGAAGGAGTTGCCCGCCAACAGTTCCTTGACGCCCTCGGGCACGCCTGAAGGACGCACTTTGTTCCAAACCAACACACGCCGGCGCACTGCTATAGAAAGGCTCTCAGACAAGTTCAAGATTCTCTCCGCGGCCCGCGCGCTCGAAATGCTCGGTTCACATACTGTAACCAAGCAGTCTACGTTGCTGGTGTTCATGCGCGATAGGTGCTCCATGCCCGCTTCATTATCGACCACGGTGACCTGGTAGTTGGACCTGAGCGTGGAAAGAGTACCTTGAAGCAGGCTGTTGACGTAACAATAGCACCCGGGCCCCTCGGGTCGGCCCATGGTAAGCAGATCGAATCCCTTGGCCTCCAGGATGCACTCTTCGAGCTTCATTTCCAGAATTGTCTTTTTGGGAATCCCGCGCGCCTTTTCTTTTTCCTTCAGAACGTCCTCACGGATATCACCAATCGTCGGTCCTGCCCGCAGGCCCACGAGCGGGGCTAGCGAGCTATTGGGGTCGGCATCCACTGCCAGCACCGGCCTGATTCCTTTCTCCAGCAGCAGTCGCACCAAAAAGGCGGCCACAGTGCTCTTGCCCGTCCCGCCTTTGCCTGTCACAGCCACGAAGTACGTCATCGGCAAGCTATCCCCCCTGCGAGAGCGCTGACAGTACTGAGGGGAACTCTTCAATATTGGTATGTGGGAAGAAACACGCCGCGGTGAACTCCTCCATGAACGTAGGATCGGTGCTGAGCTCGAAATAGGTCATGCCGTCGGCAATTTGCCCGGCCTCGAGATAGCGTTGTCGGCTGAGCGCGGCGACCTTGGCGCCAATAATGCTGGCGTTGCCTACAAACCGGAGATTCTCGCCGGGGATATCGGGCAATAACCCGATTAAAACGGCGTTCTCGAGATCAAGGTAATTCCCGAAAGCCCCTGCCACCAGGATTTCCTTAATGTCAGAGAGGGTCAACCCCAACGAGTTCAACAGTACTTTAGCGGCAGCGTATATGGCTGCTTTAGCGCGCAGCAGATTGGTGATGTCATCCTGTGCAATGACCAAATCACGTCCGGCGCCTTTCTCGCCCGCTCGAACCAGGACAAACTCCGGTGTCCCGTCGGGCCCTTCCCGTAAACGCTTGGAGCGGGTGTTCATGTCGAGCCTACCGGTCTTGTCCATTATCCCCAGACGCAGCAGTTGCGCCAGCAGGTCCACATAGGCCGTGCCGCACAGGCCGTTGGGCGCTTCATCGCCGATTGTCGAAAAGCTGAGGTTCTGGCCGGAGTTCCAACCTCGCACGTGGTCGATGGCGCCCCGGATCGCTCTCATGCCGTCGCGGGTCCCTGCACCTTCAAAAGCCGGCCCCGCCGACGCACTGGCGCAAACCATCCAGTCCTTATTGCCGATGACGATCTCGCCATTTGTACCAACGTCTATGAGCATGCGTGGCTCATCCGTTTCGTGCATGCCGACCGCCAGCACCCCCGCTGTGATGTCAGCTCCGACAAAGCCACTGACACATGGCAAGCAATAGAGCAAACCCCGTGGGTTGATGGTTAAACCAATTTCTGCCGCCCGGAACGGCGGTGGCCGGTATGTGACACCCACATAGGGCTCACGTCGGATCCACTCGGGGTTGAGCCCACCCAGTGTGTGCATCATCGTCGTGTTGCCAGCCGCTGTTACGACGGTGCTGTAGTTTCGGCTCAGTCGGAACTTGTTCTGAAGCTCCTGGATAAGCAAGTTGATGTCGTCGACGATCATATTGTGCAACTGCAGCAGTCCATCGGGCTGATCGGTGCACCACATGATACGGCGTATGACATCGGGGCCGTACACCGCCTGCGAATTGTACTTGGCCGCTGTGCCCAGCGTCTGTCCTGTGGACAGGTCTACCAGGTGGACCACGACGGTCGTCGTGCCCGCGTCCACGGCGACGGCGAGGTTCGGCCTGCTGCTGTCGCCACTGACGACCTCCGTAATCTCGGTCAATGACCCGCGATACGCGGTGGTCGCCGTGACCGTGCCTTGAGCCTCTCTGACCACCTCCGAAAGTCTGCGCGTCACCTTCAAACCCATCTGGTACTCGAGCGACCCGTCCAGCTTATGTAACTGCTGCTCCAGCCGTTCCAGATCGGCCCTGTTGTTTTCAAGCGTTGGGGCCGGCACTTTGAAGCAGTACTTCTTTACCAGTGGGTCGAGCTTGGTAGGCCGCCGCTCGAGCACGGCGATTTCGCTAAGCCGCTGCTCCGCGATGTCTACTTCCCTGACGCGGTCGCGCAACTGGGACTCTGGCGGGACCTCGACAAGCAGGTCGCCAGCCACCCGTGCTTCGCAGGCGAGGATATACCCTTCCCGGATCTCTTCGCGCGTCAGCAAGTCGGTTGTGCCCCCGTTGACGATGCCCCGCCGTACAATCACCCGGCACTTCCCACAGACCCCGTCGCCGCCGCACAGGCTCTCGATATATACCCCGGCCTTTCGCGCCGCATCCAGGATAGTGGTGCCTGCGGGCACTTCCAGCTTCACCCCTGCCGGAGCGAACTGCACCGTACACTTCTTGTCTTTGAGTTCCTTGGTCATGGTTTCCATTGGGTCTTAAGGAAAGAAACGATCCCCGATGCCTCCTTAGGCCCCACCTGCACGTCCCACCCCGATTCCTCCTTGACCCCAGCGCTCAGCACGGCCACAAGCCCGGGAAGGACCAGTTTCTTGTGGCCGACCTTCGACTCGAGGCCGCTGTTGGCCAGCGCCTGGGCAATGGTTTCGTCGGTCAACTTGTCCGCCGCCCATGCGGTCAACACACTGGTGCCCTCCGTGTCGATCGAGAGGATATACCCTGGCATCCTCGAGGCCTCTACTTCCGATTCGACCGAGTAGTAGGAAAGGGCAAAATTCGTCGTCACCAGCACGGGCGCATCCGGCCCTGGCTCGCCAATGACATGTACGCCCGGTTCTACCTGGACTGGCACCTGGGGATTGGTATAAATGTCCTGCCGCGCACAGAGAATGCCCAGGATGTGCTCAGGTCGCGCAAGGTCGACCACCACCAGCCCCGCGTACTTGAGCACGTACCAGCATGCTTCCACCACTGCCTGCAAGGGATCGTCGGCCAATACCTGCATCGCGATGGGATAGCCCAGTGGGCGGAACTTCTTCATGATAGCTGCCCGCCGGCTCTGGGTCAGAAACTCTATTGCGGCCGCGCCGTCCACTTTGCCTGGTGAGAGCATGAGTTCTTTCAGGCCGGCTTCTCGCGCCTTTTCCGCGAGTGCCACAATTCCGTCGAAGCCCGTCGCCTCGAGGCATAAAGGCAAAGAGAGTTCCTTGGCCGCTTCGATAGCCTGACCGTCCTCGGCGCTTCCGTCCAACGCCCAAAGTAAAGGACGTTCGGCTGCCAGGACTTGGCCCGCGGCGCGCAGACTCTCAGCCTGAGAGCTCACCAGGGCCAGCGTTTTACCTGAAACCTTGCTCGCCACTTGGGCCACCTCGGCAAACCGTTCCGCGCTCCCCGAGTCGTTGTAGACGGCCGCCATGTCCACCATTGTCGTCGTACCTACGCGCTCGAACTTCAGCCCGGCCACCTCCTGGCACCGCGCCTCGACGGCGGCATTATCCAACTCGTCGCTCACGCGCACCGCCACGGCGGTTGGGTGGTGGAAACGTTCTTCGTGCCGGAACAATACGGTCTCCTGACCCAGTTCGATGGTCTTGTCGCCAGCGCCGATCTTCACTAACTGCTGAGGAGGAGCGCTTGCCTCGCCCAACGCGGCCTTCGCCTCGTCACTGAGTGGTGGGCATTCGTCCAACGCCGCTTGACCAGCCGCCACTTTCATGGCGAAAGCAAGACAGGTGGCCAAACCACATTCTTTGCAGTTCGTTTTAGGCAGATGTTTGTAAATCTCAAGTCCGGACAGTGCCATAAGATAATTCTCCTTTTGGCCCTTGCTAATTGTCCACGGCCAGTTGTCAATAGCTGGCAACTAACAGCCAGCAACTAGATCAGCGGCTCTAATGACAACGCCGGATGCCCCACCTCCTCGAGGTGGGCCAATAATCCCTCGCTGTCCGTCGTAATAGTCTCATCAGCAATCTTATCGACAAAATCTTTCAGGCCCATTTCCTCGGCCCGCGCCTCGAGCCGAGGTCGAACAGCTTCTTTGAGTTCCTTGGGCAGCCACACCAGCCGAGGCAGCCCCCCTTCGTGAGAGATGAACTTCCGGGAGCTTAAGTACAACCGCCCGACGCCACAAAAGCCAGGCGTCACCGCCCCGCCGCCTACGGACCCGGCCAGGGTGCTGAACCGCATACCGATGGGCGTTTCGCCCTGGTACTCCCGGTTCACAGCCATCACGCCGTTGCACTCAGGGACAATCGCCACGATGCATTCGAAACAGCCGCACGAAGTCATGGGGTTGTCCATGAGCGAGTAGGCCGAAAAACGCTCGACCGTACGGTTGGAGTGTGTGTAGACGAATTTATTTACGTCTTCCCATTCTCCCCGGCTCTCGTCGATCGTGCGGCCCTTCTTAACGGGCTGGTTGGCCCCGGTGGGATTGATCTCATAGTTCGCCTGGCCGTCGATCCAGCTATACGCGCCGCAGAGTCCGAGCCGCTCGGGGGTGATGATGCACACGTGATTGGGCGCGAACGATTGGCATAAGGTGCACGAGTAGAACGTGTCAACCGATTCATCGGTCATGCCCAAGACGCGTTCGTCACGTGCGTCGAAAACCGGGGCCGCCTCAGCCAGAAGCTTGTCCACCTGCGCGGGGTCCGCGTAGACCGTTATCTGCACTTTGTCAACGATACTCCCATATTCATCATGGTATTTTGCATGGAGGATAGTGCCCAGGTGCTTGAGTCTGAACCCGGCCCTAAACGTGTCCTTGCTGATCCTCAGCCACATCATGTTGCGCTGCGCTATGTGCATGACACCCATCGCGTGGTTCAGGTATAGGTGGATCTGCCGCTCCAGGATCCCCTCGAAGTCGGGTTTCATCTTGCGCCCGGCGACATCGACGAGTATCCCGAGGTCCATGGCCGAGCCCTCCTCGACCGTGTCGATGTCAGGACCAACCAGTTCAATCTTTCCGTCCTCGACCTCGTCCATGTCCTTCATCTTGAGAAACTCGACACCCTTCGAGTACTTCCCACCGAATTGGACATGCAGGTCGTCGCGTCGTACCCGTTCGCCCTCGAGGGCCGCCGCGAATGGAACCGGAATGTCCACCTCCTCGACCTTGACTTTCACGCCACGTACCTGGATGGCCCGCGGGACCATCTTGGCCGGATCAAGCTCGCGGACAAGCGCCTCGTACGTGGTCACGCCCGTCGGGAGAACTTCCGGCGTCGAGGCGTGGTCCGAGATGACCGGGAAGCCCATAAGAATTGCCGCGCCCCCAACCGCGTACCAGTCGTCCGGAATGGGCCCGAAGGTTAGCCCAAAGGCAAAGATACGCGCGCGGGTATAGTCCAGACACTTCATGAACTCCCCTTTCTTGTGTCCCCCGAACGTCAGGGCGCCCCGCATTGCCCAGTTCAGCACGTAAATCGCTGACACTGTGTCCCTGCCCACCGGCACGATGTACGTGTTCCAGCCCATCTCGACACCTTCCTCGACGAACTGGTCGTACATGGACTTCCCGTCGCGGCTGCATATCAGAAAAGTAAGAATATTTCGCTGCTGAAGCTGCCTCACGATGTTCACCGCAATCTCATTTGTCGGCGCCGGACCCAGGATGGCCGCAAACCCTGGCATGCGGCCATCAACCAGTTGGATCCCCAGCTCGCGCAGAACCGTATCGGTAATGAATCCCTCGTGGTTTTCCTCTATGGGCTCGCCATTGAGATACCGGATGGCGCAAATGACCTCCTGCGCGAACAGCGTCGCAGCCCCTGCGTCCAGCCCTCGCCCTAAATAAGGCACCCAGAGCTTATCAGACGGCTCCAGACCAACCAATGACTTGCAGTGATCCACGATGGGTCTGAGGTCGTCCAGCTTCTTGGCCTCGATGCCCATCAGCGAATACGCCATGGGAAGGTAGAAGGCCGTTCCTGGGAAGCCTACCTCCTGGTCCGGACCCTTAGCCTCGAGGGCGCCATCGAGCGCCTCGTCGGCCTCACGCACAAAAGCGCTTGCGCCCCGTATCACAGCGGACATGACTTCACGACTCATATCTGTCCCTCGCTTCCTGGTATTCTCCCAGGGAGCCACTGGCCCGGGCAAGGAACTCTCTTTCCGCCTTCCCGCTGGCCTATGCTCCCCTTCTGCTTAGGAATCTCCCTCTCCCAATGCCGTATCTTTGCGTTTATTAGAAGAAGCTAAACACTTCTTCGTACTCAGGCTCCCTGAACTTGTCCTTGTTTTCCCTAACCAAGGGAAGCATCGTAGAGAAGTCATACTTGCCGGAGAAAAGTTCCTTTTTCACCTTTCCCACATCGACTTCTTTTGTTATGAGCGAAGTAAGGACACCCGCGTGGGCGACATCCCCAACCAGGGCAAATCCGACAAGGCGATTGTCCTTCAGGATAAACCTCTTGGAATCCCACTTTCCGGGCCCTTTAACGGTTGTCACCTCGGCGCCTTCAACTTCTTCTCTAGCGCCCGTAAGCCCACAGGTGATCATGGCAAGGTCCTCAATCCTCAAGGAGTTCATTGAAGTCCTAGCACGCAGGACCGTGTCCTTGCCGAGGGCATTCTCGGCGGCAACCCGTCCTTCCTCGACAGCGAACGGCCATAATGCGTTCATCCATTTCTCTTTTCTGACATTATCCGGGCTTTGCGCAACGTCTCCGGCCGCATAAACGTCGGGGACGCTTGTCCGACAGTGTTCATCGACGATGATGCCGTACTCAGTCTTAATATCCGCGCCTTGGGCAATGTCCTTGTTGGCTCTGACGCCCTTTGCGACGACCACCATTTGGCACTTAATCTTTTTGCCCGTGGTGGTCTCAATACCTTCGACCTTTTTCTTGCCGAGTATCTTAGCGGGCGAGGTTCTTGGGATGATTTCCATGCCCATCTCTGTTAGATACTCTTCAAATATCTCTGCCTCTAAGGGGCCGGCAATTTGGCTGAGGACATTCGGCGAGCCAACCACGACTTTCACCTTTTTGCCGCGGCCGTGCAGTCCCATGGCCGCCTTGAGACCGACTAAGCCACCGCCGAGAACGACCACCGTATCGACGTCGTCGCAGTACTCGATGATCTCTTTGGCATCGTTCAGGTCCCGGAAGCCGAAGACCCCTTTGTTGCGGATACCGGGTATGTCGGGCATCGCAGGTGTTCCCCCAGTGGCGATAATAAGAACGTCGTAGTTGACCTTTTCGCCATTGGAAAGGAGAACCGCCTTTTCGTCAGCGAGTACCTTTACCACTTCGGCCCCGAACAGGGCGTGTATCGAGTTTTTTTCGTAGAAATCCGCCGCCTTGAAAAAGATATCCTCGACTTGTTTTTCGCCTGAAACAATATAGCCGATAAGGGACCGCGAGTAGGGTGGGACATCCTCTCTTGATATCATGGTGATATCCCAGGACGGGTCTCCCTTACGCAGCGTTTCCGCCGCCGATAAACCGGCCGCGTGGTTTCCAATAATGACCGCTTTCATATTGGTGGCTCCACTTTCGTTGTTTTTTCCTTCCTCTTGGCGATTTCCCGAAACTCTTCGGGGGTAGCTACGAACAGTGCCCCCGTTGGGCAGGCTTCAATGCACGCATAGGAATCCTCCCTGTCCGGGCACATATCGCACTTTATGGTAAAGAGCTTCCCGGGTCTCACCGCATCAAACGGGCAAACCATCACACACATCCAGCACCCGATGCATTTGTCCGTGTCGCATTTCACCTGGCCATCCTCTTTTTGCATTGCACCCGCAATACACGCCTCAACACATGGGGCCGGCTCACAGTGACGGCAGGCGAGGGTGAGACACATTCCATCGACAAGTTTTACATTTCTACGCGGGATGGGCTTTTCGTCTTCGAGATGGGCCTTGGTCGGGTCCTTGCTCTGCGAATGCTCCACCGCGCAGGCGAACTCACAAGAGTGACAGCCCAAGCATTTTCGGCTGTCAAAGTATACTTTTTCCATCTTTCAGCGCCTCGTTCACAGGCGAGCCGCCTGTGCTGCTATTTGGACATCACACCTTTCGTGCTACCTTGGCTTTCATCATTTGGCTGCTGCGACGCTGGCCTCGAAGTCCCATGGTTGCCCGACCATGTCAGCAGGACGTGGTTCAAACATCATGGGCGCCAGATGAAGCGCCTCGCGCTTGCTGTTCAAATGGTCAATAATGAGATGGGCCGCCTTCATCGGGTCCTTTTCGAAGGCGAACTTGCCGCCATAGTCCTCTTCCATTCCATCCGTGAGGTACTCGGTTACCTTCTTACTGCCCAGCACCGGCAGCGGCTCGCCAATGACGGTGAAAATACCCGAGGTAACCACGTAGAACGCGATCGAGATGGCCTTCTCGCTCATCCATTCCGGGGCCGCGCCTGCAACCGGCAGGTCGGCGATGTCCTCACCCAGACCGCCCTCGCGGACCATCTCCGTGCAGGCCATGAGGATGCGGGAATTGTCCACGCACGAACCCACGTGAAGACAAGGAGGCAGACCGACCGCGTCGCAAATCTCCTTGAGACCACGGCCGGCATAGAGGTCCACGGCCTCGGGTGCAAGCAGGCCCGCCTTGGCGCACGCAATGGCCGAGCAGCCCGTGAGCACGACCAGGACGTCGTGACGCAGCAGTTCCTTGACCAGTTCGAGGTGGGCCCAATCGTGAGTGATCTTGACGTTGTTGCAGCCGACTACACCGGCTACGCCCCGAAGCCGGCCATCAATAATTCCGTTGTTCAGGGGCCGGTACGATGGGCGGTAGCGGCCGCCTAGATGGTCAAAGACACTTTCCGCCGTAAACCCGGCGACCAGGGGGGATTTCTCGTCAGGGATATGTACCTTGGCCGGGTCACGGTTGGCAAAATTGCGGATGCCGGTGAGCAACAGCTCTTTGGCGCTGTCCATGGCCTTATTCTCATCAAACTGGATATGCTCGAAACCTTCAAACATGGCGTTCGGTGATGTGCTGAGCAGCTTGGTGTGGTACTTCCCGTCGACAAGTCTGCTAAGGGCGGGCATGATGCATTGCACGTCAACGATCATCATTTCCACGGCGCCTGTGACCAGAGCGAACTCCTGCTGGAGGAAGTTGCCGACCAGCGGGATACCGTGGCGCATAAGGGCCTCGTTGGCCGTGCAGCACATGCCCCCGAGATTCAGACCCTTGGCGCCGACCTTATCGACTTCGGCCTGGACCTCATCGAGCTGGGCAGCGGCCACAATCGCGTCGGACAACGTCGGCTCGTGACCGTGGATGATAATGTTGACCTCACCTTGCCTAAGCACACCCAGGTTTGCCTGGGAAGTTCGGGGCATGGGCTCGCCGAACAAAATATCGCTGAGGTCCGTGGCGATCATTGACCCACCCCAACCGTCGGAAAGCGAGGTTTGAACGCAGGTCTTAATTAAATGTTTCCACTCGTTGGATACACCGATGTGCGTCCTGTGCAGCGCCGTTACGACCTCCCGGTCCACGCCACGGGGCGTCACACCCATCTCCTTCCAACGCGCCTGGACCTTCTCCGGCGCCCGCTTGGCAAAGCGCAGCTCACCTTCCTGTCTGCCGAACTCCTTAAGCGTGGCTTCGGCGACCTTCTCAGCGATCTCTTCGGGACTGGCGCCGTCCACTTCGACGCCCAATTCCTGAGCCAATGCCTTGAGCTTGGTGATGCCCTTGATGCTGTATCCCTGGGCTTCTCCGCGGGCCGTGGCAAGAAACGCGTGGGTGATATCCCGGCCGTGATCCGAATGGGCCGACGCGCCCACTGCCGTGCCTCGAACCAGGTTCCGCGCCGCGATGACATCGGCCGTCGCTCCGCAGATACCTTGCTGCGGTCCTTCCCCGAACGGGTCGATCCGGCATGGCCCCATCGCACAGTTACGGCAGCATATACCCAACTGGCCGAACCCGCATTGGGGCTGCATCGCCTCGAAACGGTCGAATACCACCTTTTCCCCGTTCCGATCAGTAATCTCGAGCATCTCGCAAACTGCGGGATCCACACTTCGCCGGTTCGATCCAGCCATCTTCCGTCCTCCTAATCACCGCGTCATTCGGTTTACTGGACACCAGGCCCCGCCGTCAGCTACGGGGTTCAATCGAGTCGTGTCTGTTCGCACAAGACACTTCCCCCATTTTCGATAAGCAACTCACGTGCCCAAGCCCCGGAACACGTTCGAGAAGCTCGCCGCCCATCACGCCAAGGGCACACAAGTCATTTCAACACTTACACATACAAGCGGCTGTGCCGCCGCCGCGTACCGCCTCCCACACCCAATCTCCTGAGAGACGCAACCTCGCACCATACCACATCGCCCAACCTTATGCGAGATTCCGACAGGCGGCGCGCGGAATGTCGCAGACCTTTTCAGGGAAAATGCTTTTTTCGACAGGGCAATAACAAGATTGACCAGATGAATAGGCCGAAAAAAGGCTGGGATAATCCCGTCAATCCTGTTATGCTATGAAAAAGTCGCGTCACCGTATTTACGAATCGGAGAGGTGACATGAAACTTGCGATTTCTGGGAAAGGGGGAACAGGTAAAACTACCCTGGCAGCCCTGCTGGCCCGGACGCTGGCTCATGCCGGCAACCCCGTCATCGCCGTGGATGCGGACCCCGACGCCAACCTGGCTTCCGCACTGGGCCTTTCTCCAGAGGAATGGCCCGAACCGATCAGCCAGATGCGAGACCTCATTCGCGAGCGAACTGATTCCAAGGGCGGATACGGCACGTACTTCAAGATTAACCCAGACGTCCGCGACTTGCCGCAAAAGCTCAGTCGCGTGGTGGATGGGGTGCGCCTGCTTACTCTGGGCGGAGTCGCTACGGGAGGGAGTGGCTGCATCTGTCCCGAAAGCGCGCTGTTGAAGGCCTTGGTAACCCATCTCTTGCTGCGGCCGGGCGAGGTCGTAATCCTCGACATGGAAGCGGGCATCGAGCACCTCGGTCGAGCGACCGCCCAGGCGGTCTCGATGATGATTATCACAGTCGAGCCCGGCATGCAAAGTGTGCAAACGGCTCAGACGATTTGCAGGCTGGCGGAAGAGATCCATATTCCCCGGCTTGGGGTGGTCATCAACAAGGTCCCACCCGGAATGGATTTGGACCTGCTGACGTCGCATCTCGCGGGCCTGCCCCTGTTGGGCACGCTGTCGCTCGATCCCCAGATTGCTCAGGCCGACCTCGAGGGACGTTCGCCGTTTACCGGCCGTGACCCTCAGGCCGCCGAGATTCGAACCATCCTCGACAGGGCCCTTGCCCGGACCGGCGAGGACGCGCCTGCATAGAACCTTCCCTCATCACAACCAAAGAGGAACGCAGCTACGGACCGCTATTTTGGGGACCTTGGCGGTTGCTTGACCGCAGTTGAATGTCATATTTCGCCAGCTTATCCCGAAAGGTTGACAACTTCATGTCCAACGCTGCGGCTGCTTTGCTCTGGTTGCCGCCCGCGGCGTCTAACGCTTTTGCCAGCAGGTTCTTCTCGCTGGTTTCAATCGCTTCCCGAAACGATTTCGGTTTGCTGATGCTGCGTGATCCACGCAAAGCGGCGAGACGCACCTCCGCCGGAACGTCACTGCGTGTTACGGTCGGACGGTCCCCGATACCCAAGAGGATTCGGCGGATTACGTTTTGAAGCTCGCGTACATTACCGGGCCAGTCACAATCCCACAGAATCGCCATCGCTTCTTCGTCGACCTCCGGGGGCCCTCCGGGCCCGGCGTAGGCACGCAAGAAGTGGTCGACAAGCAGAGGGATGTCTTCTCGCCGTTCCCTCAACGGGGGTATCCATATCGGGAAAACGTTCAGCCGATAGTAAAGGTCTTCGCGAAACGCGCCCTTGACCACTTCTTCCTGCAGATTGACCTTCGACGCAGCGATGAATCGTACATCCGTACGGATCGACTTGATCCCGCCTACCCGCTCGAAGGGGCACTCCTCGAGCACCCGCAGCAGCTTGACTTGAAGAGCTAACGGAACGTCGTCTATCTCGTCCAAGAACAGGGTCCCCTTGTCTGCAAGTTCAAAACGCCCGGGCTTGCTTTCCAACGCACCGGTAAAGGCCCCTCGTTCATGGCCAAACAGCTCGCTTTCCATCAATTGAGGAGACAGAGCCGCGCAGCTTACACTGATGAACGGTTGGTCTTTTCTGGCCCCGCAGTTATGAATGGCTGTTGCGAACAGCTCCTTGCCTGTCCCGGTTTCCCCGCAGATCAATACGGGAACCTCAGAGGCAATGGCAAGATTAAGCGCCTCAAACGCGTCGTGCATGGCTGCGCTCTGGCTGATAATATCTCCGTGCCGCGTGGCTTTGGCGAGTTCCGCCTTGAGGCTCACATTCTCGCTGGTCAACGCGCGTATTCTTGAGATCTTGTCCAGCACCATAATGAGCTTGGCGCTCTCGAACGGTTTCGTAATGTAATCGAAAGCGCCCAGCTTCATGGCTTGCACCGCATTGTCAACGGTGGCGTATGCGGTGATCATGATGACCTCTATGTCAGGCCATTTCTCCTTGATCCGCGCCAGGAACGCGGTGCCGTCCATTCCCTTCATGCGCAAGTCCGTCACGACCACATCAAAGCGTTGTGCCTGCAGCACTTTAGTGCCTTCGTCCGCGCACGCCGCAGTGTAGGTTTCGTACCCCGCTTCCGTGAGGTCATCGCGCAGGACAGTGCGCTTGATCCTCTCATCGTCCACCAAGAGCACTTTCACCGTCCAGACACCTCCTCGCCAACCAGGGTATCTAGACTGTCCTGCCCACTGACCGGTAGAAAAACGCGGACCGTGGTGCCGGCGCCGGGAGTGGACTCGATCACGATTTTGCCTTGATGGTCTTCGATAATACTCTTGACGATCGCCAGGCCCAGCCCCATGCCCTTGCCAGGTTCTTTGGTAGTGAAGAACGGATCGAAAATCTTGTCCAGGTTAGCAGGTTCAATACCGAGCCCGGTATCGATAACATCCACTTCCACGAAACTTCCGGCGCCGCCCACGGAGCCATTCATGCTCGTGCGAAAAGTCACGGTACCGCCTTCTGGCGTTGCCGCCATGGCATTCAATGCCAGGTTCAAGAATGCCTGCTCCAGATAGTATGTGTCACCCAGTGTCAACGAAACGGCGTTGTCGAACTTGAACTCAATGTCTACAGCATTCTGTCTCGCCGACGTTCCGATTAGCGCGACAACCTTCTCAATGACCGTATGAATGTCGGTGGACTCAAGTTGTAACTCGTGCTTTTGCGAATATTCGAGGAGGTGCTGAACCACCACCGACATCCTCTTGAGCGCGTCGTGTATCAGTTTCAGGTACTCCATGTTCTGGGTCAGATTTGCGGGGTCACGTTCCAATCGGGCCACGCAGCTCATAATTCCATCCAGAGGATTGTTGATCTCATGAGCAATACCCGCGGCAAACTTCCCGATCGTTGCGAGTTTGCTGGCCTGTTGCGCATGACGCTTCGTTTCGGCAAGCTGCTCCGCCTCGCGCTGAAGCATCGCCAGCATATTGTTGAACTGCTCCGTGAGTCTGGTCAGAATGTCGGGCCGAGCAAGCTGGTAGACCTTACACGACTCACATTTCATTATTTTCTCAAACAAGTTCTGTCCCTCGGGCTCGGGGCACAAGGTTCCAGGAAGGTGCCAGCAACGCAAGTCGGGGTTTTCGTACGCTACACACTCAGTGTTATTACATTGCAGAACGGTCCAACAGGGGACAAGATGGCGGTTTTCGCAGCGCACAGAAAAGCTCTGCGTCTTCTCAGCCTCCCTCATCAACTCGGCGATGCTGTCTATTGCCGCCGAAAGCTGGCGGTTCGTAGCCTCAGCGCGGCGCTGTCTCCCGCGTTGTAACAAGATGATAACGCACAGGACAACACAAGTGACCGCCAGAACTAAAGCTACATAAACTCCGCCCGAAACCATCAATCCACGCCTCCACTGCTGTCCGGCACTTCGGATACTCAGCAGCAACTTGGGCCAAGGTGCTCAGCAGCCTGGTATACGCAAGGTCAGACCAGGCCTTATCCTATCATCTTAAGAAAACGATACTTCCTCAGAACTTTACTGCTTTCAGTAACCGCAAATATTTTCTAAAGAAAAGTTCTCCTTCAAAATTTGTGAATCCTTGACTAGAAAGCATTTCTCTTAAATCAAGTTGAAGAAATTCCGCTGCTAGTTCACATTCTGCGTGAATAAATACCCAACGAATAGGAAACCATAGATTTGCAAGGTCAAACTGATTATAGTCGAGGATATAAAAAGCGCCCCCTGATTTTAGGGCTCGATAAGCATTATCAATAATCTTTAGCTTCTGGTTATCTTCAAACCCATGCAAAACAAACGAAATAAATACTTGGTCGAACTCCTCTCGATAACTTAAAGGTACTTCAATTCGCTGTTCTTGAAACTGAACCTGAGGGTAAAGCTGGCAAAGCTTTTGGGCTATGCTTATCATTTCTTTACTAAGGTCTAATCCTAGAATCCTACCTTCAGGTCCTACTTTCTTAGCCATAAAGCAATCGTTCTTGCCAGTACCTGAACCTAAATCCAGAATGGACTGCCCAGGCTTAATATTCATTTTTTCAACCACCCCTTTAATAAAATGAGAATAACGGCCCAAAGAAATCAAGTTTAGCATTAAATCATAGTGACGAGCTCCTCCTGGTCCAATTTCTACTTTTGATCTCTTAGGCGACATTTTTGCCTCCTACCGCTGGAATGCTAACATGACCTTGTTTTCTGACAACCCAACCGTTCATGAAGCGCAACTGCCTTTACTGCGCCTTTGTGACTTGTGCCGCGCACACCTTGAACTCCGGAATCTTGGCGATGGGGTCGAGTGCGGCAATTGTGAGCGCGTTGGCAGGGTGTTCTTTGAAATGAAATGCCATGAATACGGTACCAGGAGCCACGCGGTCCGTGACGTTGGCAGGGACTTCGATCCTACCGCGTCGTGAGCGGACGGCTACTGCATCGCCAGCGTTCACGCCGATAGTCTCAGCATCCAGCGGATTGAGCTCGAGCGTACCGTGCGGAACGAGATCGTCGAGTATCTCGCACCGCCGTGTCATGGTGCCGGTATGCCAGTGCTCGAGCACACGGCCTGTCGTGAGCACGAACGGGTACTCGTCGTCGGGCATCTCTTTCGGCGGCAGGAAACGGACCGCATGAAACTTCCCTTTTCCCCGCGAGAACTTGCCTTGGTGCAGGAACTTGGTGCCGGGATGGTCGCTGGCCGGGCACGGCCATTGCAGCCCAACACCGTCGAGCCGGTCGTACGTAATGCCACCGTAAATGGGCGTCAGCGCCGCGATCTCGTCCTGGATCGCTGAGGCGCCACGATACGTCATGGTGTACCCCATACGCTCGGCCACATCGCATAGAATCCGCCAATCGTCACGGCCTTGGCCGGGCGGCTCGACAGCTTTGCGGACACGCTGCACGCGCCGTTCGGTATTAGTGAACGTGCCGTCTTTCTCGGCGAAGGTGCGCGCAGGCAGCACCACGTCGGCGAGCTGCGCCGTCTCGCTCAGGAAGATGTCTTGGACCACAAGGAAGTCAAGCGCTTCGAGCCCCTCGCGGACGTGGCTGATATCGGGGTCGCTCAACATGGGATTTTCACCTATGATGTAGAGGCCGCGGATATTCTTTTCGGCGGCGGCGTTTATAATCTCGACCACCGTCAACCCGGGTTTATCCGACAGTTTTGCATGCCACGCCTTCTCGAACTTCTTGCGCACCGCCGGATCGGCCACTTTCTGGTACCCGCTGTAGACGTCTGGCAACGCGCCGAGGTCACAGGCGCCCTGGACGTTGTTCTGTCCGCGCAACGGGTTAACGCCGGCGCATTCTTTGCCAACGTTGCCGGTGAGCATCGCCAAGTTAGCGAGGGACAGCACGTTGTCGGTGCCGGTGGTGTGTTGCGTGATACCCATCGCGTACACGATAGACGCGCTCGGCGCGGAGGCGTACAACTTCGCGGCGCGGCGGATATCTTCTTCCGGCACACCGGTGATCTTCGATGCCATTGCCGGCGTACTCTCGGCGACCGCTTCGCGCAGCGCGTCAAAGTCCTCCGTTCGCTGCCCGATGAATTCCTTGTCCTCGAGGCCATCTTCAAGGATCACGTTCATCATAGCGTTGATAAGTGCTACATCCGTGCCTGGCCGCTGTTGCATATGGACCTCGGCAATGCCGGCAAGCGAGATCTTGCGCGGGTCGGCGACGATGAGCGTGGTGTCTCCGGAGGCCACGGCCTGGCGAATCAGTATGCCGATCACGGGATGGCACTCGGTCGTGTTCGAGCCGATCACGAAAATGAGCGGGGCGCGGCGGAATTCTTCAATACTGTTCGTCATCGCGCCGCTGCCAAAGGCGCGCGCCAACCCCGCGACTGTCGATGCATGGCACAACCGCGCACAGTGGTCAACGTTGTTGGTGCCGAACACCGCGCGCACGAACTTCTGCATGATGAAGTTCTCTTCGTTGGTGGTCTTCGCCGAGCTGAGACCGGCCAGCGCGTCAGGTCCGTATTGACTCTTCACGTCGGTGAACCGGGCAACCACCAGGTCAAGCGCTTCATCCCACGAAGCTTCCCGGAACGAGCCGTTCTCCTTGACAAGCGGCGTGGTCAGACGGTCCGCCTTAGCGACGAACTCCATACCGAACCGGCCTTTCACGCAGGTGTTTCCGTCATTGGGCACACAGCCCGCCTCGCTGGTGACGCGGACGATACGGCCGGTCTTACGGTTGACGTTGAGGTCCAGTTGGCAGCCGACACCGCAGTACGGGCACGTCGTAC
>CAYRLQ010000057.1:0-17631 GCA_964425145.1 uncultured Nitrospiraceae bacterium
TCTCCTGCCGGTTGGAATGGAAGTACCACGCGTCGGGCGGCACGGCATACTGGGCTTCGATCACGCCACCCGCCGTCATTTTCCACGGTTCGGCGTCAATCACCCTAACCCGATCCAGAAACAGATACGGCGGACGCGGAAGCCGCGCGATAAAGCGCCCTTCATCGAAAATCGCGTACCGTTCGCCAAAAGCTTCCGAGGGTTTCCCACCGGTGGCAAAGGCCAGGATGCTGTCGTGGTCGAAGACGGTGCGCTTGGCCGCTGGCGTCTCGTCCGAGGGTTGCGGGCGTGGCGCGCGTGCAACAAGGGCCCAGGTCGCGCGAATGCCCTCGCGTGTCAGGCCGGAAAATTGCACACACAAGTCCGTGATCTCCACGATAGGCTTGTCATCGGAATACATAATGGCGTTGGCAAGCGCGTAGGGCGCCGGGTTGTATCCCAATTCCTTAATGACGACCTCGTACACAACCTTCTTCGTGGACTCGACGACCTGGCCGCGACACTTCAGTCGGCTGGTCACACCCGGCACCGGCTCACATACGACCGCGTCTTCCTCGCCGACCCAGCCCATGCGTAAGAGAAACACGCGTAGCGTCTGCAGGCAACACTCGTACATCAGCGTGCCAGGCATCACGCGGTCGTCCACGAAGTGGCAAATCAGGAACCAGTCGTCCGGATGTATGTCAGCTTCGGCGCGAATCATGCCGAGGCCGAAAGACCCGCCTTTCGGGTCGAGGTGCAACACCCTGTGGACGAGGTTCATCCGCCCGCTCGGTATGCGCAACGGGTTCTTGAGGCTCAAGCCCTCGAACGCTGAGCCGAAACACCCGGCGAGGTCGCCCCGCCGCAGGGCGTCAACCTGACTTTCGCTATATGACTCGACGGCCACAGGCACAAAGCTCTCCCAGTCCTCCGGCAACGTGTCCCGGGCGCGTCGCTGATTCACCGCGCTCCGCACGATGCCTTTGCCGGCCTCGAGTTCCTCGTTGGTGAAGAACCCTGCGCAACCGCCGCGCATGGTCAGCAGCGGCTCGCCGTGCACGGTTCCATCGTACTGAAACCGGAAGAAATGCGTGTCGCCTTGGCGGAAGAACTGCGTGATTTGGATGTCGTAGCGGATTGTCTCGCCGGGGCCGGGAAGGCCGCGGTGAAATGTCACCTCCGCATCCAGCAAACGGTACATGGCGAGGCCCCTGGTCCTGGAATCGACGCCCAGGTATGCGGAAAGAAACAGGTCGGCCTGGCCGGCCTCGATGGCGATGCAGGTGGGAATGCGGCCGCTGTCGAGGTACCATGCGCCGGGCACAATGTCGTGCTCGGTAACCACGCTCCCGGACGTCATTGACCGGGGTTCACCATGCACGGAGACGATGCGGTCGACCAGCATCAACGGCTCGTCGGGTAGGCGCACCCGGGTGGGGTGCATATCGACTTCGGCGAACTCGGGCCCGAGCACCGCGCCAATCTTTCCTACGGCGAACTCCATGCACATGGCTCGGTCGAAGTCCACCGGTTCCGACGCTGCGGGCCGGACCAGCTCGGCCTTGGGCACGACCGCCGTGGCCCCTGGCTCCTCGCCGGAAGCCGCCATCGCCTCAATCAAGGCCATCTGAAACTCCAAATTGTCTATCATGGCGCTCTTGATGCTTCCCGTGCATTGCAGATACGTCTCATGCGCCTCGGCCGCGGCAGCCTGGGTCGCGCCGAGTTGCCGGACCAGCGGGCTCAGCGACGACGCCGTGGCCATCCCGGGTTCGTGACATGTCACATCCACAAACATCTCCAGTGAGGCCCCCAAACCTTTTTGGGGGTGCCACAGAGGCGCTTCATCAGGAACAGGCTCGTGTTCCGGCATAGGCACGACAAATGGGCTGCCGCCCACGGGAACCATCAGTGAATGAGTAGGTCCCGCCTCGGTCCCGATGCGATGTCCCACGACCCGCGTCTCCTGCCCATACAGCGCACCCAGTTCGACCGGCACACGCTCCGCGATCAACTGACCCAATACTTGCAAGACTGTCGACACGGCGCTCTGGCCCGAGATGCACACCGCCTTGGCCATGTGTGGCCGGTCTTCGAGAATGTCGTCGATCATGCGCGTGCAGGAGGCGCCTGGGCCCATCTCGAGGAAGATGCGCACTCCGTCCTCGTAGGCGGCGTTGATGACCTTGGGAAAATCAATGCCGTGGAGCGCTTGGGCTAGGATCGCGTCGGCTGCAGTGTCCCGGTTCACGTCATAGCTCCAGCCCGAGGCGCCGCTGTAAAACCGCACGCCACGCGGCGGCGTGGTCTCAAACAGGTGCAGTTCGCGGTATGGCTTCTCGACCTCACGCGCCACTTCACAATGAACGCTGCTGACACCCTGCAGCGGAAAGAACTCGCACTCGAGCTTCTTGACCAGCCGCTCGACCGCGTTCCGATCCCCGCCTATGACGCACTCATGCAGCGTGTTCACGATCAAGCGATAGACTTTCTTGTGGTCCTTCAGCGCCGCGCGGACCACCTTGGCAGGCCGGTCGATCACGCCCAGCACCCAATCAACGGTCTTGCTGGCCGGGAGCCCCCAGGCCTTGCGCACCGCATCATATGGCACGACCAGGTCGCTGGTGAATAAGGTGGAGGCATTCATCCGGCGGAGCATCTCGTCGCGGGCGGTCCAGGCCCGCAGCGCAAACAACCCAGCCGATTCGCCGAGGCTGTAACCGACCACCGCGTCGGGCCTCACGCCGAAATTCTGGATGAGATCGGTTACGGCCGTGCCCAGGGCAACTTGGCCGAAGATGACCGCCCGGTGGTTCTCGCCGATTTCGCCGATGGACGCCACATCCCAGAATAGTTCCGGCTGATATTGGGCGCGAAGATGCTCGTTGTGCGCGTCCTGATTCCGAAAAATCTCCGGCCATTGCACCCCCAGGTCACGACCCATGTCCGGGTAATGATTCCCCGACCCTGGAAACACGAATGCCACCGTGCCCTCGCCGCCCAACGGGTCCGGCGAATAGAAGACCCGGTCGCGCGCGTAGGAAGGCCGGACCGCGCCTTCATTCCCGTCGAGCCTCTTTTCAGGGGCCTCCGCGAGCCATTGCTGCGCGAACTCGATCTGCTGGAGCAGTTCTGTCCCGCTGCGCGCGACCACCGCCAGGGCCCGGTGCCGTTGTGGCTCCTCGCGGTTCTCCTTCCACCACTGCCGCGCCAAGTCCTCGACCTCGGCGTCGGGCGCATGCTCGACATGCGCCCGCAGCCTACTTAGCCTCACCGACAAGGCCGCCACGTTGTTCGCCTCGACGGCGAACAGCGCTTCCTCGCGTGCGCCTAAGGGCTGCAGCCGGTCTGTTGGGTCTGAACGCGCCCCGGCGCCTTCAAAGGCTTCCAGCACCACGTGCGTGCAATTGCCGTCGACGCTGAATGCGCTCACGCCCGCGCGCCGCGGCCCGTCGGCCCGGTTGCGCAGCCAGTAACGCGGGTTCTTCGGCATATAAAAAAGTGGATTTCCGTTCGTCAACTCCGGCCGCGCGTCCGTGCAATTACGCAACGGCGGCACGATCTCCTGGTATAGGCACAGGCACGCCTTCACCAGCGCCGCTAAACTCGAAGCCGCCCCCGCGTGGCCGATGTCGGCCTTCACGCAGCCCAGCGCACCCGGTACGCCTGCGCCTTGCGGCGCAAAAAACGCACCCAGCGCTTCGGCTTCCATCCGGTCCTCGGGACCGTACCCGCTGCCGTGCGCTTCGATGTAGCCGAGGGACTCCGGAGCAATCTCTGCGTCCGCATAGGCGCGTTCCAGCGCCGCCTCGTAGGCCGCCACCAACGGAACCAGCGCGTCAACCCCGCCGCCCGTGGCGGCGCCGAGCCCCTTGATCACCGCGTAGACCCGGTCGCCGTCCCGAATCGCATCGTCCACCCGTTTGAGAACCAAGGCGGCCGCGCCTTCGCCGGGTATCGTGCCGTCGGCACTCGTGTCGAAGGGTTTACAAACGCCCGAGGACGAGAACGGCCTGCCTGCGTGGGCGGCCAGGACGGCGCGTACGTCCCCGGCCATGTCGACCGCACCGACGATGGCCCGCTCGAGTTCACCGTTCTGGAGCGCGCGCACGGCCGCTTCCAACGCGCGGATACCGGAACTCTCGGCGCTAGAAATCGTGAAGCTCGGACCGCCGCAAGAGAACTCGCGCGCTATGCGGCTCGCAGCAACACTCCCCAGGGCACCCATGGTTCGGTTAGCGGTCAGCGCCGGGCCAGCGGCATCCCGCAAGGCGTTCACCCATTCATCCAGCTCCTGTTCCGATAGCTCCAATCCCAATGCGCGCGCCCATGGCTGCGCCTTGTTCCGCAGCGACCAGCGGAGCGTGAAATTCGTCGTGCCCATATCGAGCCCAAGGCCGATGAACACGCCTGTGGCCAGGTGGTCCTCTTTGTTCGCCCCGGCGTCCTCGATGGCGTCCGCGGCGACCTCGAGCATCAACAGTTGCTGCGGCAGCATCTCCTCGAGTTCTTTGGGCGGAATGCGGAACCGCTCCAGTGAAACACAGAGCTCGTCAATGTAAAAACCCTTGAAGGGACACCGGGCGAATCCTTTATCACGGAACCAAGCGCTCTCATCAGTGCCCCACCAGCGGTGGTTGGCCGTGGGCTCGGCCGAAGCATCGCCACCGAGGACGCGCTCCTGAAACGCCCGCAACGACCGCCACGGGCCGAAATGCGCCGCCATACCGACGATGGCGATGGGGTTCGCGGGTCGGGGTTCGGGGGTCGGGGGTCGGTGATTGGGTTTCGGCTGAGTCCATTCTTCGATCAGGACATGCGCGTTCGTCCCGCCGAATCCGAAGGCGCTCACGGCGAGGCGGCGTGGCGTGACTTCGTCGTGCTTATCCCAAGGGACGCTGTGCGTCAACACCTTAAACGGGCTGCGGTCCATACCGAGGTTCGGGGGCGGTCCGGTGAAGTTCGCAGTGGGTGGCAGCGTCTTTTCCTTCAGGGCCAGTAATGCCTTGATCAACGACGCCGCTCCCGCCCCGGTCAGCAGGTGGCCGACATTGGACTTGACCGAGCCGATCACGCATTGCCCCACTGCCCACCCATCATCGCCCCATAGGTCCTTCAGGCTGTCGAACTCGACCGCGTCGCCCACCGGCGTGCCCGTAGCATGGCATTCGATAAGGCCAACGTCCTGGGGCCTCCAGCCGGCCTGCTCGTACGCCGCGCGCATTGCCCGGAGCTGACCCTCGGACAATGGGGCAAGCAAGCTGCCGCCGACATCGTTCGACAGGCCGATACCCCGTATTACCCCATAGATATGGTCGCCGTCGCGCAACGCGTCCTCGATGCGCTTCAGGACCACAACCCCTGACCCTTCGCCCACCACGAGGCCGTCCCCGCGGGCGTCAAAGGGCGAACAGGTCCCCGTGGGCGACAATGCACGCAGTTGCGAGAATCCCATTTGCGCGTAGAGGCTGTCCGCACGGCACACGCCCCCCGTCAACATCGCGTCGGCCCGCCCCGCAAGGAGTTCGTCCACTGCGAGTTTCAACGCGTACAACGACGACGCACAGGCGGCATCGAGCGTGTAGCTGCCGCCGCCGAGTCCCAACGCCTTGGCCAACAACCCGCCCGGGAGCCCACAAACATAGCGGTTCAGCGGCTCGATTTCCCCCGTGTCTTCACTGATAACTGATAACTGATAACCGATAACGGCTTCTTCGAAGGTGCGACCGAGGTACTCGCGCGCCATCGCGGACGAGGCATCCGTGGGCAACGCGATGCTGCCGAGGATCACACCCACGCGGCTGCGGTCCAGAGCGCCGGTCACGGCGTCCTGAAACGCCTGGCAGCCCGCCTCGAGCACCAGTTGGAACGTGGGATCGAGCCTTTCGAGGAGCTCGGGGCTAATGTCGAGTTCGGCGCCGCCGAGGTCCGAAGAAAAGTCCTCAATGAAACACGCTCGCGGCGAATAAACCTTGTCCGGCACCCCGACCGTGGGGTCATACGCGTCCTCGATGTCCAGGAGCCACCGCCCTGCGGGCACATCGCGCGCCGTAGACACCCCAGACGCGATATTCGCCCAGAAGGCGTCAAGGTCCGGTGATTGGGGGAAAACCCCGCCAATACCGACTATCGCCACGGACGAACCATTCGTCATTAGTGAGAATCCTCACTCGTTGGGGGACCCGGTGAAGGGGGAGTTGACTTGGCCTTCGCCAAGAGGCGTTCCACCCAATCAACGGTTTCCTTGGCCAACAGCAATGCATCTTGCCGTTCTTCTTCAGTGACGCTCTCGTTAACACCGGGATACCGCGTTTCAACCGCATAGTCGGTCAGCCGGACGGCTTCCTGCACATAGGTGGGAATGGATTGGCCAGCTTGTTCGAGACGACCGACCAATTCCGCCAAGTTGTGGATGTAAGGGAAGCGAATCCCAAGATGAAGAAAGAGCGCTTTGAGGGCCTTCTCCGCAGCTTGCTGAGCATGGAAGCAAAGGTCCTCGAGATACGCCTCCTCGATCTGTGCGGCGGCAATTGCCAGATCGCTCTTGGCCCGGGCAAGCCACTCTCTTGGATCGTCGGCTTGGTAGCGCTTAGGCGGCATAAACCACTCTCCCTTCGCGCAGTGCCGACTCGATGACCAGTGCAGGACAGTTGCCGTAGCGTTCGATGTCCTCCGGGGTTACCACGACAACATCCACGGCCCGTCCCACGCCGATCAGATTCCGATAGATGGCCTGGGCGAGGTGGCGTCGATGTACGCCTGACTTCACCACCAGCATATCCAGGTCGCTATCCGGCTTGAGTTCACCGCGCGCCGCCGAACCAAAGAGGATAATCTTCTCGGGGTGGGCTACGTCGACAATCCGGCGGATGGTCTCCTGGAGGGCAGGGTCATTTTCCAATCGGATGGAATCGCCTTTTCCTATTGCATCCATCGTGTTGCCATTCCTCGCAAAATAGCTGTCAGCTTTCAGCTATCAGCCGGTTGCGCCGGAACTTCTCGTTCAGCGACGCATCGATGACGCATTCGTAGTCCTCGATTCGGGCCACCAACGCGCCGGTGGCAGGGTCGAGGAATTCGATGTCGGCCGAGGCGCGGTGTGGGGCATCTTCCTTAATCCGGATTTCAATCCGGACGCCGCTGGTGGGGAAGGATGCCTTGAACTGGCGATACCGGCCCGCGGAGATCGGCAACGAAGCCGCGCCGCGCCGCTCGAATGTCCATAGGACCATCATCTGGAAGCTGCAATCCAGCGCCAGCGGATCGGCCAGCCAGGTGTTCCGCAGCAACTCATCGATCCACGCAGCCGGACCGGGGGACGGCTTGACCTGAGCGACGATCCCCTGCTCTGAGCAGCCTTCCACCGATTCGATGCCCTGCAGGTGCGGCCCATGAAACAGCGGATTGCCGGCGTAGATGTCCTTGATATCCCGGCTGAATGGCTCCAGTGAAAGGCCCGTAATGGTGCGTTTTCCGGCCTCGAGCTTTGTCACGAGGACCACCTCAGCCCGCGCATGGAGGATATCCTGCCCCGTGCCATCCGTGCTGCGCAGTTCCGTCGCTACTACGAAGCAAGCGTCCGATTTCGCCGCTTTCCCCGCCAAAACGCGCACCGTGCGCGTCTCACCCGGAGCGAGTATGACGCCTTTGAGCTCCCGCAGGTCGTTGAACCCGCAGAAGCGGAGCCCCGGGTTGCCGTGCAGCGCCCCGTGGGCCAGCCACTCGACAATGACCGCCATGGGTAACACGGCCTGCCCGCCGATAACATGTGATTTCAGAAATGGATAACGCTCGACGTCCAGCTCGAGTTCAAAGGCGAGTGGCAACGGCGCGCTATCCCCCTGTTTCGACACCTCGGCTTTACCGCCAAAAACGACTACCTCGACGGGCGCGCCGGGTTTCTGACTGATTTCCCGCACCAGGCAGCGCGCACCCGCCTCCAACGCGATCAGGCTGATGCCTTCCTGCTCGAAGACCCTCCGAAGCGACGGCGTCACCATGCCGCCGGCCCATGGGCCCCAGTTGATCGAGACGACGCGGCACATCGGCCGCAATCTGGCCTGGTGCTGTGCCATTTTATTCAGCACCTCGTTGGCGACCGCATAATCCACCTGGCCCGTTCGACCGAAGCGCCCGGTCGACGAGGAGAACAGGGCCATAACCCTGAGCTCATCCGATCCCAACGCAGCCAGCAACGCGCGCAACCCGCCAACCTTCGTAGAGTAGACACTCTCGAACTCGTCCTCCCTCTTGTCCTCGATGAGCCGGTCTGCAATGACGCCCGCGCCGTGGATCAGCCCCTTGACCGGACCCGATTGTTCGCGAGCCTCGGCTACGGCGGCCTCTACAGCGTCCGCATCGCGCACGTCGGCGGAACGGTACATCACCTTCGCGCCGGCCGCCTCGATGCGGGCGATGTTGTGGCGGACCTCCCGGTTTGATGACACCGCCCGGTAGTGAGCCTCCAGTTCCTTCGGCGACAGCTTGGCGTCTGAACCAACAGGGACAGTCCCGTCTCGGGGACTCGCTTGGGACAGTCCATGTTTGCTCAGCAAGGCCTTTTTGATCTCGGCTTCGCCTGTAAGCGGCGCCAGCCAATCGGGCTCGGGCGTCGGCGGCGAACTGCGACCTAGCAGGAGGAATGCCGGCTGGAACGCCTTGGCCAGCGCTATGGCCACCTCGGCCGTCACCCCGCGCGCACCACCGCTGACGACCACCAGGTCGCCCGGCACCAGCGGCGCCTCGCCCCTTTCATCATCGAGTGCGGCCGGGACCAGTCGCAACGCCCGACGTCCCCCGTGGGATAGCCCAACTTCCGTGACCCCCGACAATAACATCTCGTCCCCTATCGCCGAAGCCGCCTCGGCGTAATGGTCAAAATCCGCCGCGAGGTCCAATGCTTTACACTGGACCTCAGGCCACTCTTGCTGCGCCGTCTTCGCCAATCCCGCCAGGCCGCCGGAAACGGGCTCGGTCTCAGCACCGAGGCCCGCTAGACCGAACGCGCCATCCAATCGCGATACGGTAACTAAGAGCGCACCGCCCTGCCTGCCGGCAGCCCGTAGTCCCGGCGCGGCCCGTTGCAGCAGCTTGAACGCACTTTTCAGAAAGGCGTCATCGGCCTTCTCGGGCGCGAGCATCACCAGGCCGCCGAGGCGCGACGCCGCTTCCTGCCGGGCCATATTGTCAACCGGTACGCGCTTTGTCGCATACCGCCTGGCTTCAAGTTCGTCTACAATGCAGGAAGCCAAGGCGGACCCATCATCGCAAACCCAGACTTCGGCGCCGTCGGGGATAGTTACCGGCTTTTGCTCAACATCGATGGGAACGGCCTGAAGCACGCTTCGTTGAACAACGCCATCCTCGGGCGGCTCAACATCCACAGTCGGTTCCGCGTGCGCCGGCTCGGCCCCAACAACCCCGTTCCCATCAGCCGATCCGCATAGGAATTGCACAACATCGCGCAATGTTTGGAACTTGGACAGGTCTTCGGGCTGTGTTTGGGGAAGTTCCGGCAGGCTCTCCTGCAAAGCGGAAAGGATTTCCACACGCTTGATCGAGTCGATCCCGAGGTCCGAATCCAGACCCATGTCCAACTCGAGCATGTCCACCGGGTAACCCGTCTTCTCGGCAACCACCTCGAGCAAGAGCCGTCCGATTTGTGCCCAGGAGGTGCCGTCTGGCACGGACTCTGCCGGCTGCTCGGTCGGGAGCGGCTCGACAGTGACCGGCGGCGGACTGGGCTCCGTACTGACCGGCGTGGCGGCGGCAGGCGCCGCCATCGCACCAGTTTGCAAGAGCCTGCGCTGTTGTTCCACTAATTCCTGGAAAGTGCGGGCCGTGGTTTCCTGGCTTTCGAGGAACTGCTGGTGCAAGCGGGCCGTCTGCTCCTGCATCTTCTGCAGTGCGGCCATATTCTCCTGAGTCTGGCGCAACGCATCGGCCAACGCACCCGTCGCCGCAGGCTGCGCGGGCGTCACAGCCGGGCCGGTAGAGACAACGGGGACAGTCCCGTCTCGCGCGGCATCGCCATAGCGGCTTCCGCCTACGCGTGGGGTCCGAAGCCGCTTTGGCGGAGGAACTTGGCGCGCCGGCGACTCGGGGACTCGATCGCTTGGTGCAGTCCCTGTTTTCTTAGGCGCGGTCGGAGGCCTCTTCGGCTTGGGCTTGACGTAGTTCGCCCCGCAAATCGAGACCGTCATTGCGGGCTTTTTCGTATCGGTTTCCCGCCCAGACTGCAGCGCCCCGTCATCCCACGCGGCTAACGTGACCGGATAACCGAGCGCGGCTAACCGCCCCAGCACGCAGGCGAGGTCGAAGAATCCGGATCGCTGGCCCTTCGAGGCATCGACTGCAAAGGTGTGAGATGCTGGCAGAATCGCGCTGATGAGGCCGGTCAACACTGCGCCCGGTCCCACTTCGAGGAAGGTGCGCACACCCGCCTCATACATGTTCTCGATCTCCCGGATGAACTCGATTGGCCGGGCCAAGTGCCGGGCGAGCAATTCACGGGCAGCCGCCGCATCCGCCGGGTACTCGTCCGCTGTCGTGTTCGAATAAATCGGAATCCGCGCCTCGGCAAACTTGACTCGCTCCAGCGCATCCAGAAACGGTTCGCAGGCTTCGGCGACAAAGGGACTATGAAACGCAGCCGCAACATCGAGCCGCACACGGCGGATTCTCCCTTTCTTCAGGGCCTCGGCAGCATGTTCGATGGCCTCGGTAGCGCCGGACAACACCATTTGCACGGGGGAATTCTTGTTGGCAAGCGTCACGTCCAGCCCTTCTTCTTCGAGGATCGCCTCGATCTCACTCGCCGACGCCTGGACGGCCAACATCGCACCCCGGTCCCCGCCGCCCTGCCCCATAAGCTTACCGCGAACCTTCGAGAGCGTATGCAGCCCTTGCCTGTCAAATCGGCCCGCCGCGTACAGGGCCACCAACTCGCCGTAGCTGTGCCCTGCCACCGCATCGGGCTGCACGCCAAAGGACTCGAGGACCTCGAGCGCGCCTAGGCTGACCGCGCCAATCGCGGGCTGTGCAACCTGCGTAGACCGCAGTGGCTTTTCTTGACTCGCCTTTGTCTGTTCATCAAACGCCGGATGCGGGTAGATGAGGTCGCTCAGATGCTGCCCATTCTTATCCGCTTGCCCGGCCATGAATACCGCGTCGGCATCGGCCAGCGCGTCCAACATCTGTGGGAACGCGCATGCGAGGTCGCGGAACATTCCCGGGCGCTGTGCCCCTTGCCCCGGGAAAACCATGCCCAGCTTTCCGGGAGCTGTCCCCGAGCCGAAAAAGGCGCCGTCGGGCGTTGTCCAGGCGGCCCGGTCAGCGTTCCTGGCGAGCATCTCTTTGGCGCCGGCCAACAGCTTCACAAGGTCCGTCCGGCCGCGTTCGAGGACCAGGACCAGGCGGCAGACCTGTCCGGCGTTAAACGCTGCGCGAGTCTGTGCCGCGACCTCGCGAACCTCCCGCCAGGCACCCGAGACGGGCAAAGCATCCAATGCGGCCTCGAGCGCGTCCACACTGTCCGAGGAAAAGGCCGCGATCTGCACGTCAGTATCCCAATCTACGGTGGTCCTTTCAGGTCGGTACTCCTCGAGCACGCAATGATAATTACTGCCGCCAAAACCAAACGAACTCACCGCCGCGCGGCGCGGGTGCGACTCGCGCGGCAACCACGGCCGCTTTTGCACATTCACATAGAACGGGGATTGCTCGAGGGTCAATTCCTTCGCGGGCTGCGTGACCTTGATCGTCGGAGGAAGCACCTTCGTATGCAGTGCCATGGCCGCTTTGATCAGGCCCGCGGCGCCGGCGGCGGCTTTCGTGTGGCCGATCTGCGACTTGACCGATCCCAGCGCGCACCAGGGGCCATTCTGCGCGAATTCGCCATAGACTTCGGCGAGCGAGGCGATCTCAGAGGCATCGCCGGCCTTGGTGCCCGTGCCATGCGCCTCGAGTAACGCAATGGTATCAGGAGAGACATTCGTCACGCGGTAGGCCCGGCGCAGTGCCTTCACCTGTCCGATTGGACTGGGTGCGTAAATCGCCTCGTCCCGGCCGTCGCTCGAGGTCCCCATCCCGCGAATCACCGCGTAAATCCTGTCGCCATCGCGCTCGGCGTCTTCGAGCCGCTTGAGCACCACCATGCCTAACCCTTCCCCGAGCGTCGTACCGTCGGCCGTGGCATCAAACGGCCTGGCGTGGCCGCTCGGGCTCAGGGCCGGGGTTTTACTGAAACAGGCGTACATGAAGACGTCGTTGAACGTATCGACGCCGCCGGTGATGACCATGTCGGCCTGGCCGCTAGCCAGTTCCATCTCGGCCAGGTAAATGGCGCTGAAGGCGCTGGCGCACGCAGCGTCCACGACACAGTTCGTACCTCCCAGGCCCAGGTGTTTGGCGATCCGCCCCGCGACGACGTTGCCCAGCAGTCCGGGAAAGGAGTTCTCTTGCCAGGGCACGTACGAATCGGCGATGCGCTCGATCACATCCTCAGCGGTGGACTCGTCTACGCCCGCCTCTTTCAGACTCTCCCGCCAGACAGGAAACCCGAGCCGCGCCCCGAGGGGAATCACCAGCTCAAGCGCGCCGGTCACGCCGAGAATCACGCTGACTCGGTCACGATCGAACCGCGAATCCGGACCGTAGCCAGCGTCCTTCAGGGCCGCCTCCGCAGCCACCAGCCCCAGCAACTGCGAGGTATCGGTCGCCTCGAGTGCGTTGGGCAGAATGCCGAACTTCATCGGGTTGAACTCCACGGGCGAGAGAAATCCACCCTTAGCCGCATAGACGTGATCGGGAACCTGCGGGTCCTCGGCGTAATAATCGTCCGCGCGCCAATGCGTTTCCGGCACGTCCGTGATAGCGTCGACGCCGTTCCTGATGTTGGCCCAATAGGCAGCTACATCCTCTGCTTTGGGGAACAGACATCCCATGCCGATAATCGCCACCAGCCGCGTATCCGAAGCCCGATCCGATCTCCTTCCATGGGTATCACTCACTTTACGTACTCCTCAAGCTGCGTGCGTTCGAGCGGAACGACGCGCTGGATGGCTGAAGCTAACACGACACCCAGACTGCGCAGATGATTCATCCGCGCCATCACCGCCGCACCGTGGAGGATATTCAGGGCGACCGTCACGACCTTTCGGTTTTCCGGCTGTTCGAGAAACGACCCCTTGGCCCATTCGTTGAACGAGCCCATCGAGGGCCCGCACCACACCTGGTAGTCCACCTTGCGCGACGGCTCACCGCGGTTCGCCCAGTGTGACGCCTGGCCCAAGTACCAGCGAAACACAAGCGCCATGCGGGATTTCGGGTCCTTTTCCGCCCGCTCGAGCTGGTGCGGGTCGCACTGCCTGAAGAAAGCGCGGGTTTGAGCCCAAATCTCTTCCAGCGGCGCGCGGAACAAGGTCTTTTCGAGCTTGGCACGCTCTGCGGCGGGAATCTCCTCGAGGCTCCCATAACCGCGGTAAAATTCATACAGCTTCGCCGCGCGCATCGAGAACATCGTTCCCCGCTTGAGCACTTGCACGTTCACGCCCATCTCGAACATGTCCGCTGCGGGCGCCATCGCGACGTCTGCTTGACCTGCCTCGGCCAACATAGCCCGCACAAGGCCCGACGTGCCCGACTCGACGCATGCCTGGTTCACCGACCCGGTCAGAACGTATGCCGCGCCCATGGCAAACGCCGCCGCCGCTGAGGCCGGCGTTGCGATTCCACCCGCCAACCCGACACGCAGCGGCTTCACATAGCCATACTCAGCCTGCATCCGGTCGCGTACGGCGCAGATGGCCGGCAGCAGCGCGATGGCCGGCCGGTTGTCCGTATGCCCGCCGGAATCGGCCTCAGCGGTGATGTCCTGGGCCATGGGAATCTGACTTGCGAGGTCCGCCTGCTCCTCCGTGATCTCCCCGCGTGAAACCAGTTCCTTCAAGAAGCGTTCCGGCGGCGGTGCAAAGAACTTCGCGGCGAGCTCTACGCGGGACACTTTCGCGATGATGCGGTTCGGCGTGACGACCGCACCCGCCCCGTCCCGGTGGATGCCGTGCACACGGTACTGAACGACTGGCAACGTCAGGTCCAGATATGCCGAGGCTTCAACCAAACGAATCCCGCGACGAATGTACAAATCCGCGATCGTCGCCTCGAGGGCCGGCTCGCTGGGGCTGTGAATCAGGTTAAAGCCATAAGGGATATCTCCGCCATCCCGCGCAAGCGTGTCGATGGCTTGCTCGACTTCCCCCGGCGCAAGACCCGCCGCGCCGAAAAACGCCAGCATGCCTGCGCGCCCCACGGCTTTGATGATGTCCGTCGAAGCAATCCCCTGCGCCATGCTGCCGCAGAGATAAGGGTAACGCAACCCGTAATCGGCGCAGAAGCCGGCATCGCCCAGGTTCTCAATAGAACACGCGGGCGCATAGCCCACGACAGGCAGTGCGCCGTCCGCCGCCGGCTTGGGCCCCAAAACCACCCTGCCGCCTTCGCCCAACCCGCACGCGCCGTCCTGCTCAACTATGCAGACCGGTTCACCAATCCTGCGGAGGGCCTCCGTGAACGCCTGTTCATCGAACGAAGGCTCCGCTCCATCGGGCAGCCACGAGCCCAAGGGCGCCCGCGCGTTGGTCCAAACGCAAGGCCCTCTCCCCTTTTCTTCGGTTGCTTGTCTCAAGATGCTCAAGTACGGATTTCCTGAAGAACCGCTGGCACGAAGCTCTCACCGAGAAATAAAGTCACTGCATGCAAGAGGATTACCAACAGGGTCATTACCTTTGCTCCACAGCAAAACGCGGTATAGCCACTCTTGTAAATAACTGATATTGTTTGATCTAGACCGCTACACGGGAATCTAAAATTATACGAAGAATTGCAGTTTCGTGTCAAACTAAATTGTTCGCGGCGGGCGTAGGCGGATTCAAATTTCAAGTGCAACACCTAGTTCTTTGAAGACTTCGTTTGGTGTTCGGAACATCTGCTTTTTCCTTGGTCTATTGTTTAGCGCTTCTACGAAGCGGTTAACGCGTTGTTTAGTGAGTCCAATGAAACTGGTTTTCTTTAGGTAGATATTAGCGCAACAGGCCGTTAATGTTTTCGTTTCGGGCGCGTTCATTTGAACTGTAGGGGTGAGCAAAGTATACATCCACCCCCAACTGTTCGCCTATTTTCTCGCGCGCTAAGTGCTTACCTTTGAATTGTTTAGGACCCCTGTTCAGATGTCGATTCCTCAAGACTTAAGGGCTGACAGTGGGGCGAGGGAGCTCACCAGCGAGATTACTGGACTGTGGAGACGAGAGAAAAAAGCAAGAATCCGAAAACTGCAGCGCTAACCACGACAGCGATATTTCGCTGGAATTCGGTAACGGGCCCCCCCAAATGCTATAAAGAACCAGATAGAATGTGGACAGCTACCATCACCGCGAGTCTGCCACCTTCACCGGTCATGTAGTACTTCTTGGATGTAGCCGAGGACCTGGCGGGCGCGTGCGGAGCCTGTGTGGTGGCGCTTGAGGTGTTCGTGGCCAGCTTGGGCAATGGCGGCTACTTCGTCAGGATGGGCGAGGTAATACTGAAGCTTCGCCTCGAATTGCTCGAGATCGTCGAAGAACACTGCCGTTTCGCCATCGCGGAAATCGTGCGGAATCCGAATCGGAAGCCGTTCGGAGAGGAGCATGCAGCCATTGGCCGGCAGCTCCCAGTAGCGGACGCAGTCGAACCCGGCGCCAGTGATGCTCACGCCCATCCGCGACGCCCGGAGCACCTTGATGTACTCATCCTGGCCGTAGGTCTTCTCGAAGCGTTCGCCCATGATAGCCTCCATCCGTTCGAGGTAAAGCCGTCGCAGGCCGAAGGTCCGCTGGCCCGCCCAGAACATCGCGCGGGGCCGCGGCCTCGAGATGTCGTCCAGGACGTGGTCGTCGGCGTAGGCGAATGGGAAAGGGAAGGTATTGGGCCCAAAATCGGCGCAGGCCAGCAACTCTCGTTTGAAATACCCCTGGACCGTCGCGCGGCCCACGAATTCGATCACCTCGGGCAGACTGTTTACACAATCATCTTGAGCGTCCAACACGAACAGCGGCCTATCGCCCGCGGCTTGCACGATTCGGCGCACTTCATCCCGGTCCAAACTCATCTCGATGTTCGCGAACAGGACAAGGTCGAACCGGCCCTCATCAAGCTGCTGGAGCAGTTCCTCGAGAGGCACTGCCTCACCGGGCCAGTCGAACAGGGAGGGATAATACGCCAGGCGATCGGGGACGTGGCCGTGGAGCGTGGGTTTCCAAGGATATTCGACAACGTGGTCCTCTCCCAGTATTCTGCGCAGCCCGTCGTAAAGGACATCAAGTCCGTAGTGCGTGCGGTCGTGAGTGAGGAGCATCAAGATGCGCGGTGTCCACTTCCCGGTCAATAGCGGCGCGGTCTCCTCTCGCCTGGGACTTGGCGCCACGTAGCGCCCGAGCTGCTGGGCGACGAAATCCGCAGGAGCTGCACGCTGCAGCGAGCGCAACAAGCGCGCGGCCATGTCGTCGTCGCCGATACGATGCCAGAATTCCGCCTGGCACTGGTAGGCCTGGTGAAGTGTGGGCGCCAGCTCGACCACCCGGTAGAAGAGCGTCAGCGAGCCGCAGAATAGGCGCAATTGCGGGTACTGCCCGCCCGGTTCGTCCATGGCTAGAAGGCACAACTGCCTCTCGGCCTGAACGCCCGCGTCGACTTCCGCCTTGGTGCGGTAGTGCCCCGGGATCCCACAGAGGATTTCGTACGCCCAGTCCGGCCGCCCTGCATCGAACAGTTCGTGTGCGTGCGAGGCCGGGTCGTAGCTGGGCCACACCGCGTGGCATACGCCTTCCGGGCACGGTTCTACACTGCCCACGGGACCGGCGCTCGTGGCACCGAGCTCGGCCCAGGGCCAGATCATGTACAGCGCCAAACCCGCCTGGGCCAGCACGGTATTGATCCGCCTGGGTGAAGTGGGCAAGGGATCGCCATCCTGCTCCGCTATTGGCATCAGCAGTAGCCCGTTGGGGGCGAGCAGCGGGGCCAGTTTCTCAAGCACGCCCCCGAGCGCCTCGCCGTGTCGTGCCGGGTCACTGAGAACGATGCAATCGAAGTAGGCGTTCGGGACCGGCAGTTGTGCGGTCTCGACGTATTCTTCAAGGACCCTGTCAAGCCGTGCTCGGGCATCCGTGGCTGCCGCGGGATCGCCTTCGACGCCATAGACCTCGATACTCCCCTCGCGCGTCTTCACCATCGCGCCCAGCAGTCCGTGGCCACAGTCCACGTGCAATACGCGCTGCGCATGCAACGGTATACGCAAGTACAAAATCCGGTTGGCGTCAGGCTGCGGCTTTTTCATATCACCTTCGGGCGATTATGGGGATTCTTCATAAACTGTGGTGGGATTCGTCGAGGATTTGTCCACCGCGTCATCGCGAAGAGCGATTATAGGGGGAAGGCCGCGCGCCGTCAATGCAGAGCTTAAAAGAGGCATTTTCCCGAAGATTTCACCCCACCGCCTGACAAGCCCGCCGTGCCTTAGCCTCAAGACCCAGCCCCTATCCCAGATGCCTGCACTGACATACACCTGCAACAGTTCCGCGCAAGCTTGCTTGCGCTTTAAAATGCGGCGCCATGACGCCG
>CAYRLQ010000058.1:0-17375 GCA_964425145.1 uncultured Nitrospiraceae bacterium
CGCACTTCCTTATCCCGTGCTCGTGCCCGTGCCCGACTGATAGCCATCGCTGCATCCGTGTTCATGGTGATAGGCGCGTCGGTGCTTGCCTACTCCAAGAACAAGACCATCGGCGACACGGGCACGGCCTTAAGCGCCATTCTCGCCGGTGGCCTCCTCGGCCTTTATCTACTCGGGTTCCTGACCGTCCGCGGCGACGCCCGCGCCGTCGGCGTCGCCATCGTCTGCACGGTCCTCTGGTCACTGTACACGGCGCTCGACCGTTACGAACTCCTACCAGGGGCCAGGCGGCCCTCTATTGACTCCTACTACACCGGCATCATCGGCCATCTTGTCATGTTCTTTGTCGGGTATGGGCTGGCCCTGCTGCTTCCTACCAAGCCGCGCGACCTCACCAACCTCACCATCTGGACCCAGGAATCCACTCCGCTGGATTAGATGTCGGGTTCCGCCGCCGATGTGATAAGCTTCTGCCGATGCGCCTACAATGAAGAAAGACAGGCCCGCGCCGGTTGCGGGCAGGTCCGAATGGGAGATCTCGGATTCGTGTGGGACAGGAACACTTCCTCCTGGAATCTGCGATACACTGAACTCGGGATGAGTGGAACCTAAGAAGGAACAGTCACCAATGAAGACACTCGATAGCGCAACGCCCAACAAGAAGAAGAACATCAAGACCACTCCGAGACGCGAGTTTCTGAAGTCTGCCGCCGCGGGCGCCGGCCTTCTGATCTTGCCCAGCGGTACGTTCGCCAGCGCCAACGCCCCCAGCAATAAGCTGAATGTCGCCCTGATCGGCGCGTGGGGCCGGGCCATGGCGCACTATGACGCGATCTCAAGCGAGAACGTCGTGGCCCTGTGCGACGTGGATGAAGATCACTTGGCTACGGCCGCCGAACGGTTTCCGAGGGCCAAGCACTACGTCGATTGGAGAACGTGCCTCGAACAAAAGGACTTGGATGCGGTGATCTGCTGCACCACCGATCACACGCACGCGTTCGTCGCCAATTGGGCGATGAACCGCGGCCTGCACGTGTACTGCGAAAAGCCACTGGCCAACAGCGTCGAGGAAGCACGGGTGGTCCGCGCGACCTACCTCAATAACAAGCGCAAGCTGGCAACGCAGGTCGGCACGCAGCGCCACGAGAAAGAAAATTTCAATCGCGTGCGCGAGTTGATCAAGGACGGCGCGATTGGCGAGTTGAGGGATGTACATGTCTGGGGCGACCGTCAGATTCGCAGGCCTGGTTATCTGCCCGGCCAAGGCGATCCTCCGAAAACCCTCCACTACGACCTGTGGATCGGGCCCTCGCCGTTCCACCCGTACAACCCGGGGTACTTCTCCGGCGGTCCCGGTATGAACTGCCTGCAATGGAACATGTACTGGGACTTCGGCAGCGGCCAAGTGGGCGACATGGGCAGCCACATCATGGACCTCGCCTGGAACGCAATCGACGCCGGCCTACCGACTTCCGCCGTGGCCGAGGGCGACGCGTTCAACCCCGAAGTCACCCCCGTCGAATTGAAGGCCACTTTTCGGCATCCCGCCAACGACTGGCGACCTGCCATCCGCGTCACCTGGTATCAGGGCGGCGCCATGCCAAGATCGCCCAAGGAGTCTATTGATCTGACCAAGATCGGTCACGGCGTGATGTTCAAGGGCAGGAACGGCTTCCTGATCGCCGATTTCGATTCCCGCATCCTGCTCCCCTATGGCAAGGAAGCCGACATGACCTATTACAGACCGCGCTCCAAGGACGAGCTCATCCCGCCGTTGGGTCACTTCCAGAAGGAATGGACAAACGCCTGCAAGACCGATCTCAAGACCTCGTGCGACTTCGACTACGGCAGCACGCTGATCGAGCAAATGCTCCTGGGGCTTGTCGCCTACCGAGTCGGCCAGAAGCTCGAGTACGACGGTGCGACCGGTCGAGTCACCAACAGCGCCGAAGGCCACAGCCTGCTCAGCCGCAAATACCGCCCCGGCTGGACCCTTGACGGGTAAGGTCGAACAGCGCTGGTTCGGCGAAGTCCCCTTAGCCGTTGAGATAAACCTCAGAGAAAGGGGAGAAATCACAGGGGTGGTAGCTGCACCTCATGTGGAAAACGAAAACGCATTTCTGCTGAAAGACGGTTTCGCCAAGTATCGGGTGGGGGCGGATGTCATTCGTTTCGGCCCTGGACAGTGTGAACATGTCTATACGCAAGTTCGCGGGGCGCACGCCAAGCTCCCGGGGCCAAGCGTCTACGTGACCAGCTATACACCCTTTCAGCACACGCTGACGTTTGAAATGGTGTAATCCACCGTCCTTACAAACCGAACTGCGACATGAAGAACGCCGCGACCGTGCGGACGCCCGACTGCGGCTCAAGCGTCCGTCCGCGGACGGACGCTTTATTCGGCTGGAGTTTCCCCTTGGACCTCCTCACCGGATTATCTCAGAAGGTCAGGAAACCCTCGGAAAGGCCGAGTTCATTCGTTGAGTACACACCCGATGCCCATCGCGCTCAGGGAACAAGCCGATCCAGGCACTTCATGTTCATCGGGGGGCGGCGTCTGGCAAAGACGTTGAACTGAACGACAGTAGGCTTGTACACTTGCAGTTATCCGGCCGTCCGCGGACGGCCGGATAGCCGGGTCCGAAATCGCCGCGTCGGCAATCGACGTGCCGGCATGACGAGTAGCACTGCGGGCTGCAAACAGATCGGCGAGGAAAAAGTTGAGGAGACGAAATGATGAAGACTCATGCGTTGGGCCGGGAAACGCCCTGCTGCCGCCCAGTGATCGTGGCCGCTGTGGCGGTGATTCTCTTGTTGACACCCACCGCCGTGCACGCCGTGTCGAGCGCCGGCGCCGCGCAAGTGGACATCACACCGCCCGTGGGGACGCCGTCAGCAGGGTATGGCGACCGGATGGGACGCGGCATGGAAGGAGTGCACGATCCCTTACTGGCTACGGCCCTGGTCATCGAGAACGAGGAGAAGATGATCGCCTTCGTGGGCGTCGACCACCTCGGTTTCGGGGCGGCCATGTGTCAGGCCGTGAAAAAGGCCGTCCATGCCGGCGCAGAGACCGCCACGTGTGAGGTGTATCTCGGGTCATCGCATACCCATGCCGGTGGAGGCGCCCACCTGGACATCCCCGTTATCGGTGAACGACTTGCCGGCAAGTACGACCCCGAGGTCTGTCAATCTTACATCGACGGGGCGGTTCGCGCGGTCCTCGACGCAGTAAAGAACCGTGCACCAGCGAAGGTGGGCATCGGATATGGACATGTCCCGGACTTGAATGGTTACCGCGGCGACTGGCCACCCAATGTCGAGACGCGCGACGACGTGGCGGTTATCAAGGTGACCGGCGTGGACGACACACCGATGGCCGTCCTGTTCAACTTCGCGGCCCATCCTACCGTGCTGAGCGGGAGGAACATGCTGTTCTCGGCCGACTATGTCGGTGCGGCGCGTAATCATCTTGTGCAGATGATCGGGGGTGAGGTTCAGCCCGTCTTCTTCAATGGGGCGCAGGCCGACGTTTCGCCGCGCCCCCCCAGCGGCGAGGACGGCTTCGAACGTTGCGATTTCATGGGGCAGGCATTGGCAGAGGAAGTGAAACGAGTCTGGGACTCAATCGAGGCTTCCGATTCCCTCAAGATCGAGTCCAGGCATCACCCCTACGAGGTGCACCCGAAACCCACGTCGGCAGGTCTTTCCCTGCCGGGCGCCGACGTGCTCAGGACGGAGTTGAACGCAATCGTGTTTAACGACCGCGATGCGTTCGTCACCATACCCGGCGAACTCAGTTGCGTTTACGACGCAGACATCAAGCGTTTCGGCGGCTGGCTTGGCTTCAACCAGGTCTCGATCCTCGGTCTGACTAACGATGCCCACGGGTACATCGTCACCCCCGAGTCCTGGCGCCATCGCACCTACGAGTCGACCGTCTCGTTCGGTGGCGAACTGTACGGCGTTCATGTCGAGAACATGGTCGACGCCTTGCTGCACGATCTCGAGCCCGAAGGCGCCTACAACGCGGACAGGCTCGCGGAGTCCACGGTACTGTCGACGTCGAGCCCGGAATAAATCGGCAGTTAGCGCGCGACGGGAATTGGCCAAGCGCACACCCGTTGCACTTGCGGCGGCAATGTGCCAGGTTGTCTGGCGAGTCCGGTAGTTGCACCGCGCGCGGTCCCTGTGTAGTGTGTGAAAGAATGCTTTGGGCATGCCATTGGAGGAGAGAGAACAATGAATGATTCGAGCAAGACAGCGGTGTCCCGACGACGGTTTCTCGGCCAAACGGCCTCTGTTGCGGCCGGGTTCACGATAGTCCCACGCTACGTCCTGGGCGGCGCGGGCAACACCGCGCCGAGCGAGCGACTCAATATCGCCGGCGTCGGGGCCGGCGGCCAGGCGGCCCACGACCTCGAGGAGGTCGCGCGCGACAACAATATTGTAGCCCTGTGCGACGTGGACGAGAAACGTGCCGCCAGGTCGTTCGCGCGTTGGCCTAGCGCGGCCCGGTACAGCAATTTCCGGGTCATGCTCGAAAAGGAGAAGGGCATCGACGCCGTCGTGGTGGCCACGCCGGACCACGTGCACGCTTTTGCGGCCATGGCCGCCATCGAACTGGGCAAGCACGTCTACGTCGAAAAGCCCATGGCCCATTCGGTTTACGAGGCCCGACAGCTCCGGGCCGCCGCCCGGCAGCACAAGGTCGTCACGCAGATGGGCAACCAGGGCCACTCGTTCCGCGGCTGCCACATCTTGCGCGCCTGGCTAAAGGACAAGGCCATTGGCGACGTGACCGAGGTGCACTGTTGGACCAACCGGCCCACGTGGCCCCAAGGGGTCGACCGTCCCGCCGACACGCCGCCTGTGCCGGCCTCGCTGGATTGGGACCTATGGCTCGGACCTTCGCCCGAACGGCCTTACCACCCCGCCTACTGTCCCCGGAACTGGCGCGGGTGGTGGGATTTCGGCTGCGGCGCCCTGGGCGACATGGGCTGCCATATCATGGACGCGGCGTTCTATGCCCTCGAACTCGGCGCGCCCACACGCGTGTCCGCGGAGTCGTCGGGCGTCAACGACGAGACCGGTCCCAAGTGGTCCATCATCCGCTATGAATTCCCCAAACGAGGGAAACTCCCTCCGGTCACCCTCACCTGGTACGACGGCGGCAAGACGCCGCCGCGCCCCCCTGAACTCGAGGAAGGACGTCGCATGGGCGATAGGGACGGTGGCGGCGCGCTGCTTGTCGGATCGAAAGGCAAGATCGTTGCCGGTACCTACGGCAACGGCGTTCGCATCATCCCCGAGACCAAGATGCAGGCCTACAAGAATGCCAAGGTCAAACTGCCCCGACGGCCCGCGCACCACAAGAACTGGACCCTGGCCTGTAAGGGCGAAGGGACAGCGATTTCCAACTTCGATTACGCCGGGCCGCTTACCGAAGTGGTGCTCCTTGGGAACGTGGCCATCCGCGCCGGCCAGCCTATCGAGTGGGACAGCGAGAACATGAAAGTGACCAACCTGCCCGAAGCAGAGCGTTTAATCAAGCGCGAATACCGCCAGGGGTGGACGCTGTGACACGCATCCCCGCGAAGCCAGGCCCGTACGAAGAAGCAGGTGGCCGTCCCGTTTACAGTGAAGAACGTCTGAAGCGTCCGTCCGCGGACGGCCGGTGGGTGGCGCCGGGTCAGGGCCTGGAGGTCGCCTTCGATCTTGATGTGGCGTTTCCCGGCGAGGGCTGACTTTCGCTTGGGTGCGACGTGTCCGTGCGGTTTCCGGAAGGCGTAAGCGTAAGGTTCTGCGGTCTTGCCGGCCGCTTGTCTATCATCACGACGCCGCGAGAGTTTGCCGGCGTCACTTCTTTGGAAAGGGAGTTTTCATGGTCGTCCGCGACGTGTTGGGTCAGTTGGCCGTGTTGTTTGGGCTGGCGTGGTTTCTGGCTGGGGAGGTTGCGCTCGGGCAGACGCTGCCCGAAGGCCGATGCCTTTTCGAGATCGGCCGGTCCGACTGCCCCGCGGCGCTTGTGAACCAGGAGAAACATACGAAGGTCAAGATGGGGGACGGCGTCTACTTGGCAATCGAGCCGGACCGGGATCCGTACGCAAAGGTGCATTGGGAGGCGACTTTCCCCGCGGCCCTGCTGGGCCCCGATGAAGAGCACACCCTGGAAATCATCTTCTACGACAAAGGGGCCTGCGTGATTCAGCCCTCGCTTCGTCTGGGAGACGACGCCCTCCCTTTGGGACGGCGCCAGTCCTATACCCGGCTCAACACGCTCAAGGAACGGAGCGCCTATTTCGCGTTTCGCACGCCGGAACAGCAACCCACACCGGACACGGAGGTACACCTGGCCGTGGCCGGGCTGCAGTATCTCCGATCGATTCGCCTGCTCCCCGCGCTGACCGGGGACGAGTGGGCCACCGTGATGCGGGCCGTGCCGACGGAGGTGCGTCCCATGGTCGTCCTGGATCGCCCCATGGACCTCGTGGTCACGGCCGGGGTTCCGTCCAAAGGCGTGGACCTCGATCTGCAGCGGGACCTGAATGCGCTCCACGAACTGGTTCCACTGGCAAAGGTTCTGGGGTACAACGCCATCGAACTCTACGTCCGTTGGAACCTCATCGAGCCTGAACGGGAAGGCCGCTTCGACTTCTCGTACTACGATGCCCTCGTAGCCAAGATCCAGGCCTACGGTTTGACATGGTTCCCGCTCCTGATCGTCGGCTCGGCCTACGCCCTGCCCGAGTGGTTCGTCGAAAGCGAGGAGAATGTGGGGTTTGTGTGTCTCGAGCACGGGATCTCGAACCCGATCCAGAGCATTTGGAGTCCGTATCACAAGCGCCACGTCTCGCGCGTACTGCGCGCCTTCGGCGACCACTACGACCGCACCGGCACACTCCAGGGGGTGCGTCTGGGGCCCAGTGGGAACTACGGGGAATCGCAATACCCGGCCGGCGGAAACTGGTCCGCCCCAGGGCGGCCCATGCACATTCACATCGGCCTGTGGGCCGGCGACCAGTACGCCCAAGCCGAGTTTCGGCGGTGCATGGCGCGCCAATACGGCGCGATTGGCACGCTCAACCAGGCGTGGGGCAGCGACTTTCCCTCCTTCGACGACATCCCGGTCACGCTGCCCGTGACGATGCTGTCCAAGCGGCGGCGCATCGATTTCAACCAGTGGTACACCCGCTCGATGTCCGACTGGTGCGCGTGGTGGGCGCAAGAGGCCGCGCAGGCCATGCCCAACACCACGATCTATCAATCAGCCGGGGGATGGGGGTTTCTCGAAGCGGGCACCAGCTACACCGAACAGACCGAAGCCATGGCGGCCCTCGGCGGCGGCATACGGCTGACCAACGAGACCGACAGTTTCGAGCAGAACTTCTACGCCACCCGGCTCGCCGCCACCGCCGCCCGTTTGTACGGCACGGACCTCGGTTACGAGCCGGCCAGCTCACACACGGCCCGCGGTGTGGCCGGCCGCATTTTCAACACGATCACGACGGACGCCAACCATTTCTTCACTTACGCAGGCAACATCTTCTATCACCCGATGGCGATTGACCGCTGGCTGACTTACGCCAGCCTCCTGGACACGCGGCAACCGCCTGTGGTTGACGTGGCGGTGTACTATCCCGAGACCATGAATCAACTGGAAGATGCCACCTTCCGGCACCTCTACGCGTGGGGCTTCAACCCCAGAGCGCGCGCGATTCGGCGGGTCGTCGAAGTCGATTACCTCGATGAGAAACTGATCCGCGAGGGATTCTTGGGGCGCTACAAGGTGCTGGTCTTCGTCTGGGGAAACACGATTGAAGCGGATGTACAGCGCGTCGTCGACAACTGGATGAAGCGGGGCGGAACGGTATTCTACCCTTCCTTCCCCAAAGGCCTGCTCCGAACCGTCGAGGGCGATGGCTCCGTGTTTCAACGGTGGTCACTGGGAGACACGGGACAAGGCGCCTTCCACCGGTTCCGCGGCGACATGGAACCGCCGAGCCTGTACGCACAGTTTGTGGCCAAAAGGCTTCGCGAGTTGGACTGGCTCCATCCATGGACGCAAGCGGTCCTGGCGATGGACCTTCCCGACCAGCTCTTCGTCTCGATTCAGCAGGACGGTCACCTGCTGGCCCTCAATTACGACGACGAGGCCCACACGCTCGACCTTCCAGGCGGCACCGCGCTTTCGGTACCGAGCTATGGCATCATGCGGCACGCCCTCTAGATCTCGGATTATGGCCGACAGCCTTACCGTATGATAAACATACCCGCCAATGCCTTTCTCCTGTCCGATGGATTCCGCAGACTCCCGCACTGGCATCTGTACCTCGTATCCGCACTTCATTCTCTCGACATACCCGGACCGCTCCGTGTCGTTCAGCGCCAGTGACAACTCCGAGGTGTCGCCGGAATTGGGTCTTTGCAGAATCAGGGCGTCGCTGTAAGCTGATGTTCAGAACGAGTTGATCCCCTCGTCGTATGCCTGGAGGTGGGCATATATCTGGGTCGTGTTGAAGTCGGAGTGGCCCATCCATTTCTGGATTTTGTAGAGGCTGACGCCGGCTTGGGCAAGTTGGCTACCGAAGGTGTGGCGGAGATCATGGGGTTTGAGATCCGGCAGTCCAGCCTCTTTGGCCACGGTCTTGAACACGCGTTTGAATTCGTAACGGTATCGGTGGACCGGCGGGTCCACGCGCTCAGGGAAGAAGAGGAAGCCTTCGTTCTTGCGGTAGGGTTCAAGGACTCTAGCAAGCTTCTCCGCAAGCGGGACAGTTCTGGTCTCGTAGTCCTTGAGTTCGAACCACTGATACGAAGTCAATATGATCAATCTTTGATCCCAGTCGAACCACTCCCAGCGCGCATGACCGATCTCGCTCTTTCGCAGCCCGGCGTAAATGCCGAGCGCGAACACCCAGAGGATGTACTGCCCATGGTTCTGGGCAGCTTCGAGTACCTCGTCGATTTCCTGGGTCGAGAGGAACCGGGGTGGGTTCTTGGGCAACTTATAGCGACGGACGGCCGTGAAAGGATTCCGGCCCGTGAAGTAAGGGTGATCGGTCTTGTCTCGGAGCTTCCCTGCCCAATTGTATATGGTGCCAAGAGTCCTCAAGGCATTGTTGATGGACTGGTCTTTGAGCCCCCGGCCCTTCTGGTGTTCCTTGAATTCCTCGACTCTTCTGACAGTCACATCTCCAAGCATTTCAGGCTCTGCAAAGTCCATGAACTGCCGCCAGAACATCTCCTCAATCTCAAGCGTCCGAGGTCGCTTGTTCTGCTCCGCCCACTGGCGGTACTCGGACCAGAATAGGTCCGCAGGATAGTCAGAGTCTTCCTCTGGCGGTTTGATCTTTCGCTCGAGAAGCTTTTGCTCCAAAGCCTGCAACTGGCGCTTTGCCAAAACGAGACGAGACGTTCCAAGGCTGCGCTTCTTGCGCTTCCCGTCTTGATAAAAGCTGCCGTAGTAGATGCCTCTTCGCTTGAACAGAGTCGCCATTTTCATGCCCTCAGTGACACTATTGTGTCCCAATTTAGTCCCAATTGTCAAGAGGGCAAGAAAAACGGCCAGCAACTAGTAGCTGTAAGTTGCTGGCCTGTAACAGTTTACAATGGTCGGGGCGGCCGGATTTGAACCGGCGACCCCCTGCTCCCAAAGCAGGTGCGCTAACCGGGCTGCGCTACGCCCCGACTGAGCAACAGCAATCTTAACACATTCCCGGCCGATCCGCCAAACTGCGGACGCTGTAAAACACTCTCCTTACTCCAATAACGGGTCACGCCGATGGGGTTACCTGAAAAGCAATGGCCGTTTGCGCACGAGCGCGGGCTGTTCTCCGCGTCAGCCTCGCAGAAGGTCTTGTTCGTATTCAGGGGAAATGATGCACTTCTCGGCAAGGGCGTCCGACAGGGGGTCAGCGCCCTCCGCGCAGAATCCCAGGTGGAGGTGGCGGCGCCAGCCCTCCGCATAGTCGAACCGGCCGGAGAGCACGCCAACTTCGCGCGACATACCCTCCATCGTGATAAGGTAGCTGTCGAGCCCCTGGCTCGCGTCAAGCCATTCCTTCTGGCTCGTGTGGCAGACCAAGGCCTTGCGCTTGATGGCAAGCACCGCCGTGATGTCTACAAACTGGCCGGCTTTGACCACCCGGCGCAGACTATCGCGCAGCCCCCAGGGTAGCGCGTGATATAGCGTCACGTCTCCCGTAATCGGAGCGCGAGGCGGAACTGTGGTGAAGTTAAGCATCCCCCGGCAGAACACCGCCGTCACGGCTATACGGCACGCGTTCATGTGATCCTCCATGTAATCCTGTGGGGACGACAGCAACAATATCGTTGGCTTGACCTCGCGAATGACCGCACCGGCCCGATACAGTACCGGCCGCTCGTAAAGCAGGTCAATATCATCGACCAGGGGCTCATGAAAGGTCGCGCCCAGTGTGGCGGCCGCTTCTCGGGCCTCGGTGGTTCGCCGCGCCACGATCGCGTCACGATCCTCTGAGACCGTCCCGCACGAGCCGTTGCACAGATTCATCGTATGCAGCTCGTACCCGGCCTGACCCAGCAACACGAGCGTACCGGCCATCATAAACTCGATATCATCCGGATGTGCCCCGATGGCAAAGGCCACGGATTTCGACATGCCCTCCTCCTTGTTCTGTTCACAGATGCACACAGCACGGCCCGCCCCCGAGCAAAACCCTATCGATTCGTATTTCGCACGAGGCCTAGTATACCATGTCGTTGTACAATGGTTAGGTCTGTCAGTCGATCTTCGACGTCTATCGCCGTCGGGCAAAGCCGCACGAAAAGGGACAGGCCCGCCTCGGAGACTCGTTGGGTCAGTCCCTCTTTTGCCCCTGTTTGTTGCAAAAAATGAATCCATCAGAAATGAGTTGACGGACTACTGGTTCCCTTGAATCGCAGGAAGTCATGATCGTGATCACTCGTTTCCGTTGGCCGTGCGTGTTGGTGCTGCTGAGCGTTGCGCCTGCCTGCCTTTATCTCGACCACAACTTCCGCGCGGTGGAAAAAGGCGCGTTCTACCGTTCCGGACAACTGGACGATCGGCACTTGAGCGCGGTCATTGCAGAACACTCGATCGCCACGGTGATCAACCTTCGCGGCAGCAACCCGGAGCAGAAATGGTATCAGAGCGAACGGCGGGTTTGCGCAGACCACGGCGTCGTGCACCACGATCTCCGCTGGTCCAAGGACAAGCTGCCCACGCCCGAGTCCCTCGCGCAATTCCTTGCATGGGTCGACACGTCGGAACAGCCCATACTGGTCCATTGCCAGGGCGGCATCCACCGCACCGGGGTGGCCTCTGCCTGCTACCTGCTCCACCACGGCGCCGACCTGGATACGGCGCGCGGCCAACTGGGGATATTCTTCGGGGATGCGCCGATTGGCCAACTCCTCGGCCTTTACGAAGGTAGTCCCCTATCCTTTAGTGAATGGGTGAGAACCGAATATCCGGAGGTCTACGAACAGGCGACCGAATGAGTTCTTGTTTGAGGGGGTGCAGGCTCAGTCTGAAAGAGTGAAGCCCTGTAAATGAAAATCAGGTCGGACCATGCTGAAATACAGACCGCTGATTTGCGCAACGACGCGCCAGCGTTTCCTGCGGCCAGGCAAGGATTGAATTGATCCTAGGCTGATGATACCATCCTCGGCATGAGCAACGTGGTTTACACAGATACACAACAACGGCGTATTTTGGGCGTAACGCGCGATTTGGTCCGAGCCCGGGAGCTACTGTTTGACCTGGCTTGGAAGGACCTTCGCGTCCGCTACCGGTATGCGCTCATGGGGTTCCTGTGGGCCGTCCTCGAGCCGGTGGTGATGATGCTGATCTTGACCTTCGTGTTCTCGATGGTGTTCGCGGGAAAAACAGCCGCCTTGACCGGCGGGAGCGATCGGCCCTTCGCCGTGTTTCTGCTGTGCGGGTTGATCCCGTGGCAATTCCTCGCAGCCGCCCTGACAGCCGGGACGCAATCGCTTGTCAATCACCGAAATTTGGTTAATAAGGTGTACTTTCCGCGTGAGGTCGTGCCGCTGGCCGCGGTGGCCACGTGCTTGGTTAATCTACTTATTGGGCTGGCGGTGTTGCTTGGGGTGCATGTGGCGTTCGGCGGCACAATAGGGCTTGGCATCATCTGGTTTCCGGTCGCGTTCGCCATCCAGTTGGTGCTGGTGGCAGGCCTGGTCTTGCTGCTGTCCTGCTTGAACGTGGCCTTCCGCGACATCGGTTATATGGTGAGCGTAGGCATCGTGTTTGGCTTCTATGCAACACCGATCTTCTACCCACTAAGCCTGGTGATGCAACAGGCCGAAAGACACCCTTGGGTGGTGAACTTGTACCTGCTCAACCCCATGGCCGAACTGATTCCCGCCTATCGGCAAATTCTCTTCGAGAACCGATTCCCAGACCTGGCCTTGCTGGCATGGCCCTGCGTGGCGGCGGCAGTATGTCTGGCCGTAGGCGTGGCGGTCTTTCGGCGGAGAAGCCCGTTGCTGTCGGATTACCTGTAATGCACATCATTGAAGCCGAACACGTCACCAAGCAGTTTCGCGCGAGGCGCGGCGCGCGTGTGCTGCTTGGCCGAGGCGGCCTCAGCGACCTGATTCGCGGGCGAAAAACCGAGCGGACCACCGCGCTCAAGGACATTTCGTTCACAGTGGAACCGGGCGAATCGCTCGGCGTGATCGGCGCGAACGGGTCCGGCAAGACCACGTTGCTGAAAATCCTCGCTGGGGTGACGCTCCCCACGTCGGGCCACGTGACGGTGCGGGGCCGGGTGGCATCGCTGCTGGAGTTAGGGGCGGGATTTCACCCGATGCTGACGGGCCGGGAGAACGTCTACCTCAACGCAGGGCTGCTGGGCATGCGCCACGCCCAGGTCGACGAGGTATTCGACCGGATCGTGGAGTTTTCCGGCATCGGCAAGTTTATTGACCAGCCCGTAGACACCTATTCGAGCGGCATGTACGTGCGCATCGGGTTCGCAGTGGCGGCACATGTGAATCCAGACATCTTTCTCGTGGATGAGGTGTTGTCCGTGGGAGATGAGGAGTTCCAGCGCAAATGCCGGACGCGCATTGGCGAACTCAAAGAACAGGGCAAGACGATCGTCTTCGTCTCGCACGACCTGAGCATTGTTAACACACTGTGTGACCGCGTGATCCTGTTGAGCAAGGGCGAGATGATCGTCCGGAGCACGCCCCAAGAAACGATTGATTTCTACCTGCGCCAGGTGGGCCGCGAGAAGGGCATTCACACCTTCGCCGACGGTCCCGTCGAGGCCATCCTGAGCCACGGCCGAGTGTCGGTGTTCCACGACAAGCGCGAGGTCGGCGCACCGTCCGGGTTCTCCGTGCAGGTGCGATACATGGACCAATGGCACAACTCGCCCACAGCCGACTGGGAGACCGTGGAGCGCGGCCCGGCCCATTGCAAGGCGCGCGGCCGTATGGCCAAGCTGCCCGTGTACCACGTGTGGGAGCTGCGCATCGAAAACGGCCGCCTGATCTGGCACGTGTCACTCGAGTGTGAACGCGACATCGCCATCGAGATGCTTGAGGTGAATCTGTTCCTGCCTACGTTGTACACGCAGTGGTTTTATGGCGAGTACTCCGGGGCATTTCCGGAGATTCTGCCGGGAGACCTGAACTGGATGCTGATGGCCATGCCTGACCTCGGCTGTAGGGAAACTGCGGTGCTGCCGACGGAAGAGGCCGCGAAACCACCATTGGCCACATTCCTCGAACCGCACAAACCTTACGTCCGGTTGCTCATGCAAAACACCGATTACATCACGGGATGCCGGGCGATTCAGGCGGGCGGGCGCCTCCCCGACATGGACCGGCCGCTGCGCGCCGGCGTTCACGAGTTCATGACGCTCACGATCGACCTGGACTCGACGCCGGGCCAGGTGCGCGGGCGCGAGGCCGCCCGCGAGGCGCAACGTACGCTCCACACGGGGGACTTCACCGCGACGTTTCGCCAAGGCAAGGTGCTTCTCACCTATGCGGGCGCGCAGTTGACGGAGGAAGTCTATCACCTGTATAGCGCGGTGCTCATCGGCAACCTGTGGAATGACAGCCTCGCCCTCCAGTGGGACGCGCCGAGGCGTACCGGCGACCATCTGACGGTCAGGGGCGAGTCGCGCCGATTTCCATACCGACAGCACTGGGAGATCGGCCTGGTCGACAATGGTATTTCGTTGGAGATATGGCTTGAAGCCCTCGAGTCCATCGAAATACAGGAACTTCACACCTCGATTGGGCTGAAAGCAGCCTACGAATACTGGGAAACCGACCATGAATCGGGGCCGTTTCCCGATTTCGACCCGAACCAAGACGACTGGCGCCATGCAAACCGAAACTACGCTCCGGGCACGTTCATCCGCGCGTTGAGCACCACGTTGCCGTGTGTTACTATGGCGGTGACCACCCGGGCCATTCCGTTTCGCATGACGGCTATTAACGCCGGATATCACCAACACGCGCGGGTCTTACAGGCGCTTCGGGTCCCGGAATACGGCGTGCTGCGCTTTGAGCCGGGTCGGCACCTATACTTTGAAGGAACCGTCACAGTGGACCCGGACAGGAAGCCGACCAAGGGCGTAAGTGGAAGGACTAACTGAATCAGATGACCATCGCACATCGCGAAATATCAACTGCGGTGGCCGCCGTTGGGAAACCCAAAGGCCTGAGCCTGGCCAAGACCAAAAAACGGGGCTTGACGCGCCGGGGCGTAATGTGGCTCGGGCAAACCTGCAACCTCCGGTGCTACTTCTGCTACTTCGTGAACCGCATCGCCGACGCGAAGCACCCCGAACACGCCTTCATGGGTCTCGAGAAAGCCAAGGCCATTTGCGATACCCTGCGGAACTTCTACGGGGACACGGCCATCGATATCCAGGGAGGCGAGCCGAGCATCTATCCCGACATCATCGCGTTGGTGCGCCATTGCCACGATATCGGGCTGCACCCCACGCTAATCACCAACGGCCTGTTCTTGTCGCGGCCGGGCAAACTCGAGGCTTACCGCGACGCCGGCATTCGGGACTTCCTCGTCAGCCTCCACGGGTTGGGCGAAACCCATGACGAAGTCGTCGGCCGCTCCGGCGCCTACGAGGAAATCACCAAATCGATCGAGCGTATGCGCGAACTCGACATCCCGTTCCGATTCAATTGCACCATGTCCGAGCCGGTCGTTGCGCTACTCCCGCAGATCGCGCAAAAGGCCATCGAATACGGCGCCTATGTTCTCAACTATATCGCCTTCAACCCATTCGGCGATCAGGAGACCGGCCACCGTACCGCCCGCAACGTGCCCACGTATTCGGACATCAAGGGCAAGCTGACCGAGGCCATCGACATGCTTGAACGGGCCGGTATCGAGGCCAACGTGCGGTATCTCCCGCTGTGTATCGCTGAGCCGCGCCACCGGAAGAACTTCTACAACTTCCAGCAGCTTTCCTACGACACGCACGAGTGGAATTTCGAGAGTTGGCTCTGGACCATGATGGGACCGCAAATGGGACGGCCGGACTGCCCCCAGGGGCCCACGGTCCGCATCGGGTGGGGCGCCAGCCAGGTGTACCGGCCCACCCATCCCCTGAGCCGCAGAATCTTCGCGACGGGGCGCCCGGGCCTGACCCGGATCGTTTACGGACTGCAACACCTGGCCGCGCGCATCAACGCCGCGCTGTATGGCCGGGATGCGCTCTACCGGATCGAGGCTCGCGTGCGCGCCCGGCACGATTGCCAGTACAAGTATCATGCCGTGTGCGATCGATGCGCCGCCAAGGACATTTGCGACGGGTTTCATGGGGACTACGCGGACTTTTTCAACACGGACGAGGCGAGCCCTATCACAGACGTACCGCACACCGACGATCCGCGCTTCTTCATCCAGAATCAAGAGAAGTTTGTCGAACTCGAAGATCAGGGCTGGGCGCTTTAGGCCGTTACCAGTGAGATTGTGCGCGAAACGGTCACCAAAGAGACCTCCACGCAGAGGCGCAAAGCCCGCAAAGGGTAGCACAGGCTGCCAGCCTGTGCCACTCTGCGCCTCTGCGTGAGCCTCTTGTCACTGCTTTCACCTGTGGGGTTCCGGGTTATCCGGGTTAGGGCTTATTTGACAACAATCCTGACCAAACAAGAAGGTGCGGATGCAAGAAAGGCCGACAGGGCGGGACAACTCGTATTTCCGGCGTTGGTGGCCTTCAGCGTCGCTGCGGCAACGCTGCTTCTCCAACTGGTTCAGACGCGCATTTATGCGGTAGTGTTCTGGAATCACCTAGTCTACTTCATCATCTGCATCGCACTGCTCGGCTTTGGCATCAGTGGAACGTGGTTGTCGTTCGGCGATAAGACCCGGCTGGCGCGTTTCTTGACGTTGACGAATGCTGCGGTAGGCTTTGTGGTTTCGGCGGTCCTTTCCTCGCTCATTATTCCGCGCATGGGCGTTAGTCTGGCCGAGATCTTCTACGATTTCTTTCATTTCTTCCGGCTGGTCGTGACCTATGTGTTCGCGGTGTTTCCGTACTTCTTCGCGGGGTGGATGCTTGGGTCCATCTATCGCGATTTCGCGAAGAGCATCCACTTCTTGTATTTTGCCGACCTCGTGGGGGCATGCGTGGGCTGTCTGCTTTTCCTGGTGTGCGTGCAGTCGTTCGGGGTGGTTGGACTCGTGGTCGTGTGTTGCGTTTTGGTGGCCGTTCCACCTTTTGTGTTCAGCCGGAAGCATCCAGTTGCCACGGTGGCGGCGTTAGTGTGTGTGGCGATGCTTGTCGCGGTGGGGGTCCAGCGGGAGGCGCTCAGTCGGAGCATTGTCCCGGAGCAGACGAAGGCCTTTCAGAAGCTCTACAGGGACCTCGATCGAGACGATGACAAGATCCATGAGTTCTCGGAATGGAATTCGATCTCGCGGATCGACGTAGTGGGGACGCGCAAATCGCAGGAAAAACGGATTTTCATCGATGGCGACGCCTGGACAGGAATGCGTCCCGAGACGCACGTCCCGCATCCTCCGTGGGACCCCGATGCGCATCGAATGATCTCGTGGGCCGCCCCGTATGTGATCCAGTCCAATCCGGAGTCGGTGCTGGTAATCGGAAGCGGCGGAGGGGTCGACGTCTACAATGCGCTCCGGGCGCGGCCAAAGCATGTTGACGCGATAGAGATCAACCCGACGACGGCGAGAATCGTCGTGGAGGAATACAGCGAACTAACCCACGGCGTGTTCGACGACCCGCGTGTGAACCTCTACACGGAAGAAGGGCGCAGCTTTGTGCGGCGCAGCGGCAAGGATTACGACGTAATCGTCATGATGGGATAGGGGTATCCATCTGCGCCGGGGGTTT
>CAYRLQ010000059.1:0-17315 GCA_964425145.1 uncultured Nitrospiraceae bacterium
ATATGGTGAGTAGCTTCCATTACGACGGTGGGAACCGACTGACCAAGCGGAGGCTAGTGACCCAACTCCTCTTCGGCGACCTAGTCGAGGAGTTCAAGTATTACCTCGACGACGCGGGCAACATCACCAAGGTCACCCACGACGACGACTCGTACTGGGACTATGAATACGATTCTCGGTACCGGCTAACGAAGGCGGAGCGGAATAACTCCGGCGATACCATCACGGCCAGCTACCAGTACACCTATGACAACGCGGACAATCTCGTGACCAAGGTGAGTCCGTTCTTCGATGACTTTAATGACGGGGATTATAATGGCTGGACGGTGAGTGGGTCGTGGGCCGTCTCCGGCGGGTACCTCACGAAGCAGGGCTTGAGCGACGGGTCGGCGAAGAAGAGTAACACGGAACCGGATCTCGAGGCTCGGTTCAGCTATTACCGCGACAGCGGGTCGGCGAGCGGGGCCGACGCGTACGCGTTTTTCCGGTATGTGGACACGGACAACAAGTTGGCCCTTCAGATGGACGACGGCGACCTGTACCTCGAGCAGCAGTACAACGGGGACTGGTCGACCTTGGATTCGAACAATACTGGTGTAACGGACGACACGTGGTACGAGTTCTATCTCAAGTGCGAGGACGATGACATCGAGGTGTGGAAGGGGACGAAGGGCGGCGACCTGACCAAGGTGCTCGAGTCGTCCACGCCGCTGAACGTCACGACGACCAGCGAGTTCTGGTTCTATTGCTCGAGCAACAACTACAGCCAGTTCGACGACATCCACATCATCTCCGACGACCTGTCCACGACAGCCACGTATGCCTATAACGACGCCAACGAGCTGACGTCGATGTCTGTGGCGAATGGCACCACGGGCTTCTACTACGACGACTGGGGCCGGATGATCTCGAAAGGCCTCGGCAGCTACGACGCCACGTACGAGTACCGCTACGGCGCGAAACTCTACCAGGTCACCTCGAACACGTTCCCGGGTGAAGGTAACGTCACGTACCAGACCGGTGCTGACCAGAAACGCCGGTCCCGCAAGGTCGGCGCCGACGAGACGTGGTACAATTGGGATGCGGGCTGGACCGTGATCAACGAAGAGGATGACGACGCAGGCACGGGCAACCTGACTATGACCTACATCGGCCGCCTGGCCGACGTGGCGGGCTCGAACCCGTCCAGCGGCGATTACCGCTACTACTTCCGCGACCACTTGGGCTCGGCGCGCCGCCTCCTCGACCAAAGCAAGAACACCGACGCCACGTACGAATTCACCCCATACGGCCAGGTCTATGCCCACACCGGCGAGACCACAACCCACCTCTTCACCGGCCACGACTGGGACCCCACCAGCAACCTGTATTTCGCCCCATTCCGCTACTACAGCCCCACCACCGCCCGCTGGCTCACCCGCGACCCGCTAGGCATGGCCGACGGCCCAAATTTCTACGGATATGTCCTCGGGAACCCGATGAATGGAGCTGATCCATTAGGCTTATGGCACAGGGGTGATACGATTCGTGTGCCAGTGTGGGTTCTCTTCCAAACTAAGTTCACTATTAATGCGCCATGGACGTTCGTAGGCTTTGAGGCGTATCAGGATTACGCCATCTTTGATGATTGCATGCAGAGGCTTCTCTCGCCTTATGGAAGGTACTGGGCGGACATGCTCGAAGATGATCTTCAGTTGGCCGTGCTTTGCGTAGCTGTGGGCGCTGTGTTAATAATGGTCACGGCGGAGGCACTGGCTTTTTTGCAGTTGACCGGTTTTGGGGAGGCAGTGCTTAACAAAGGCACCGCTCTGCAACTAGCGATCATTGCAGAACAATTAGTTAAATACTTTGGTTTGGCTTATGGCGGACTGTTCCCCGCCATCAGTGCTTGGGAAACGTGCAATGTGGAAGCTACTAAAGTCTACGCGATATACGAGTGGAACCCACCCGAGGGTACCGAAGAGAAAGACAGACATTGTGGGCTCGTCAGGCGTGGGGCGCTATCTGCTGGACCTTCCGGATTCGTTGCTCCCCTTTTGCCGCTGATGTCGGGCTTGTTGGCAATAGCTTTGTGGGTTATCCTCAGGAGGAGGCGGAATGGATCGACAACTCGGTGATAAGCGCGCTCGCTGGCACTGAATGCTGAGGGAGTCTTGTTTTCATGAGTACTGGCGCTTACGATCTTGCGCAGCGGGCTCTCCTAGTGTTACTTTATGGAGTTCCGCTATGCATGTTCTTCATGGTCGGGCTTTTTCGGCGGCGACACAAGGAGATCGCTACCGCCGACGATCTCGCTGCACTCAGACGACTCTCGCGAACTCTGAACCTCGGTCTTTTCGCATATTGGGTGGTCGTTTTCTCCGGGTGCATCACTGACCTCTTGCGGCAATGGAGACCGTGCGGGTGGTGGGATGTTCATTTTTTTGTTTCCGTGGTGCTCTTTTTTGGCGTTATCTTGCTCGAGGGCAAAACGCGCGCTCGGATTCCCGTGAGAGGTCCTTACCTTCAGGAAGAGTACGAGCGCTTCTTTAAGAAAGGAAGCCCCCATATAGCGAGATTCATTAGTGACTATTCCCGCCCTTTGGGCGAGACCTCACTGGCAATGAAGCTCCTCGCCGCGGTCATCGTCATCCCGTTTCTGCTTTCGCTTGTCGCCATCTTTCTTCTACTGCTTCTACTCCGCGTTTCCTCGACACCCTAGGGACGCCGCCCTGTCTGGCTGTTGGGGTGTGTTCCGTGCCGCTGACGCCTGGACGCAGGGCAAGGGGGCCGTGCCTCTGACGGTCGTCCTTTTCGAGGCCTCTCCGGGCGGCGTTGGGAAAGAAGTCTGCTATCGAGGTGATCACTTCTATCGCCGTTGTCGTTAAAGGGGTGGGCAAGCAGCACGCTTCAACCGAGCTTACGTCCCGCGGGCCTCCACGCACACCCACGCGGCCTTCCCCGCGCGGACGATTCTGCTGGCGACTGCGTTTGCCTTGGGGCACGGAAGTAGTCCGAGAGCGTACGAAGTGGAATTTAATGCGGGGAAGCGGGACATGGCTGGTGTCGCCCAAGAGGGCTCTCAGCGCTTTTGGGCCAAGGTTTTGAGCTCGCAAGTGCTCGCCCCGCGTGCTTCTCATTGCCAATACGCGTGTCCTGTGCGGCCCCGTGCGGGTACCGGGCGTTCGTGCTGGCTTTGTCGCGGGGTTGGCTGAGGACATTCGGACACAAAGAGCACCCCGTGCAAACGGGATTGAGTCGAGTGTTTCACGGGGAGTTCCTTGGGAATACCTATTACGCCTGCGGGAGTAAGGCGGAAGTTACGTGTTATCGCCCAAGAATAGGAGCGGTATAGTTAGTATACTTGAGGGCACAGTTGTTGCGTGTCTCTTCGCGTTTCTGTTCCATTTGCTGCTATTCGGATGGGCTTGTCCTCGTGACTTGGTGACTCCGCTCGCCGCAGTTCTGGGTGCCCTGCTGATCTCGCGAGCCCCGATTAGGAACCGTGGAGTTACATGGCAGGGGCTTTGGACGCTGCTAGGGGGGCTGGCGGCGGGGTTGTGGGTCTTCAACGCATTTCGTTACGCGGGGTTTGTGGCGTGGCCAATGGGGCATCCGGGGGATGTGGCCCACTATCTCTTCCTGCTCTACTGTCACGTCACGTTGGTCGTGACGGTTCTGGCGTGTGTGCTCTGGTCTATGTGGGGGCTTTCGCTGTCCTCGCTGCTTTCGTGGGGGCAGTGGGGACGCACCAAGCACGTGCTTCTAGTCAGCGCCGGGGCGGTTTGGGCGTGGGCGTTGTATTCAGTCGTCGTCACGCCTACAACGTCGGCTGGGGGTGTCACGGCGCTTCTTGCGATAGCGTTAGTGAAGGCCTGTCTGACGGGGATTGGGGAAGAAGCGTACTATCGGGGTCTACTGCTGCCTGCGGCGGCGACGCGCTACGGTGTGCCGGTGGGCATCGTGTTTCAGGCGTGCGTGTACACGGCGTTTCACGTGCATCTCGGGCCGGCGTTCTTTGGCCAGGCCGGTTTTCTCGCGGCCGTATTCGCTTTGGGCCTGCTGTTTGGTACAGTGACGCAACGGACGCGGGGGATCGGCTGGGCGTGCATGGTCCACGTGGCGCTGAACATGGTGATTGAATGGCGGAATTTGTCCTAGATCTCGTGAGGGAGTATTACTTCTTGGGCTACGTTGGCTTCACCGTTGGGGGGGGCCTTGTGCTTTGGAATCTCGTTCGCACTGGTCTGAGCTTTCCCCTGGCAGTGATCGCGTACACGGCTTCTATCTACGGCGGACTCTTGGGCGCACGCATACTGTTCATCCTAAGCTACAATCCACATCTCTTCCTGACAGACCCCGGTTTAGCGCTAACGTTCTGGGAGGGTGGTCTGGCTTGGCTCGGCGGGCCCCCTCTGGGCGCTCTCTTCCTTGCTGTCGTGGCAAGACTGGCACGAAAACCCGTGTGGGAAACGCTCGGTTCGGAGGTACCTGGCTTAGCCTTAGCGCACGCCATTGCGCGTATCGGCTGTGTGATCCAGGGCTGCTGCTACGGTGCACCGGCGATGGTGCCGTGGGCCATCTACTCTCGCAAGCTGGGGGCAAAAGTCCATCCCACGCAGGTCTACAGCATGGTCTGCGAGTTGGCGGTGATGGGTGTGCTGCAGACGTTGTGGCGAAAGCCTTCGATGCGGAAGTACCTTTTCCCCTTGTACTGCCTGTTGCTCGCAATACACCGTTTCGTCACGGAGGCCTTTCGAGGCACGCCGCGGGGACCGGAACTCATCACGGGCGTGCGATTTTACCAATCGATCTGCATTATCCTGTTCGGCGTATCGGCAGGGATCCTCTTGATACTCTGGAACAAGAGGCGTGGCGCGCTTGCGGCCGCCATCTTGGCCGTGCTAACGGTGGTGCCGTTTGTGGTCTTCCGCCCGCCGTCGGAGACCGTGCGGGCCCAGGCCCGGAGGGAGGCGAGCCTGTACCTCGTCGTAACGCGTGGGCTGTTTGCCGAGGGGCTCGCCCCGTGGGTGGCCCATCGCGAGGCCGAGGGCTTCCAGGTGCTGGTCGGCAAGTGGGACACCGTGCCCGAACCCGCCGAGATCTCGGAATGGATTCGGGAACAGGCCGGCGGCCTTTGCAGCTACCTTCTCATCGTGGGCGACTGCGCCGCGCCCGGCGAAGAGCCGCCGCCGTGGCACATCCCGTCGACCGCCCTGGTCGATGGCTCCCCGTGCGACGGGCTCTACGGCGACCTAGATGGCGACGGGGGTCCCGACGTGCCGGTGGGCCGCCTAGCGGTCCGCGACGCCCGGCAACTGAAGACCCAAATCGCGAAGATCCGGGACTTTGAGAGCCAGCCGTTGCGGCGGGACTGGTTCCGGGCGGTGGTATGGGCCGGCGCCAAGGGCTATGACGTTCCCTTCCAAGCCATGCTCAGCCGCGTGGCAGCCATGTTCCCCGACTGGCTCGACACGTTTGTCATCAGCGGCGTCGAGGACTCCGTCTTCAGTAGCTACCTGCCTGATCAACCGCGCACATTCCTTGACGCCATCGCGGAGCCAGCGATCGCTTCGCTCGTGGTCTCACACGGGGGCCCCCAGTGGGTCAATCCTGCCGTCTTTGAGGGCCAGAGCGTGGGTCTATCCGTGAGCGGGCTGGCGCGGCTGCAATCGGCGCGTACACTGGGGCCACTCATTCTGTTGGGCTGTGACAGCGGCAAGTTCAACTTCCCGTCCGCCAAAGGGGTATCGCTTGCCGAAGCCTTCTGTGCCCATTCGTGTGGTCCCGTCGCAGTGGTCTCTGCCACAGGTCCTACGAGCCCGCTGACCAACTACCTGGCGGTGCAATACCTGTCGCTGGCCTTACGGGCTCCCCCCGAGACTGTCGGTGACCTGTTCCTCGCCGTGCAGCGCCGGGTCTACGACCGCGGCAGGCTGTCCATGCGCGAGCTGGCTTCGGGCGATAAGGTCGCTGAAGCGATCTTGGCAGCCGTGCCGGAACGTGACGAACGTGAATCGACCCTGCCCGGTGTAGTCCGAGAAGAGATCCTGCGCTACGGCCTCTTGGGCGACCCCGCGTGCCCGCTCCGGGCGCCCAGCCCAATGGACGTGGACATCACGGTGAGCGACAAAGGCACCGTCATCGCCTCGGGCACTACACCCGAGGGTTGCACCGAACTCTTCGTGGATCTGATTGACCGCGAACAGAAACGGGATGCGCCGGAAAGCGACCTGTCGAAAGCTGAACGGCGGAAACGGTTCGCGCGTGCCAACAAACGTCCCCCGACCCTCGTGATGCAGCCGCTCGAGGGCAAGACCTGGGCCGTGGAAATCCCTGCCGCATCGAACTTGCGCCCGGGGCAGCGCTATCTCCGCTTCCTCGCGTTTGGCCGCGGCCAACCGTACTACGCGACGTATCCGGAGTAGCGGTCTCGCCTCTCTGGCGTCCGTGGAAACGTGAAACAGGGGGCGAAAGCTTGCGGTGACTCAGTGTGGGTGCGCGGTGCGATGCTGGAGCCCTCGGGTTCACTCAAGACGATCAGGACGGGCCCAGTTCGACGTTCACAGCGGGATCCCGCTATTCGGCTGCGCTTTTTCCGCGATTCCCGCCGCTTTCTGCTGCTGTCTTCTCCGCCGCCGCTTTACTGCTGAGTTGTTCCCACCAGTCCGGGGCGCCATTCTTGTCCGCGTCCGTGTACGCAGACAGCATGGACACGGCGGCGGCATAGAGTGCTCGAGACCTTCTTCACCGTGTTGAAGTGCAGACCCGTCTTCCGCTGGATCTGCCGTATTTAACCCCCTCCCGAATCCCATGCCACTTCTTCATATCGCGAAACACTCCTTGTTACCTCCCCGTGTCGGCTGAGGACCCATGGCTCAGATCACCGAGAGTCTACCAGGTATGCTTCACTTCTAGACCGCTATTTCCAGAGGGGAGAACTGGCGGCGGCTCTTTAAGGGGGATCCTGATGGGCAGTCCCTGTCTGCCGTGCTATACTCGTGTAGTCTTCCGGAGGAAGGAAAAGTGGGCTCAAGGAAGCAGGTGCAAACACTCGTTGGGCTGGCCATCGGGGCGTTTTTCCTGTGGCTCGTGTTTCGCCGCACAGACTGGGGCGCGGTGCTGGCCTCGATCCGTGGCATCCAAAAGGGATGGCTTCTTCTCAGCCTGCTTGTGCTCTTGGGGAGCTTCTTCTCGCGGGTGCAACGATGGAGCTATATTGTCCGGGCCGGCAACAGCGCCACCTTCCGCAGCATGTTCAGCGCAACGCAGATTGGCTTCCTAGCCAACTTTACGCTCCCCGGACGCGTCGGCGAGGTGGTCCGGGCGGTGGTACTCAGTCGCCTGGCCAGAATGCCGTTCTCCAAATGCTTTGCCATGGTGGCGTTGGATCGCGTGACGGATGTTATCGGCCTGATAGCCGTGTTGCTGGTGTCAACCGTCGCTTTCCGGCCTGGAGAAGACATCAAACTCCCGGCGGATATCTATGGCAAGCCCATTCCGGCCAACATCATTCGCACCGGTGCTGTCGGAGCGTCTCTCTTCCTCGTTGTCGTGATGGGTGTGTTGGTGCTGGTGTACGTCAACCAGCGGATTGTCCTGCGCGCTGTGGACAGGTCGGTGAGCATGGTATCGAGAAGGCTGGCCAGGTGGGCTCATGGCCTGCTCGAGCAATTCGCGCAAGGACTGCACGTGTTTCGTTCGGCCTCCGACATGGCAAAAGCCATACTGCTTTCGCTTGTCACGTGGGCGCTGCTTCTGGTGTCCGGCGCGTGTGCGTTGGCTGCATTCGACTTCTCCTGGCCGTGGTACGCTCCGTTCATGATGCTGGGAGTGGGGGCCGTGGTCAATAGCTTGCCAGGCGCCCCAGGCTTTGTCGGACAATTCCACTTCGCCGTTGTGGTTGCCTTGAAGCTTACCATTCCGACGCTAGACACGGCCGACGCCCAGGCGGTGGCCATCGTCATGCATTTGCTGAACCTGCTCCCCATCGCCATACTCGGCGTGTTCTGTCTGATGTGGGAAGACTTCAGACTCGTCGAGTTGACCCGAGACGGCGTTCGCAGACAACCGGAATTGGAGAGCCGGGCATCCAATAAGGAAACGGGTACCTGACTCACACCTAATCACGCCCAAAAACAAATCCATTCCTTTGGAATCCCAGGCATGTTCTGTGTACACTCTCATGAGGGAGAGGTATGCGTGTTTGTCGGCCACTAAGGATCCAATCGCCACTCTCTACTGCCAGGGACAGCGGTGGCCTGACCGCGAAGAACGAGTTGCCCCATGCGTTTATCCAGACGGAAGATACAATATCTTGAGGCGCACTTCCGGCGGTACAGCAACGCCAAGCTCGCCAAGGCGCTGAACGTGGACAAGGAAGTCGTCCGGAAAGCGCTAAAGAAGCGTGGACTCGTCAGAACCGAAGCAGACAGAACCCGAATTCGGCACCGTCCGGAAGCCGAGTTGCCTGAATACACGGGCCGGCTACCCGCGCCCAAGAACCCCGTCAAGCTGACCCGAGCCCATTTTGCGGCCGCCACCGCGTGCTCCTTGCTGACCTTTGCAATCTACTTCCGAACACTCGGCCCGACCGTCACTGGCGAAGACGCTGGCGAATTAGTCACTGCGGCGTACACCATGGGTATTGCGCATCCACCAGGCTACCCGCTGTGGTGCATGCTCGGGAAGCTGTTTACCGTCATCGTCCCCTTTGGCACGGTGGCTTGGCGAGTCAACCTGATGTCGGGCTTCTTCGGCGCCGCCACCGTCTTCATCGTGTGCTTGATTATTGTCAAGCTTAGGGCCCATCCTGTCGCGGCCGCAGCAGGCGCCCTGGCCTTTGCCTTCTCGAAGGAGTTCTGGGAACAGTGCACCATCGCAGAGATCTACTCTCTCAATACATTCCTCATCGCCCTGTGCGTATTCTTGCTCTTCGCCTGGTACGAGTATCGTAAAGACCTCGTCCTGTGCGTATTCGCTGTCGTCTACGGCTTGGGTCTATGCAACCACAACACCATGCACTTCCTGGGGCCCGTGTTCGTGCTGTTCGTCTTCGCTGTAGATCGGGAGCCGTGGCGCCGGTGGAAGCTGTACGCCTTTTCCATGCTCCTCACCGCCTTGGTCCTATTCGTTCACATTTACCTTCCCATACGCGCCCAGGCCAATCCGCCGGTGAACTGGGGCAATCCCTCGAACTGGGAGAACTTCTGGGATGTGGTCACGCGCAAGCAGTATGCCTTCGGCTTCAAGAAAGACCCGCGGACACCAGCCCGCTTCGCGATGCAAACCTGGCACTTCTTGAAGCTCTACACCAGGGAGTTCACGCCATGGCTCATGTGGGCGCCCATTCTCGGCATCGTGGGGCTGTGGCAAAAGGAGAAAGGCCGGTTGGCCTTCTTGGTCGGGCTCTCCGGCTACCTGGTGTTCGGGTTCATCTTCCTGCTCAATTTCAACTCTGACAAACAATCGCTGTGGCTCAACAACGTCTTCTGGATCCCCGCCTACATGGTCGCAGCCATATTCATGGGCTGCGGGATTGGCTGGTTGAGTTCGGCCCGACTCTGGCGCGTTCCGCTGAGGGTACCCGCAGTCTTGCTTGGCCTGGCAACCGTTGCTTTGCCGCTCAAGGCCAACTTCCACCCGAACGACAAGAGCGACTACTACTTCGCTTATGACTACGGCATGAACATCCTGACGACTCTCGACGAGAACGCGATCTACATCCCGTCTGCCGACCACGCCACATTTCCCGCCTTGTACCTTCAGGCGGTCGAAGGGCTGCAGCCCGATGTGGCCATCGGCAACAAGTATGGGTATCCCGAAGAGAGCCTTTACCAGGACATGCCCGTCGAGATGCGGCGCAGTTTCCGGAAGATCCCCACCGAACGCGAAGAGGCGATCATCGAGGACTGGATCATTGCCCACACGGACCGCCCGGTTTACTTCACGAAGAAACGCGCTTTCCCGGCCTTGCCGGGCACGAAGGTGGTCAACTGCGGACTCGTCTACCGGGTGCTCAGGCCAGACGAGGAACCGCCCGACCGGGACTTCTGGGCCGAATACGCGTGGCACACGCTCGACGCCATTGATACCCGCGGGGAGTTCACCGCGGAACTCGTCTTGGCGGACTACCACTTCGCCCTGGGGCGCCATCTGCTTGACCAGGACGAAGCCGAGCAGGGGCTGGAGCACTTCAGCCGCGCCGTGGCTATCGCCAGCGAGACCAGGGAGGGGCTCAATAACCTTGGCAGTGCCTGCGCCGAGCACCGCCTGATGGAAGCCGCAGAGAACTTCTTCAACCGGGCCCTGGAACTGGACGCAGACTATGCCCTCAGCCTGGGCAACCTGGGCAAGCTCTACCTGCAGACAGCCCGTCCACAACACGCCCTGCCGCTCTGGAAGCGGCTCCATTCCCTGCAACCGCCGAACCCCGAGCCCCAGTGGATGCTGGTTGACTGCTTCACACAACTCGGACGCATCGACGAGGCTATTGCCCAACTTGAAGAGCTTGCCGTACTCACCCCCAATGACCCCAAGGTCTACCGCGAAATGGGCATGCGCTACCTCAACTACAAACAAGACGCGGAAATGGCGCGGCGCCTGTTCGCCAGATCCTTGAGCCTTGATCCCAACCAGCCCGAATTGGCGATGTTCGTCAACCAGCCTTCACAACCGCAGCTTCCCGGTCCGCCACGAGAGATATGGGACACCGAAGGCTTGCCCATTCCGACCCCCACCATCCCCGTCCCCCGGCTGCCAACCGTGCCGCAGCCCGGTCCGCCCCGGCCGCGATAGATACTGGCGGCCAGAGCCCCACTGCGGGCACACCGAACGAAGTGGCTCGTCGGCTTGACAACCATTATTCAAGTGTGGTCTACTTGAGTAGTTTAAGGGGACATCGTGTAGAGGGACTGCGGCAATCGAGAGGGGCGAGCTATGTTTGGACCTAAGGTTGCGTGGATTCTGCTGGGTGCTGTGGGGGTGATGGCAGCGGTGGCATTTGCTTACGACGAGCGCGTTGACTTCCATGAGTTGATGCGGAGTTGCGCTGACCTGACGCTTGGCGAGGAACGACCGTTCGAGTATCTGGATCCGATGACCGCCGACAACAACGAGAACGGCATTCTCGATGTCACTGAGTTCCGGATGCTTTCCAGAATTCTTGCTGATCCTACCATGCCGAATCGCAACAAAGTGAGGAAGGCGTACGAGGCAAACGTGGCGCAGGCGGAGGCCGACCTGGGACAGATTCCGCCCTCCATCGTGCCCAATCTGAAATACGTCCTAGGTGCCTACGCCACACTCGGTGATGGCGGTTACCGCCGGGACGTCAGTTACTATGAAGGCTCTTGGGGGATAGTCGCGTATACCATCGCGGGGCTGGACGGAGTCGACTCCGGCTGGTCGGCCGGCGCTCCTGACAACGCCAAATACGCCCGACTGGAGTCCCTATTGTCCGCCTGCGGCGATGCCGACGGCGACGGTGTGAACAACATCGGCGAGTTCAATGGCCAGGGCAAGGACGAGTGGAAGTACTCCGACGCCGTGTTGGATGCGGGAATCAAGATTGACGGTGGCGACGAAGGGTGCATATGCGGCGGCACCAAGTTCGGCAAGGACTACTTCTTCAATCCCAACAACGGGAACGTGTACCACCTAACGCCCTATGCCGCGACATGGACCGATGCCCAGGCCTACGCTGAGAACCACGAGGTCGAAGGCGTCGCCGTACCCGGCGATCTGGCCACGGTGCGATCACAGGAGGAGAGCGACTGGCTCGTCGAGAACGTTTCAAAGGGCGAGACCTGCTGGATTGGATTCCACGACGCCACGGGAGACGGCGCGTTTGGCTGGGTGTCCGGCGAGACGGCCACGTACCGGGACTGGAACTGGGCCGAACCCGCAGAATCCAACGGCGAACGCTATGCCGAGATGACCTACAACGGCGGCTGGAACGCCAAGGACGGAGCCGCGAAAAACCCCGGCATCGTCGAGTTCGTGGGCCCGTACACGGACGCGGACAAGAATGGCGCCCCGGACTGGTGGGAACAACTCAGCGCTGAGGCCACAGCGAAGAAATCGCTACCCGAAACCGGCGGAAAGAAGGACGCACGCTAAAGGTCTACTGGTCCCAGTTATTAGCCTCCGCTTGGTCAGTCGGTTCCCTCCGTCGTAGTGGAAGCTACTCACCATATTATTCGGCAAGATGGTGGTCGTGTGTTGGCCCTCGGCGTTGTGGAAGTAGTACCACGTCTTGCTGCCCGGGACATTCATATGCGCAGCTCGAAATAAACGGTGACTGGTGGCGGCAGGAATGGCCCCTACGGACCACCCCCCGCACAGATCGCAGCGTGCGGAATTACCGCACTGGGCTCCTGCCTCGGGTACAAACGCGTGCGCGGGCGATAGCAATCCCATCGCCCGCTGGGCGCAGCGGGTTCGGCATGCGTGACAGGCTTGCCTAGCCCCGTGTCCAGTCCCGGCTATCCCCTCCCAGATTCCCCTTGGCCAAGTCCCTTTCCTCCACCCCCCTCCACCGGTCGCGGTCGCCCGCAGCCTTTGTTCGGGGGCTTCTTCGGTACTATCAGCCAGTCCGACTTCCCGCCGTCGTTCACCGCAGTCGTGCTCCCGTGGGATTCACTGCGCGGACCTTGCCGACAGGGCAAGCCCAGCAGCGGGACCTCCCGGGTTCCGCGCAGCTGTCTCAGTGCGTGCCTGGGTTCTACGATCACGCGGGGTCCGCGTGCATCTTGCGGTGGCGATGCACGCGATATTGCCTTCCGTACTGGGGAACGTCGTTTGCACCCCGAATGAACGACTTTCCCGCCTCAATGCCCCGCCCGCACCTTTCGCTGTCAACGCTTGCAGCAAGGCCTGTCGGCCAGACCGCCATGACTCGGCGCAAGCGTAGTTCGCTAGTTCTTCGCTGTGCGAAGCTTGCGCTCGCTAGACATTGCCGGCTTATCCCGGTGCGTCTCCTCATATTTACATAATACAGTCCGGGAGTCATCATAGGCGGAATTGAGTGTAGTGTTTATGGCGAGTCGGTGACCCTCTCCATCACCAGATCGCGAGATTCCGGCCGATACATTAGCCGACACTCCCGAATGAGCGAAACACCAGGGAACTCAACCGAGTAGATGCGAACTGTTTCCGACGCGCCCTTGACGACCAAGACGTGTGCATCGTCAGCAAGGCACAGGAGTAAACCAGGCACTTGGATAGAGGATCGTGGAGAAGTGCAGTCATCCTCTTGGATATGCACGGTGGGCGGCTGCTCCGTGGTCCACAGCTTCAACCCATTCCCCAGATGCACCGCGTACCCTTGGGGCTTGCCCAGTTCTTCTCCACCGGCAAGGCTCAACCCAGGGGCACCGGTCCCATCCCGGTAGGCAAGTGTCTGGAATTCGGGGGAAGTATCATACATCACAAGAAGAACCTCATTCTTGTCCTCACGCGGAACAATGCCGCTTATACGTCCACTGAGAGTGAGACTGTCTATCTCAAAAAACGGTGACGTATTGCACAGGCGAATCAAGACCTCCCCCTCTTCCTTGCTTCCCCACAAGGTTCCCCACAATAGGATTAGCTCCCCGGTGCGACCCAATGGCGGCGAGCAGCCGCTTACCATCCAATCAAGGCCCACCGAAATACTGCCGCGCTCGAGCTGAGCCTCCACGTCCCAAAGAACCAATTGCCCGATTCGGGCCCCTCCCATGTTGACCAAGAGATAATCCGTCCCTTTCACCAACATCTTGGGCCAACCTTCGCGGCGGTACGTTGGGCCGCTGAACGAGTTCAGATGGACGCAAGACCCGACGTCAGGATCAAGAGCATAGTAGTCTTCCCGGAGAAGAGGCAGTCTTTCTACGACGCCTACGAGTTGCCCGAGCCGGAGAAACCAGGCGGGCAGGTCTGATCTCTTAGAGTCCTCACTCCACACCAGCCTGGCGCGAGAACTGCCTCGTAGCAAGAATGGTTCATGGCTTCTGCGCGCCAGAACTTGGGTATCGTCACTCTTCCAGTTGTAGGCCCAGATTGAATAGGTGCCGTCGGAGTTTGCGCAGGTGCCTAACAGCAACTCCTCATCACAGTGTACCGGGTGCGAGTAGATCTCGACTTTGTGCGCAGACTGGGTGGGCGCCGAGCACGACATAGACGATCCTATGACGAGGCTCATCCCAAAGAAGGACAGCGCGCGCCTGAACGCCACGCGCTCGCTACGCTGATGCAAAAAGCCTGCCAACACAACATGCTTCCTTGCGGACACACAGCCAGCTTCCCCTGGAATGCATGCCTAGCACAGGGCTTGGTGAGTGCGGCCCAGCATGCCTCTTCCAAGGATCTCGTCAGGGCCCTGAACCCAAATCCAATACAAGTGCCGGAGCTTTGATACCGGCGCACTGAAAGTTATTACTCTCGCGGGCGCGAAGACCTTCTGCCATTCGGAGGCCAGGACACCGCTCTCGCAAGCAGTCAAGTACACAAACTCGAGGTTTGACCGTATATGGGCAGCGGCCAAGTCCCGCGGTGTGATATGTCTATCATCGAGCAAGAGGCCATCCGAGTCGCCGTGAGACGCGACGAAGAGAAAACTGCCGTGCCTGAGTGAATAGGCCAACGCATGTTCGGACAGCGGGGCCACCACAACATTTCCTCTGGGCCACTTGTCTTGCGCTGCGCGCACAATGGGAAAGAAACCCAGACAGAACATCCACCGAGGGTAGCGCTCCATATCATCATAGAGTACATAGGCCTTAGCGGGCACAAGTTGTGCCGAAGTCGTCCGCAGGCCGTAGGCCGCCATACTCGCTGCAACAAGAAACGCCGCCCAGCCCAAGCAGGTTAGCAGACTTGCGCAGGAAACGAGCACGTGCTTTCGGGCTAAGCGCATTACCAACGGGACGTCGGGCGTTACCCCCAGGCCGGCACAGCCGACACAGAATGACCATATCGCCAACCAGCACACAATTGTCCATCTGGCGAGGACATTTGCCAAGCCCTGGGACAAAGGGAACTCGGCCGTACCGCGGTAGCCGGAGACCGATGACCATTCCAAGTAACCAAGAACCACGGCCTGAAGAGCAAGGCAAGCGAAAAAAAGCAGGCACAGTACCGATGCCTGGCCGTGATGGTGTCTAACAAAGGGACTGCCCACACGGCGCCTACAGAAACCGAGAACTGGCCCAACTCCGAAATAGCTGGCAACCGCCAGCAACTTGTCGGATGTCGACGCATTAACGCCAGGCACTTGTGGCATCGCTTTCCTATCGTCCGGAACCCTGAACGGCTGAAGACGCTCCCGACCTTTCCTCGTGCCAGAAATGCTGGGCACTGGCGGGGCCAAGCGCGTTCTCCCAGCCCAGGAGCAGTGGGATCGTCCATCAGCTCCCACCTTGTTGAACCTTCTGCCTGTCGAGACCAGGCTCAGCCATTTGTCTTGTCCTGTTCACGCCTCCTTCGCTTGGCAGACCGGCGCGCAATGAAGAGGACTGCGAGAGCCAAGATATACACTAAGCAGTCTGCGAAATAGCGTCGTTCCCCGGGACGACCGCAACCACCCGTCTTCAGGTTAAGTGCCTTTTTCAGCCCCTTGGGCCAGGCGGTCAAGCCGTAGGTTCCCGTACACCTCGGCATTGCTTTGTCGCAATATTCACAGCGGTAGTCAAGTGCGGCCCGTAGTATATGTGCGCTGTAGCCTCCCGTCTGTGCTATCCATGTAACATATATTTTGTGGCAGCAGTCCTTACAGTCTTCCACGCCCAGCACATTGTTTTTGCCCATTCTCTTCCTGCGGCAGGGATTCGGATCAGCGCCCGCCAACCCGAGCAAGTCCGATCGGTTAATCGGCATGCCGCGCAGGTATGCATACACGTTCGGGCCGTCGACCATGCCGAGGGGGTCGCGGGTGAGCCAGCGGGCGGTGGTGGGGCTGTAGTAGCGGTACGGGGCGTAGTAGAGGGCCGCAGTGGGGTCCCAGTCGTGGCCGGTGAAGAGGCGTGTCGTGGTCTCGCCGGTGTGGGCGTAGACCTGGCCGTAGGGGGCGAACTCGTACGTGGCGTCGGTGTTCTTGCTCTGGTCGAGGAGGCGGCGGGTTGAGCCCAAGTGGTCGTGGAAGTAATAGCGGTAATCGCCGTTCGCCGGGTCACTCCCCGCCACGTCGGCGAGGCGTCCGATGTACGTCCTGATCAAGTTGCCCGACCCAGCGTCGTCATCCTCTTCGTTGATCACGGTCCAGCCCGCATCCCAATTGTACCACGTCTCGTCGGCGCCGGCGGTTCGGGCACGGCGCTTGTGGTCGCCGCCGTACTTGTACGTCACGTTGCCTTCGCCGGGGAACGTGTTCGAGGTCACTTTGTGCAGCTTGTTCCCGTAGCGGTACTCGTAGTCAGCGTCGTAGCTGCCGAGGTCTTTCGAGATCATCCGGCCCCAGTCGTCGTAGTGGAAGTCCGTGGTGCCGTTGTCCACGGTCATGGACGTCAACTCGTTGGCGTCGTTGTATGTGTACGTGGTGGTCGTGGATTTCGAACCGTCCGCCAGGCGGGCGTTGTCGAAGTGGAAATCACCGCCGTTAATTTGGTACATGAGGAAAAGGCTCGTGCTGGTCACGGTGCAACTGTCCGTCTCGAGCACTTTGGACATGGTTCCGCCGCGGGTCCCTCGCCACACCTCGATATCATCTCCCTCGCATTTCACGTGGACATCATACCAGGTGTCCTGGCTTGTGGTGGCCGAGTTGTTCGTGTCCAGCGTGGTCCATTGGGAATTGTGGCACTGTTTCAAGTCCATGTGGTCGGGATAGGCGTCGACACGCACATGGTCATAGTCGCCGCCCAACATGTACCGCATCCGCACCGACGCGTAATACGAATTATCCGACGTGTCACCACACTCGTACGAGAACCACCCTTCGAAATCCGCGTTGCCCAGGCTCGTGTAAATGCCACCGTCGGTGCCTGCGGTAACGTCCAGGTATCCGTTCGAGGCCGACCAGGTGCCGTTCCCTACGGTCCAGCCGTTGTAATCCCCGTCATTGAAATCATCCACGAACGGCGTCACCTTCGAGGTCAGGTTATCCGCATCGTCATAGGTGTACGTATACGACGCGCGGCTCGTGCCGCCGGACATCTTCTTCACCGCCGACGTGAGGCGGTACCGGCCGTCGTATTCATAGTCCCAGTACGAGTCGTCGTAGTGGGTGACCTTGGTGATGTTGCCCGCGTCGTCGAGGTCGTACTTAAACTCCTCGACCACCTCGCCCCCGATGAGTTTGGTCACCAGCCTCCGCTTGGTCAGTCGGTTCCCACCGTCGTAATGGAAGCTACTCACCATAT
>CAYRLQ010000060.1:0-17144 GCA_964425145.1 uncultured Nitrospiraceae bacterium
CCGGCACATGTCCGTATACCCCTGTACGCCTGGAAACACGACCTCGTGCCACTCGAGCCGCTTCGTCGCCATGTCCATGATGTACAGCTCAGCCTGCTCGGCCTTCTTTTCGCCGCCGGTTCCCGGGCTGGTGGTAGTCCCGCCCAGGAGCTTGCCGTCGTCGAGCGCGACGAGGCTCTGGGTCGAGTGTTCAGGCAGGATGTCCGTGTGCTCGACAAGAGTCCGCATTCGGGTTTCCCGATCCCAGAACAGCAGCCCCCCGCCGGTGTACCCGTAGCCGGGCGTGCCGGCGAGGACGAGCGTCTTGCCGTCGGGGTGCGCCAGGAGGTCGTGCGGGCGGTGGATGGACGGCGTGCATTGGGTGTGGAACTGCGGATTGCACCCGTCCTTGCCCTTCACAGTCGCCACCCACTCGCGCGCCGGGTCCCACTCGAGCAGGAAGCCGCCCCCGTACCCGCCGACGAAAAAGCGGTCGCCCTGCCGCGCCACGGTGTTCCACTGGCCGTAGCTTGCGCGGTTGGTCCACTCGTCGGTCTCGGGGTTGTAGCTGAAGAACCGCATCGGGAAGGCCGTACCGCCGCAGATGGCGCCGTCCGGCGCGGCGGCGAGCCCCATGATGTGCGCGCCTTCGCTGGTGTAGTCGAAGTGCAGTTCCTTAGCTTCACCGGTCTCCGGATTCTCCACGACAACGACCCGGTTCACCAGGTCGCACGTCTTGAGCCGTTTGCCGTCGGGGAACTCCCGGTGGAACAGGCCCTGATGGCTGGTGATGATGGGCTTCTTCTCGATGCGCTCGGGCTCGACGATCTTCCTCCCTTCCCCGTTGTGGAATTCGTACCAGTCCTCCTTCGCGCCGCTGCCGGAGTGTCCATACACCTTGCCGTTCATGTCGCGGTAGACATATCCGCTGCCTTTGACGCGCTCGGCCTCCGGTATCATCGGCTTGGCCTCACCTGTTCGGGGGTCGAAGGCGATGATGTGGCTGGCGGTGCTGCCGATGCCGAAGTAGACCCAGCCCCCGTCGTCTGCGGCTACGTAACGCTGGTATTGCGCCCAGTTCTCGGCGTGCACGTAGCCGTAGTCCTTGAACGCGCGCGTCGCGGGGTCGAACGACACGACGCCGCTGTTCGGGTACGTGACCGACCAGATGACGCCGTTGTCGTCCTCCGTCATGCCCATCGCCATCTGCGGCGCCGTCTTGGTGAAGAACGTAAAGGCACGCTTCTCCGGATCGAACTCGACGAAGTGACTGTTGAAATGCGTATAGAACCTGTTTCCGCTCGATAGAATCGAGGCATAGGGGCAATCGCCGCCCGGCGGGAAGGGCATGGGAATTTCCTCGCTGTTGCCCGTCTCAGCGTCGATCATCAGGAGCGCATAACCACCGCGGTGGTCAAATAGCCAGACAAGCACGACGTCGCGGCCCTCGGCGTCGACCGTGGCGACGGTGCCGCGGTGGTTGCTCACGGGCGTGGCTACGCCGTGGTGAAAAAAGCCGTTTCCGAGGTCTTCCGTCGCCGCCAAGGCCGCCTGGACGGCAAGAGCGGTCAGACCCGCACCGACGAGAACGATCAGCTTGGAGGGCCTGTAGAGACTGCTGGCTCTATTTCTTCTTCCGGCGTCCAGGAACCTTAACATCTGACGGGGCATTATCCCTTATTCGCTTGTCGAACGACCGAAGAGCCCTCTTAATATCGCGCAAATGTTCAATGGCCTTTTCCCAAGGAACGCCTTTCCATGAATCCGGCGACTTGGCAAGGCTCTCAGATTGCTTTTCCAACGACAGCAGGAGACACTTGACTACGTACAGCCAGTCATCCCAGTCTCCGGAAGAATCGAAGAGAACATGGTCTCGATTCATCAGGAAAACGCGCAAGGATGGCGTCAAATCCTCCCCGGCCAAGAAAGGGATTGCGTTGAAAACATTGACGACACCCATACTCTCCGAGATGTTTCTTCGGGAATCCGTCGAAGCACTGGGAATGCTCACCGTGGCGGGCCCCATTGCCTCCTCGCACTGCTTCAGGAACGCGTCGTAGCCGGGCAGACTCCTCACATCCGGAATCTTCTCCTCAAACCAATTGCTCAAAGGAGTGGCAGCCCGCTTCGTTTCATCGGATACATCGGTTGTTTCAAGAAGCTTTGCGTAGACCAGGAGAAGCCTCAAGAAACCGCCAGGCGCATTTTTTCTTATCTCGGCTTTCGTTGGTCGTTTTCGGTTCAACAACATGACTATTTCTTGGACCTGAGAATCCCCAAGTCCAGTCAGCACTTCCATGTCCTTCTCGAAGGACAATTCCTGTTCTCTCGGTGACATTTGTCTAATTCTCCCAGAATGTGGTTGCGAGCTCTTTCTTCTTTGGTCTATTCTTGGAGCCTGTAAGTTTGCCGAGAAACTGCGATATCTGAAGATCGAAAGGGCTGTAACCTCGATGAACTGCTTGAGTCGCAAGTATTTTGTCAAGCACATCCTTGTCAAACGGTGGATATTGCCCTGTCTTTGTGCCCTTCATAGACCAAACCATTACTTTTCCAGCTTCTTGCTTGATCTGCTCGACGCAATACTCAACACGGCTGATTCGGCCTTCGTTGCGAGCAACCCGGTATTGGAGAGCAGGGAGCTGTGCAACCTGGTCTTCGATGGAGGCAACCCGTTCTTGGAGAGCAGGGAGCTGTGCAACCTGCTCGGCCCTCGACATCATGGCGGCCCGTTGCTCGGCTGCGTCATACACTCCGGCGGCCAAGTTCTTCCAGTACTCAACGTCCTGTATTGGATGCTCCCATCTATGAAGGACCAGATCCAGCCAGACGGGGAAGTTCTTCCCTAGCGGACTCAATCGCAGCATTGCGCCATAGTATCGGATCGCTTCGTCAAGGGATTGACGGTCGGCGATATTCATCATTACTTGGGCGAGTTGCGCCAGATCGTCCTCCTCCCCTTTCACAAGATGAGTTGAGTCGCGCTGGCGCGACTGGATTCTTTGCGCCAAAATCCTGTCTATTGTGTTGCCGCAGAGATGAATCACTTGCGGAATGAACCCGGAGACAAGATTCTCCCGCGCAATAAGAAGGAATAGGTATTTCCCCCACTCTTTGGCGGCGGCGCCTCTTGGCGTTGCTCGGACTGCCTTGTGCTTGGAGCAGATCGCTTCAATCTCCTCCTTTCCCCCAAGGGAAGCCACAGCCCTTTCCGAGAAAAAGAAGACAAACGCAGCAAAGCCGTAGTGATCCGCTTCGTCACTGGACCAACGCAGGTCCTCAATCTTGAAGCCGGAGCCCTTGGGCAGCACCGGATCAAAAAGCATGGCGGCTTCCTCTTCGACAAGTTCATCCAGCACCGACGGTGGAAAATCTCGCCCCCCCGCTTCAAAGCACTTGCCGTCCCCCTTTTCGAAAATCGGCACCATGTATCCTGCGTTGCTCAGTGGCAGCCCGGTGGCTGCTACGAGTCTAACCTTGTTCATTTTGAGTATCCCTATCTTCCCTTACTTGCTCAGCGCAGTCTCTTTCGCTGTGCGATCAGCTTCTTTGCCCGGGTTTTGATGGAATCGCCCTATCTTCTTCACAGATGGAGCCATCGCAGGCTGGCCGCCAAACCCGGCTTGATTCTGGAAATGATACTCCAGTCGCGCATCCACAACAATGTCTCCAGCGAGGCCCGGCGGCACTTCCCACTTCGAATGGAGTTCGAATGTCCAATTGCGCCAACTATCCTCGGGCCTAAACGTTGTGGAGTCTATTTCTTTCTTCGGAATGCCGCCCCAATAGTCCCGCGGCGAGGCGAAAAAGTCCTCAAGGAACAAACCGAAATAGATGCGCCATTCTTCCATTTCCGTTACGTTGTGAGCGTCAAAATACGCCTTGACATCCGGCTTTCCGTCTTTCACTGGAGCGTGCTTGCGCCATTCCAATTTCAGTTGCTTTACAGGTTCTTTCGCGACAAGGCCACCCGAGTCAAATGGCCTAGCTCCGCAGTCCATTAGTCCAGGATTGTTGGCCTTTACCTTAGACTCGAAACAGTTCTCTTCTGCCTTATCGCCATCGAAGGCCCCACCGTGAAGCATGGCTACCCGAATGCCCTCCTCAGGGAAAGACCTTCCGGCATAGAAAAATGTCGATCCTTCGGGTATTCCAAGTTCGTTGTTTGCCCGTCTTGTGCTTTCCCGAGACACGGGGTCATCAACGTAACCACGTTTCAAGAAATCAATGACTCTCGTAATCTCCACATGTTTGCGGACACAATGAACAAGCGGGATCCGTTGCGCACAGTTTCTGGCTGCTGTACCAGAGGAAACTCGCGATTTGAGGTTATTGTAAGTGTGGGACAAGCTGTACCTCAACCACCTGCAACTGTTGGACTTAAAAGGTTCATTCGCCACGGGTCACGCTTGATTCGCGGGATCTGAAGCTTCATCCATGTTGAAGGATATGTGCATTCTGCTCTGTAAGTCAAGTCCTTTTCGCGGCTCGAAGGCGATGATGTGGCTGGCGGTGCTGCCGACGCCGAAGTAGACCCAGCCCGTGTCGTCGGCGGCGACGTAGCGCTGGTATTGCCGCCAGTTCTCCTTGTGCACGTGGCCGTGGTCCTTGAACGCGCGCGTCGCGGGGTCGAACGACACGACGCCGCTGTTCGGGTAGGTAACCGACCAGATGACGCCGTTGTCGTCCTCCGTCATGCCCATCGCCATCTGCGGCGCCGTCTTGGTGAAGAACGTAAAGGCACGCTTCTCCGGATCGAACTCGACGAAGTGACTGTTGAAATGCGTATAGAACCTGTTTCCGCTCGATAGAATCGAGGCATAGGGGCAATCGCCGCCCGGCGGGAAGGGCATGGGAATTTCCTCGCTGTTGCCCGTCTCAGCGTCGATCATCAGGAGCGCATAACCACCGCGGTGGTCAAATAGCCAGACAAGCACGACGTCGCGGCCCTCGGCGTCGACCGTGGCGACGGTGCCGCGGTGGTTGCTCACGGGCGTGGCTACGCCGTGGTGAAAAAAGCCGTTTCCGAGGTCTTCCGTCGCCGCCAAGGCCGCCTGGACGGCAAGAGCGGTCAGACCCGCACCGACGAGAACGATCAGCTTTGACGACGCGTATCCCATGGTTCTCTTTCCAGAGTGACTTGGACTCCTTGCCTCCGCCCGCAGACGGCAAGGAACTTGGCTTTCTTTGCCTTCACCAACGCTCCAGTTGGAGTCGACTGACGTCTTCGAAGTGCGTATCGCGCGATACAAGAACAAGCCCGTGTTGAATGGTCAACGCCGCAATCCAGAGGTCGGCCTCGGGTATGGGGCGCCCAATCGCTCTCAATCTCGAGCGCACCACACCATATTCGCGGACCGTCGCCAAGTCCGGGAAAAGGACACTGGAATGGGCGGCGATCTGTTCGACGCGCGCCACGTTTTCCTCCGGATGGGCCGAGTTCCGCGCACCATAATGCAGTTCACCGAGTACTGGAAAGGGAATCCACACAGACAAGGCCGACGCGGCGCGCGAGGCAACCCCTTCTTCCCCTTTCAATAGGGCGATCACGATATTCGTGTCCAGGACATAGTCACCAGCCATCAGCGTCGATCTTTCGGCAGTCCTGCACCGCTTCCTCGATTTCCTGGAGGTCCTCCGCCGGGAACAGTCCCGCTAGGTCCAGCAACGCCCGCCCCACGGCGCTTGGCTCCTGTTCCATCGGCTCAACCGTCACCACAGTTCCCTCCGGCAGCGGAATGATCTCATCGAGCACTACCATTCCATTCTCGATATGTCCACGATAAGGCATGAGGCATTCCTTTCACTCCCTGCCCACTTCATACGCTACAGTGTACCATAGTCGGCCATTCGCAGTTTGTCCTTCGCCCTTCATCCCCCCTAGTTCTTATCTGCCCTTCCACAAACAGTCGCCCTGGCCCAACAGAAGGAGAAGGCAAAAAGAAGTAAGGCGTGGCCGGAATCAAGTAAGGTCTCCCCTGAATTCTGAATTGACCTAAGAGGTGGGGCTCGAGCTGTGGCTCACGTATTCCGTTCTCGGGCATTACCATTTCCGGTTTCTGAACTCTTCGGTCCACATCGAAGCACCACACGAAGGACAAACAAACGTACCTTCCGTTGCGCCTTGATGCATGCGAACTCCAGTCTTCTTCTCGTCCCAGCAACGGGAGCAGAAAGGTCCTTCGCCGTCCTTCGTCCAATACGCATCATCATGAAAAACAAGGGACTTGTGCACTGCCAGCTTTGCCCGCAAAGACTCGTTATCGTCTTTGAGCGTCTTGTTTTCGTCCAGTAGACCGCGAACCTGGCTCTGCAAGTGAATGACCATGTTGATAAGATCGACGTTGTTAAGTTTGCGAACTATATCCACTACCGCCTTAATTGTTTCCATTACTGCCATGAGGGCTATCCTTGCTCGAGAAGATCGGCGTCAAACGCGAGAAGAAGGACGTGCGTTTCACGATGGCGAATGGCGAGGTTGTCACGCGCAGCGTCGGCTTCGCAATCCTTCGTATCGGCAAGAGCTTCACCATTGACGAGGTCGTATTCGCGGAACCGGGGGACCTACTTCTCCTCGGCGCACGAACGTTGGAAGGACTCAACCTTACCCTGGACACGGCGAGAAGAAAACTCGTCGCCGCAGGTCCTCTTACTGCCGCATAGCTTTGGCCGAAGGCCTTCTAGCGCGCGCTCCTTATCGGAATAGAAAACCGACCCTCTAGTACGATGCGTGGCTATGTCGTGCTCGAAGACCTACGCTTCCATTCCAATCTCGAGCCGCACGGTGCAACCCAGTTTCTTGAGCAAGTGCTCGCAGTCCTCCCACGTCAAACCGAATGCCCGCACGTCCGCCACACCAAGCCTGGCCACAACATCGCGTGCATCCTCGGCCGCTTGTCCTTGGAAGTCACCTTCCATCATGGCCGATTCCGCCCAGTCAACCAGCGCGGCAAGAGAAACACCGTGATGCAAATATGCGGCCAGTTTGTCCGCCACCGTTTCCCGTGTTATGGTCATGCGTCCTCCTCTGCCGGCGTATGCCCCCTGTCCACCGGATACTTCTCGTGAATCTCCACCTTTTGGCCGCCCTCGTCGTAGACCTCCTGGTAGAACCGCAACGTTCCCTCGACAGCGTCGACCTCCTTCACGTATCGCGCCCGCCAGCCTTACCGGCCCGTCACGTCGTACCAATAACGCCTGCCCCCGCCGGGCAAGTCCTCCCACGCGCCGAACTTCCTATCATTCTGTTCCCGCGTGCTCAAATTCGATCCTTCGCCTTCGACCCTGAATCCTTCATACTGTACCACACTTCGCCCTTCGCGGTCTCGGCGTCGGTCATCAGGATAAGAGGAAGAGGTATTTCGAACAAGATGTGAAAAGTCGTTTATTGCCTTGCGCAAACCGCTGGCGGGTTCAGAAATGACCTGTAGGCGGACGCGGCCCGGGTTCCCGGTCTTCACCACGTTCCCCGTCTCGCGCACACTGGTTCAGCATCTGGCAGGTACGACAGCCGGGGCCATGGTGTCCCCGGCAGCCGTGGTGGCGTTCGCCGAGCTGTTTGCGGGCGAGGAGGTCAATCCCGACCCAAACGGAGAGGATGATGAACACGCCCAGAACCGCAACTAGGATGGTTGCCATGGCTTAGCCTCCGAGGCCGGCGAAGCCCATGAACGCCAGCGATAGAATCCCTGCCAGCATCAGGGTCAGCGCGGCGCCTTTGACCACGCTGGGGACATCGGCCAGATCGAGTTCCTCGCGCAGGCCGGACATGATCGTCAGCGCCAAGGTAAACCCGCAGCCCGCGCCCAGGGCGTATACGATGCATTGCACGAAGTTATAGCCCTTGCTTGTCTGGAACAGGGCCAGGCCCAGAATGGCGCAGTTGGTCGTGATCAGCGGCAGGAAGATGCCCAGGGCCCGGAACAGCGCCGGGCTGCTTTTCTTAACGAACATCTCGACCAGTTGCACCGCCGACGCGATCACGGCAATGTAGCAGATCAGTCTTAGGTACGGGGCGTTAATCGACGGGTGCTCGAGCACGATGTTGATGCCGTAAGCGCACGTCGAACTCACCAGCATCACGAAGATGACCGCCAGGCCCATGCGCACGGCAGTCTCGCGTTTGGCCGACACTCCCAGGAAGGGGCAAATGCCCAGAAACATGCTCAACACGAAGTTGTTGATGAAACATGCGTTCACGAAAATGAACGGAAGGGAATCCGGTTTCATTGGCTTCTCCGTTTCTTGACAAGATTTACAAGATTCGATTGAAATGGTTTAATAACCATCATTAACTCTTTCATCATCTTGTTAATCCTATCCAGGAAAACGACCGGTTGCGGCCTTGCGCGCCCACCGCTCGCGTACCCAGTTGAAGATCAACAGCCACGTGCCCAGTACGAAGAACCCGCCCGGCGGCAAGATCATGATGGACCAGGGCTCGAAGTGCGGACCGAACACCGCAATGCCTAACAACGTCCCGCTTCCCAGGGCTTCACGCACCACGCCCAGGCACAACAACGCGAACGTGAACCCAATGCCCATGCCCAAGGCGTCGCTGATGGACTTGCGCACGGTGTTCTTGGACGCAAAGGCCTCGGCGCGGCCCAGGATGATGCAATTGACCACAATGAGCTGAATAAACGCGCCGAGACTCGCGTACAGTTCGAGACTGATGGCTTGAATCACGTAGTCGACGATAGTGACAAACGTTGCAATAATGACGATAAACGTCGCGATCCGCACCTGTTTCGGAATAAAGTTCCGCAGCAGCGACACCAGCGTGCTCGACATGACCAACACGAACGTCGCGGCCAGGCCCATGGCCAGGCAGTTGGCAACCGTGTTCGTCACCGCCAGCGTCGGGCACATCCCCAGCAGCATCACGAATACAGGGTTCTCCTCCCACAGTCCTTTCAGGAACGTGTTCATGTCCGTGGGGGTGTTGGACTTCGGCGCCATCATTGCGCTTCCTTCAGCTCGGCCAAATGTCTGTGGACGATGGGGAGCATCTTCTCGGTGCTTTCCCGGAGCATGTCGGCAATGGCCGTGGACGAAATCGTTGCCCCTGAGATGCCGTCAACTTGCCAGGCCTCGGTTTTGGTGCCGTGTTTAACGAGTTCGATGGGATGGAGCAGCTTGGTTTTGCCCTTGTCCATCCGCACGTCCATGGCCGTGAAGTTGTCGAGGAACGGCTCCTTGCCGATCCGATCGCCCAGGCCGGGTGTTTCCTTGCTTTCGAGCACTTTGAGTCCGGTGATCAGTTCCTGGTCGGGAGAGTACCCGTAGAGCACGCGGATGACGCCGCTGTAGCCTTGTCCACTGGCCTCGAGCGCGATGCCAAGGAACCGTCCGGTCGCGTCGAGCCCCGCGAACACCTGCGGCAGACCGGTTGGTTCACCCTCGACCCGTTTCAGGCTACCTGAGTCCTGCACCTCGAACCGCACCTGGTCCTCGGCGCCGGGAATGACGGCGAAGACGGCGTTCCGAACCGCTTCTTCTTTATTCCGCTTGATGATGTTGAACGTCGCCTGATACACAAGTGCGAGCAGGACGCCCGAGATCAGCGCCACGCCTCCGAGCGTGCGGATCATGGCTAAACTACCGGGCGCTCCAGCCTGTGCGGCGGATATGTTCGTTGCCGTGCTCATTTTCGAGCCAGTGCCTTCTTGGCGCCGTAGATTCTCGGCTGCGTCATACTATTGAGCAGCGGGTTAATGGCGTTCCCCAGCAGGATCGCATACATGACTCCTTCGGGCAGGCCGCCCTTCAGGCGGATAAGGACGGTTATGAAGCCGAGGAATGTTCCGTAAATCCACACGCCCGCCGGCGTGACTGGCGAAGTCACCATATCCGTGGCCATGAAAATCGCCCCGAACATGAGTCCGCCGGAAAACAGCATGAAGATGGGGGAGGGGTACGCCTCTTGGTCGAAGATGTAGAAGATGCTGCTGAATGCGAAGACGCTCAGGAGCATGCCTGCGGAGATACGCCAGTCCATCATTTTGCGCGCGGCCAGATAGGTCCCGCAAGCGAGGATGACCACTGCGGAGGTCTCCCCGGCCGACCCTGCGACCGTCCCCACGAACAGTTTCATTGTCTCTGGCAATTGGGTGGTGGCATCGCCGAACTTCATCAGCGACAGCGGCGTCGCGCCCGAAAAACCATCCACGACCGCCGGGCGCAGAAAGGGCAACGCCAGCGTGGACGGGATGCACTGCGTGAACCGTCCAGCCACGCCCGGCGGTGTCCACGTAGTGATGGCCACGGGGAACGCGGCCTGCAAAAACGCCCGGCCCACCAGCGCCGGGTTGAACACGTTAAACCCCAATCCGCCGAACAGCGCCTTGCCCAGCGCAATTGCAATGAAGCCGCCGACAGCCACCATCCATAACGGAAACCCCGGCGGCAGCGTCAGGGCCAGCAGCATGCCCGTAATCACGGCGCTGCAATCGCTCACGGTACTGAACTGGCCCGAAAGGCGACAGAACACGTGCTCGGTGAGCACGCACGCCAAGGTGGACACGAAGACCAGCAGCAGCACGCTCACACCGAACGTGACCACCCCCACCGCCACCACTGGTAACAGGGCATACACCACGTTGCGCATGATGACGTCTGTGCTCAAGTCGCGCTTGAGGTGCGGCGAGGTCCGTATCTCTATCGGCGGCGCCCCTGGGCTCACCTAGCGGCCTTCCTTTCACGATTCTTCGCCTTAGCCATGCGAAAATATTGCACCAGCGGGATGTTCGACGGGCACGCGTACGCGCAACCGCCACACTCGAAACAGTCATTCAGGTAGTATTGCTCTTCCATGAGCTGATACCTCTCTTTGCGCGCAAGCACGCCCAGCCGCGACGGGTTGAGGAAAGCAGGGCAGGCTTGAACGCACTGGCCGCACCGGATACACGGATAAACCTTCGTCGGCCGGGCCTGGATTTCTGCCTCTGTAAACACGAGGACGCCGCTGATGCCCTTCGTGATAGGGACGTCCAAAGACCACATCGATTGACCCATCATCGGCCCGCCTAATATAACCTGCCTTGCCGAGTCTCTCAACCCCACCTGCTCGAGGACGTCGCGCAACGGCGTGCCCAACGCGATCAGGTAGTTTCCAGGCTTTTCGATTCCCGGACCGGTAATGGTTACGCCGCGCTCGATCAATCCCTGACGGCGGGGGAGCAGGTAGCCGATTTGCGCCAGCGTGGCAACGTTGAACACTACGACGCGCGCGTCGCTGGGCAGACCGCCCGAAGGCACCTCGCGCTTCAGAAGGGCCTTGATGAGCATTCTCTCTGCGCCTTGCGGGTATTTGGTTTGCACCGCAACAACACGGACAGGTATGTCATCGGGCGCCGCCGCGCGCAGCGCCTTGATAGCGTCGGGTTTGTTCTCCTCGATGCCGATCAAGGCCTGTGCTGCGCCCGTGGCCCGCAGGGCGATCTCGATCCCGGCGAACAGGTCCTCCATGCGCTCGAGCATCAGTCGGTGGTCCGTCGTCAGGTACGGCTCACACTCGCAGCCGTTGGCGATGATCGTATCGACCGTCTTGCCCTTTGGCACGGCCAACTTCACGTGCGTGGGAAATGCCGCGCCCCCCAGGCCCACCATGCCAGTGTCTTGCACGGCGCCGATCAGTTCATCGCGCTGAAGGGTCTCGATGTCCAGCGGTGCGCCATATAACACTTCCTGGCTCGAGCCGGGATACGACCGCAGGTAAATGGCCGGGCCCATTGTTCCGTCGGCGAGCAGGGCCAGGTCGATTTTCTCCACCACTCCCGTCAGCGGGGCATGCATTGGCACCGATACGAACCCGCTCGGCGCCGCGATTGGTTCGCCGCGCACCACTTCCTGGCCCTTGCGCACGATGGGCTTAGCGGGCGCCCCAATATGTTGCGACATGGGAACGATCAACTCGGGCGCGAAGGACAGGCGTTGCGTCGCTTTGCCTTCGGTACGCTCCTTTCGCGCTGGAGGATGTACCCCATGGGCAAAGGTTCTTGACGACATGACCGGGGCTGGGTTCATATGTCAGAGTTCTTTAGTCGTAACCGTTCACGGGCCAAAACGCCGATAGACTCAGGGGTTTTCGCTTCGAGGCCGCAAGAACAGGGACATCTCCTGTTCGCGAAGACAGGCCCTGTTTCGTCGTGATAATCCTTAAACTGGTAGGGGCGACTTCCGTTTCACCTTCTTGGCTTTGGCGCCTTTAATAACACCCTGCTTTTCGTCCAACCACACAATTGCACCCGTCGGGCATCCTTGGATGGCGTCGGGACTGGCTAAGTGGTTCTTACTATAGTCGACTGTCGCGAGGTTATTGTCAATCTCGATTAGCCCCGGCGCGGCATCCTTTGCGCACAGGCCGCAACCGATGCAGGCCACTTCGCATTCGGCCCTGGCCTCTTTGCCCCGCGCCCGGCTCGTGCAGGCGACCCACAGCCGATGGCTCACCGGATGGATCGAAAACAGGCCCCTCGGGCAAGCCTCGACACAATTGCCACATGCCGTGCACTTGTCTTCGGCAACCACAGGCAGCCGGTGTTCATTCATCGTGATTGCATCAAAGGGGCACGCCGCCGCACAGTCGCCGTAGCCCAGACAACCCCAGGCGCACCCCTTGCCGCCGCCTGCTATCAATACCGCGGCCCGGCACGTGTCGATGCCCTGGTAAATCGCCCGTGTACGGGCTACGTTCGTCCCGCCCGCGCAAGCCAACCGCGCCACGCGCTTCTCCTGAGAGCCCGCCTCGATCCCCAAGAACGCTGCGATGGCGGCCACCATTTCCGCAGAGCTTGCCGTGCACTGGCTTGGAGAGGCCTCTCCCGCCACGACTTTCTCCGCTAGCGCCCGGCATCCGGGAAAACCGCACGCCCCGCAATTAGCGCCTGGGAGCATTTCGTCGACCGCGTCAATCCGCGGGTCTTCATACACGTATAACGTCTTGTTCGCAATCGCCAGGACGATGGACAGGCCGGCCCCAAGCCCGGCCATCAATCCCCCAGCTATTAGCAGTTGCGATCCTATCATGCCTTTTTTCAACCACGGAAGGGACAAGGATTGCCAGGATATTCAGGATAATACGAAGACATCTTGTTCATCTTGTCTATCCTTGTTGAAAACGGAGAATCATTTTTTCACAGTTTCTCTCCGTGTCTCCGTGTCCTCTGTGGTTCATGATGTCCGCAGCGCCTGAGCAGCTTATCCCATTCTCGATCGACCCATCTCTGGAGCTCGGCGAGAACTTCACTATTCTCGGGGCGAAGGAGGTGGGCAAATCTTCTCTGCGACTTAAGCCAATCGGTAACGGGCTTCTTCTCCGCTGGTTGTCCGGTCAACTGCCAATTACCGTCCTCGACCTCAAAAAGGGGCCACATGCAGGTCTCAGTAGCCAGCCGAGACATAGCGATGGTATCGCCGGATTCGTAGCGCCACCCCCGGGGGCAAGGTGTTAATACGTTGATGAAAGAAGGCCCATCGGCTTTGCTTGCCTTTCGTGCCTTGGCCATGAGGTCGCGCCAGGCATGTGGCGCGGCCTGGGCCACATAGGGGATGTTGTGGGCCGCCATTATGGCTGTGATGTCTTTGCGATGCTGTATCTTGCCCGGAATGACTTTGCCCACCGGGCTGGTTGTGGTCCAAGCACCGAAGGGTGTGGCGCTGCTTCGTTGGATACCGGTATTCATGTACGCCTCGTTATTGAGACACACATAGACCAACTTGTGCCCCCGCTCGAAGGCGCCACTTATGAATTGCAATCCGATATCATAGGTGGCCCCATCGCCGGCGAACGCGACAAACGTGATATCCCGGTCCTCTACCTTGCCTTTCTTTCTCAGCACACGATGAGCAGATTCAACACCAGAGAGTACTGAGGCCACATTTTCGAAGGCGACGTGAATCCAGGGCACCCGCCACGAGGTAGTGGGAAAGGGGCTTGTTACGATCTCCAGGCAGCCGGTGGGGCTGGCTGCCACCACCGGACCATCTATGCCGTGCAATACGTGACGCACTATGACTGGCTCGGCGCAGCCCAGGCACGCCCGATGCCCCGGAGCCAATCGGTCTTCCTGCCGGCTGGTCTCGGTCAGTGCTAGTGTCATTATTCTCTCCTCAGAAGTCCCTGAGCCCTAGATAGCGGAAAACGGGGCCAACCTCGCCGCTTTCTGCAATCTCAACCAAGTCTCGATATACCTGGCAAAACCCGGCTGGGACTGTGTCTCTGCCACCTACGCCGTAAATATAATTGACCATTTTTGCCTGGATATCGCGAATAGATAAAGCAGTGCAAGCCTCAAGGAAGGTCGGACTGCCCTCGCTCCCAAAGCAACTGGCGCGCTCCAATACAGCTATCACTTCCTTACCGCGCAATGCCTCAGCGACTGCAGCAGCGGGAAAGGGACGGAAGCTGCGGAGTTTAAGCATCCCGGCCTTGACGCCCTCGGCGCGCATTTCATCTACAGCCACCCGGAGCGCGCCGGCTCCGGAGCCAATAATGACGATGACCAGTTCTGCATCATCGAGCAGGTACGGCTCGACTAAACCATAATGACGTCCAGTGAGCGCCCCATACTCCTCGCCGACCTCAACAATGACCCTTAAAGCATTCTCCATCGCCTGCCATTGCTGGCGTTTGTGCTCGAAGAAGTTATCGTGGTGGTCGAAGGCCCCTACGGTGACCGGATGAGCCACATCCAATAGCGGGAAGTGGTGCTCATGCTCTCCAATGAACTCGCGCACGACTTCATCGGGCAGAATCTCAACTCGGCCCAGCGTGTGCCCCAGGACAAAGCCGGCCAGGCCGTGCATCACCGGGAGCCTGATGTCGGCGTGCTTGCTGATGCGCATTGCTTGCAGCGCGTTATCATAGGCTTCCTGGTGGTTTTCGGCGTAAAGCTGAACCCAGCCGGCATCACGGCAGCCCATCATATCGGTCTGATCGGTCAGAATGTTCAGCGGAGCCGATAGCGACCGATTGACCACCGCCATGACGATGGGTACCCGCATCCCGGAGGCACACCATAACACTTCCCACATTAAGGCCAGGCCGGCGCCGCATGTGGCCGTCATGACGCGTGCACCGGCCGCCGCGGCCCCGATGCAGGCGCTCATAGCCGCAAACTCGCTCTCGACCGCGATAAACTCGGTGTCCACCAGCCCATCTGCCACGAACTGACTGAAGGTCTGCACGATCTCGGTTTGGGGGGTTATGGGATAGGCGGCAACGATGTCGGGATTTATCTGGCGCATTGCCTCGGCGACAACCATATCGCCTTCGAGAGCCATGACCTTGCCTTTTACATATTGAGATGCCTGATTCATGACTCCTCCATTTTCGCCTTCGTCTCCTCCACCATGGTGATTGCCTCCTGTGGGCATTCCCGGGCACAGATGCCGCAGCCCTTGCAGTGGTCTAAATCAATGCCCACTATCTTGCCGTCCTCAACCAATATGCTGCAGTCGGGGCAATATACCCAGCAGGTCAGGCAGTAGTTACATTTTCCCATATCGATGACCGGCCTCCAAGAGCGCCAGGTTCCGGTCTTGTATTCCACCGAACTACCGGGCTCAGAGACCAGCCCACCCGGTGAGATTTCCTTCCATCCTTTTTCAGTCAACGTCCTCTCCTCCAACCCCCTCGGTGTATTGATACGCCTTTTCCAAAGCGGTTACATTACCCTCGACGATCTTTTCTTTCATCGTTGCCCCGAGTATCCTTCTAAGCACGGCGATCAGGTGCTCCTTGCTGACCACCCCAGAGGCCCGAATCAGCGCCCCAAGCATCGGCGTATTGGGCAGATTTCGACCCAGGGTTTCCATGGCGATGCCTGTTGCACCAACAGTGCATACCTTACCTTTATAGCCTACCTGGGAACACACCTCGCTTGGGGACGCTGTCGTATTAACAATAAGAAGCCCATCATCCTTCAGCCCCTCGCTGACGTCGACAACATCAAGGAGGGTGTGGTCAAGCACGACCACGACATCAGGCTCCGTGACCTGACAATAGGGCCTGATCGGTTCGGAACTGATTCGGGTGAAGGCTATGACCGGCGCTCCCATACGTTCCGCCCCGTAGTCCGGCATGCCTTGAAAATACTTGCCCTCCTCCAAGGCCGCTTCGGCCAATAGCTTCGACGCGGTCACCGCCCCTTGTCCGCCACGGCCGTGCCACCTGATTTCAACCGTCTCCTTACCCACAGTCGACACTCCCTGATTGTTAGAGATTGTTACACATCCATGCGGACAATTATCCGCTTTGACCAGAGATAAACTCGTCCATTGTGAGATCAAGGAAGCAAACGCCATCGGTTTCTCTGGGAAGCTTCGCCGTCGGACACAGTGCAAAACACTCCCTGCAATTCGCGCACATTTTTAAGGCTATCTCGGGGATGAACGCTATTTGGCGTGATATGCCACGCCCGGCAAATCCGATTGCATTAGCCTGTTTGACCTCGGCACAGTAACGCACACATAGGCCACAAAGGATGCACAGACTGTGCTCGGCTTCAAATCTTGTGCCCTCTACGCCGTATTCGGCGGCAAGGTCCTCGAGCACCTTCGCCCCTGGCGCAGGGGCCAGCATAAGCTCTATAAGCATCTTGCGAATCTTGACCACACGTGGCGACTTTGTCTTTACTACCAGGCCCTCCTCCACGGGGTAGACACAAGAGGTGACGACACGGGACCGTTTACCCTTAAGAATCTCCACGCTGCAAATTCGACATGCGCCGTAGGGAGCTAATTTCTCGTGATGGCAGAGAGTTGGAATGTCGATCCCCAACTTCATTGCTGCCTCAAGAATGGTCATTCCCTCTTGCGCCTTGACCTCCCTGCCGTCTATTTCTAAGGTTATCGTCTTCATGACTTCCCTTTCTTGCGTACCACTTTTCTGGCTTTTGCCGGAGGCGGAGGAACGGCCTCGCCCGAGACCTTAACCACAGCGCCGAAGCGGGCTGGACAAACCTCGAAGCAGACCCCGCATTTCGTGCATTCCGCTTGATTGATCCAGTGAACTATCCCTTTGTCACCCTTAACCGCACCCACCGGGCAATTCTTCAGGCAGATTCCGCACGCTTGACATTTCTCCGGCTCGATGTAGTACGAGGTCAAGGCCTTACACACTTTGGCCGGACAGCGATTCTCCTTAATGTGTGCTTCGTATT
>CAYRLQ010000061.1:0-17125 GCA_964425145.1 uncultured Nitrospiraceae bacterium
TGCCGGAACACGGACAAACGAGTTTGTCCGTGGCACCCGAATGTGTATCCTTTATCCTGTTGAGCTATACCTAGCGTGTGGCGCCGCGCCGCCGTTTGCTTGCTCACTACATGGGTCAGCGTGTTGGCGCCCCGATCCGACGCACTTGACATCTGCCCCAGCCTAGTATGTATATATATACAAATGATGGAGAAAGCAATAATCCTAGGCAACCGGGTCAAAGAGATCCGAAATCGGCTTGGTATACGCCAGGTCGATCTCGCCAACGAGGTCGGCGTGGCACGCCAGACCATCATCGCCATTGAAAAGAGGCGGTTGAATCCTTCTATCACGCTCTGCTTGAAGATCGCGCGTGTCTTGCGCGAGCCGGTCGATTATGTCTTCTACCTCGACCGAGCGCCTGACACGGCCGAGCAGGAAAAGGGCCGGCCCGAACAGCCTACGCCCAAACCCAAGCAAGAGCCCGAGACACCCCAGTCCGTGTTCGACTTCGACTAATCTGCATATCGCACACGTTATGAAGCGGCTTTGGATGGAAATAAGAAGTCTTCTCTTCGCTGATGGCTACAGAAGGCCTCCCGGGCTGGTACAGTGCGGCACACCGCGCTGTGCGCATCTGTGGGTCTGAATGTGCGGACTATATCCGCTGCCAGGCCGTTTCAATAATGGCGAAGGCTTGATCGAGTTCGGGCTCGGTGATGGTAAGCGGCGGGCTAACGCGCAGAACCTTGCCCGCCAGCGGCCCGAGGAGGTGCACCCCCTTCTTGCCGCTGCCGAGGTAGGCTTCCAGGACACAGCGGTTGGCCGTGTCATCGTTCACGATCTCGACGCCGTAGACCAGCCCTTCACCGCGGACGGCTTTGACGAAGGGAAACCGGCCGATGAGCGCGTTCAGACGCTTCCGCATCAGCGCGCCCATTTTCTTGGCATTGCGCACGATGTTCTCCTGCTCGAACACGTCGAATGTGGCACAGACCGCCGCGCAGGCACGCGGGTTGCCGCTGAAGGTGTCGGAGGCTTCGCCATAGTCGAGCGCGTCGATGAGGTCGGCGCGGCCCACGACGGCGGCGGCGGGTTCGCCATTCGCCACGCCTTTGCCAAGCACCACTAGGTCGGGCTGGACGCCATATGTCTGGTACGCATACATCTCACCGGTGCGCCCATGGCACGACTGCACCTCATCGAAGATGAAAGCGATGTCGTGTCGGTCACACCAGGCCTGGAGCATCTGGTGATACCACTTTGGCGGGTGGAACGAGCCCTTGGCGCCCAGATATGGCTCGGTGATGAGCAGAGCGATTTCCCCGCGATGAGCCCGCGTCAAGGCGTCGAGCTCTTTGCGATAAAATGATGGCGGTTTCTCCTCGTACATTGGGAAGGAGACGAACTTGACGTTGGGATTCGGGCTTGTGTCCCCGGTGACGTCGCCGGCGAGGCCCTTTTTTCCGTGAAACCCGCCGCGCGTGGCCACCATGACCGGCCGGCGGGAATACAGGTGGAGCGCACACCACATGGCTTTCTGGATGCCCTCGGACCCACTGGCCGCCCAAAGCACCTTCTGGGCCTTGGGATAGCTCATGCTTTTAATGAGTCGTTCGGAGGCTTCAACCTCGATGGGCATGACCATATTGTAAGCGTTTCGGGGTAGGTCCCGGCTGTACTGTCGATACAGCTTCTCGAACAGGACATGCCCATGGCCGAGATTCGTCACCAGCACGCCGGAAGTAAAGTCGATCAATTTGCGGCCGTCCACGGTCCAGATGTGTCGCCCTTTGGCTTTCGCAAGGACGAGTTGCGACGGGGTATACGTCCGCAGACCGCGGCCTTCCACCTTATCCAAACGCCGCCGGAGCGCGTTGCCCCTTTTCTCGCCCTTGTGCTGAATTGTCATTGCCATTCTACTGTGTCCTTACGTTTGCGCCGCTATCGGTGGCTAGGCTAGTAGTCTGTCGGTCTTCGTCTGATGGATATGGCCGCCTGCTGAAGCCGCAAGAAAAGAGACAGACCCTGCGCCCCGCCGCCATAGCGGCTTTCGTCAGCAACTCGTGGAGTCGTTGGGTCAACTTCTTTTTTGCTCCTGTCTGTTTCGACAGGCTAAAGCCGTTGTGCCACGGCTAACAGACCACTAGATGTAAAACATATGCGTTTTGCTGGTCCGGTCGATGATGCTCCGTATCGTAATCTTGGCCAGCTCGGCTGCGATCTTCGCCGCGGCCTCGCGCCAGATCGGCGCCAGCCCGGCAGCCGCCTCATCCTGAACCGGGAACGGCGCGAGAATGGGTCCATCGATGACCGTGACAATGTCCAACAGTGTGATCGCATCCGCGGGACGGCCAAGGAGGTAGCCGCCCTGGGCCCCGCGCACACTCCGCACCAGCCCGGCCCGTTTGAGCTGCAACAGGACGTGGACGAGGTACTTCTCCGGAATGTGCCGGCGCTCGGCGATGGTCTCTGCGGTGATCGTTTCCTGGGTGTCTTCGTGACACGCCAGTTCCATGATCGCCCGGCAGGCGTATTCGCATCGCGACGAGATGTTCACGCAAACGTCCCTATTGCTCGTCCGTTAACATATGCTGGCTCCACTGTCGAATTATAGGGACCGCTTGCAAAGTTGTCCAGTTGCTGCTGCAAAACACTCGTAATGAACGGCTCCATTTGCTTCCTCGATGAATGTGCGATTACAATGGGCGTGTTTCCGTGGGCTGGGTCACGAGATGTATGCGTGAGGGAGAAGTAGATATGGCGAAGAAGTTGCGCGTGGCTATGATCGGTTGTGGGCAAATTGCCAGGTTCCTGCACGTGCCCGATTATGCGCTGTGCCCGGAGGCCGAGATAGTTGCGTTGTGTGACAAAGTTAAGCGTAAGGCCCAAGCACTGGCCGCCAAATGGGCGCCTGGGGCAAAGGTCTACACTGATCACAAGAAGATGTTGAAAGAGATGGCGCCGGACGCGGTGACCGTGGCGTTGCCGAACTGCCTTCATGAGCCGGTCACCATAGATGCCCTTAAGGCCGGGTGCCATGTAAACGTCGAAAAGCCTATGGCCTGTAGCCGCGCCGAGGCCCAAAGGATGGTTGACACGGCCAAGCGGTTCGGGAAACTCTTGAACGTTAACCAAAGCCAGCGGCTGTTTCCACCGCACGTGAAGGCCAAAGAGATTATCGATAGCGGGATTTTGGGTAAGATCCTGCACGTGACGGCCATGTTTGGACATGATGGACCGGAGAATTGGAGCCCGACGGGGAAGTGGTTTTTCAGCAAGAAGCAGGCGCGTTTCGGGGCCATGGCGGACCTCGGCGTGCACAAGGCCGACCTCATCCGCTACCTCACCGGCAAGGAAGTGGCCGAGGTCTCGGCCTTCTTCGACTGCCTCGAGAAAAAGGGCACGGATGTCGAGGACAACTTTGTGGCCTGCCTGCGATTCACGGACGGTACCGTGGGCACCTTGGCTTCCTCGTGGACCGTCAAGGGCATGGAGGCGAACTACACGATCCTGCATTGCGCAAATGGGTCGCTTCGGATTTGCGCGATACCGGACAAACCACTCGTGGCCAACCTGGTCAGCCCCGAGTGCGAGATCGTCTTCGACGTGCCCGAAATCGTGACGAATGTGGACGAGGACATCTGGGGCCTGGATGCGAGCGGGAAGTTCGTGCGCGCGGCCATGGGACGCGAGCAACCGTATTGTCCCGGCGAGGAAGGCAAGAAATCGCTCGATGTAATCCTGGCGGCGGAGAAAGCGGCGCTGACTCGGCGCACGGTCAAGGTCAACCGCTATTGACATATTTTTTTGATGACAACTCCTAAACGTCGTGAGGAACACCGTTCTATGCAAACGCTCACCGTGGCATTAGGCCACCGGGCCTACCCGATCCACCTCGGTCAGGGCATCCTCGATATGCTCCCGGACGTGCTCGCCAAGGTGGGCGCGTCTGGCTCTGTGGCGCTCGTCACGGACTCGAATGTCGGCCCGCTGTATGCAGACAGAACCGCAACGCTGGCAGCGCAGGCCGGCGTTAACGTGGCGACGAGCGTCCTGCCGGCCGGCGAGGAACACAAACGCCTGGCACAGATCGAGCGGCTCTGCGGCGAGTTTCTCGAGGCCGGGTTAGACCGGTCGAGCCTGGTCATCGCCTTGGGCGGGGGCGTCGTGGGCGACGTCGCGGGGTTTGCCGCCGCCTCATTCATGCGCGGCATCCCGGTCATCCAGATTCCGACGACAATTGTCGCTCAGGTCGACTCGAGCGTCGGCGGCAAAACGGGTGTCAACCATCCGCTTGCGAAGAACATCATTGGCGCGTTCCACCAGCCCGCTGCGGTGCTGATTGATATGGTCCTGTTGAACACACTGCCGGACCGGGAACTGCGCGCGGGGTTGGCGGAGGTGATCAAGCATGGCGTCATCGCCGATGCGGAGTTATTCGCGTACATGGCCCAAAACGTGGACGCCATTCTGGACAAGGACCTGTCGGCGCTCGAGATGCCCGTGCAGCGGTCCTGCGAGATCAAGTCGGCCGTGGTCGCCGAAGACGAACGTGAGCAAGGCCGCCGCGCCATGCTCAACTACGGCCATACCTTCGGCCACGGCATCGAAGCCGCGACCCATTACAGGCGCTACCTGCACGGCGAGGCCGTGGCGCTGGGGATGCACGCTGCGGGCGTGCTGGCGCTCGAGTTGGGGCTGGTCGACGCCACCTTCGTCGAGCGGCAACGGGCCTGCCTGGCCGCGTACGGTCTGCCCGTTGCCTGGCCGGAAATCCCCGTCGAGGAGACGCTGGCTGCGATGAAGCACGACAAGAAGGCACGCGCGGGGACGATGAAGTTTATCCTCGCCTCGGGCATGGGCCATGTGGTACAACAAACGGACGTAAGCGAAGCCAAAGTGCGCCAGACCCTCGAGGCCCTGCGCGCAAGGGGTCTTTTTGACAGGATAACAGGATAGACGGGATAACTTGTGTCGAGGGAACATCCGGTAAGAGGATACGATTGTCCTGGAACTCGAGTCGGTCCGGCGCATCGTGCTGTCGCACGAGATACAATTGGTCAATTACCTTGTTGCTACAGGAAAACCGGTAGGCCTGGTTTTGAATTTTGCCGAAAAGAAAGTCGAAGTAAAGCGAAAGGTCAAGGAGCTAAGAGAGGGATAAACAGGACATCAATAATCCCGTCTATCCTGTTATCCTGTCAAAAACAGGTGACCGAACTTATGAGCCAGAGCACTTAGTGAAAGGCTATGAGAAGATGAGGCCCTTTGGCGGCGAGGACGCGGAAAGTTATTACGATGAAGGGCTCACGGCCAGCGTCAAAGGCGATGTGGCGCTTGCTGTGCACTGCTTCGAGAAGGCCATCGAACTGAACGACTCCTTTCCGGCCGCCTACCAGCAGTTGGCCAAATGCTGCCTGCGCATGGGGCAGACCGATCGTGCCGTGACTATCCTGCGGCAAGTGGTGGCGGCCGAGCCCGGCCTCATCCCGGCGAAACTGGACCTCGGCCATGCCCTACTAAGCCTGGGCCACGCGAACGAGGCGCGGAGACAATTCCTGGAAATCCTTGAGGCTCAGGCCGATAACGCGCGGGCCGATCTCGGGCTGGCGACCGTGTGCTTCCTCGAGGGCAATTGGCACGGTGCCGTAGCCCTGGCCCAAAATGCGCGCGCCCAGGGCGGGGACAATTTTGCGACCATGTTCTTGCTGGGCCGTGCAGCAAAACTTGCGCGGAACGCGGACCTTGCGGCGCAGGTGCTCAAAGAAGCGGACGCCCTGCTCGAGAAATCGGTGGAATTGAACCCGGACCAGCCCGAAGGTTATTTCTTGCGCGGCGAAGTGGCGTTTGTACAGGAACAATTCGCCACCGCGCTCGAACACTACCGGGCCGCAGATGACCGGGCCGAAAATGGCAAGGTCTATACGACCTTCGGGGAACAGTTCGGCCGGGTGGATATCATGGCAAAGCGAGGGTTATCCTTACAACGCCTGGGCAAGATCGAGCAGGCCCGCCAGGTGGGCCAGCGGATCGTCCAGAGCGACCCGAACCACAAAATCGGGCAGGCGCTGAAAGCCCTGTAACCCGCGGAGACCATTGTGAGCGACGTCAACCTCCAGCTTGTGCGCGAATTCTTCGAGCTAAACCTCTTTCGTGTACTCACGCACTGGCAGCACAACTTGGCTGGGCCGAATGGGTGGGGCCCGGACGACCGAACCTCGGTGCCCGAGGCGGGCCTGCAGCTCTTCGTGGAGAATACCCACCCCGCGTCACTGCCGCCCGAGCTGAATTTCGTCCTGCGCCCCGAGGACGTGCAGGCGATTCGGCGCGCCGTAGTCGAGGTGCGCGCGTGGCACGCCGACCGCTTCTATCCATCAGTGGTCCAGTCCAACCCCATTTTAGGGCAGTTCGCGGCGGAGGAGGCCTTGAGCTTCGCCCGCCACCTATTCGACACGTCAGACTTTACCACTATTCTGGTCATTTCAGAACTGCCGGCCTCGCGCGAGCCCCGTGAACGCGCCATCCAACTCCTCGAGGGTATGGGCATTGGCCACATCCTCGAGTATCCCACTGTCTTGCGCGTCGTCCTCGACAAGATCAGCCCCAACGGGCTCTACGCATCGCAGACATTGGCAACCCTCCGTCTGCTCAAGCGCTACCGCCTCATCCGCCACCAGCAGCTTGAGTTCACCTTCCCAAATGAAGCCACGGCCACCATGCCGCCTCCCAACGTCGAGACCATCGAAGAACCAACGGGCGCTGAAGGCCAGCCTTGGAAAGAAGGCGAGGACTGAACGAGGCTTCGCCGTCCAGGAGCAACATGGTGCAGGTGGCCTACATCCAAACCCTTCCCTAAGGCGGCACAGCCGCAACCAAAAACGAAGAAGAGTGTAACAAAAGGAGATAAGGGGATTAGGGAGATGAGGAGATGTTTCGATCGAAGAAAAGCAGCTTGCCCGCCAGAGGCGGGCTTGTCTCCCTATCTCCAATATCTCCATATCCCCTTTTCTTACACGTATTTATGAAAAACGCCCCCAAAACATCGTCGTAAGTTTCGAACATGTTACGGAATAAGACTCTAATATGGCAATTGCCGGCCCCGACTGGTATTTCATAAGAGGGCGGTTGTATAACAAGTGGACAGGCGCCACGAAAAGAGGTAGAATACGTCCCGACAGATGACGCTTCGACGGAGGGTTAGGATAATTGGTAATCCACCGGTCTTGAAAACCGGCGCCTCTGGGCTTGTGGGTTCGAGTCCCACACCCTCCGCCATTACTGAAGCAAGAGCCGGTTACCTTCAGTACACGACGACACAAATAAGGGCACAGAAGGGCCTCTGACCACACGTGAAGCCGACTTTAGGGTACCGAATCACCGGCCAACGGATTCCCACGACTCGGTTTTCGCGGACTTGAGCACGGCATCGCACACAAATTGCGTCTCGAGCGCATCGCGGAAGTTGGGTCGGACAGGTTCGCCGGTTTCGAGGCTTTTTAGGAAGTCCGCGAGTGCATTGATGAAGGTGTGTTCGTAGCCAATAACACAGCCGGGCACCCACCAATTAGACATGTATGGGTGGCCTGAGTCCGTCACGAGGACGGTGCGCCATCCGTGCACGTGCGAGTCATCCCGGTGGTCGTAATATTGCAGTTGATGGGCGTCCTCCAGGTCGAAGTAAACAGCGCCCAACTCCCCGTTCACTTCGAAGGTGTTCTGGTTCTTCCGGCCGCGCGCATAGCGCGTTGACTCGAAAGTTGCCAGTGCGCCGTTTTTGAAACGCGCCAGGAAGGCGCAGGCATCATCGATTTTGACCGGCTTGCGCACTTCCGGCTTGTCTTGTAGGGGACGCTCCTTGATAAAGGTTTCGGTCATCGCGGAAACTTTGTCAACGCTGCCGATGAGCCAAATGGCCGTGTCGATGGAGTGAGCAAGCAGGTCCCCGGTGACGCCGCTACCCGCAACGTCGGCGTCCAGGCGCCACAGTGTTGGGCCGCCCTGTGGCAGATCGGGACTGATGGTCCAGTCCTGTAGGTACTTGGCCCGGTAGTGAAACACGCGGCCAACTCGTCCTTCGTCGATCAATTGCCTGGCCAGCGCAATGGCCGGGACGCGGCGGTAATTGAACCATACCATGTTCGGCACGCCCGCCTTCTCGATGGCTTGGGTCATTTCGAGCCCTTCCCGGCCGTTCATGGCCAGGGGCTTTTCACACAGGACCATTTTGCCCGCCTCAGCAGCGGCTATGGCGATATCATGGTGGGTGACGTTGGGACTGACGATGTCGATGGCGTCGATATCGTCTCGCTCGACCAGTTCGCGCCAGTCGGTTTCGACGCTTTTCCAGCCCCATCGGTCGGCGAAGGCCTTCAGATTGTCTTTCTTGCGCGCGCATGCGGCCTCGAGTACGGGCTCATACTCCAGGTCGAAGAACTTATTCACCTTGTTATAGGCATTTGAATGCGCCCGGCCCATAAAGCCGTAGCCGATGAGCCCGATATTGAGTTGCTTCTTAGCCATTGTTGTCCTCCACAATTTCGTAGCCTGTCGCTACGATGCTCTGTCCCTGCTATTCTCCGCGGGCTTACTGTTTCAACCCCAACACTTCGCGTGCGGCGAGGCGAAAACGCCGGCACCGCCGCCGGGAATCCATGGCCGATTCCTTGTCAGCGGACTCGCCGGGATAGCGAAAGCTCACGGCAAAGTCCCCTTCAGCTTTGGACACCCACTCAGCGGTGATCGGCTTCATAGAGCACCTTTCCCTGTTCCAGAATCTCCCGCATGAAGTCATCGCCCATCTCCAAACGCTGGCACACCTTTTCGGGCGTACGTACGATCAGGTCCAGTGGGAAAGGTGGACGGAGTTTAAGGCGCATTTCCACCGATTTATGGACGGCCTTCCCCTCAAAAGGGAGGACCACCAGCAGGTCCACGTCGGAATCCGCCGTAGGCGTGCCGCGCGCATAGGAACCGAAGAGCACGACCCGGTCCGGATGAAACTCACGGCCAATATCGCGGCCCAACTTTTCTATCTGTTGCATGGTCGCCATCTCTTGGATTCTACTGTCCCTGTTCAAGGTTGACTCTTTTCGCACTCGGTACAGGCGTCCTGGATGATGACGCACATCTCAGCCCCTCCTCTTCCAAAATGCAGACATCGCCAAAATGGTTATACCTGTTCGGGCACTTCGTATTCCTTGCGATAGGTGCGCTTCATCAGTTGGTTCGCCTCGGCATGGTCGACGAAACGCCCGGTCTTCGAGTCGAACCGCAATTTCTGGTTGCCGACGCGGTGAGCTATGTTACCCATGTGCACCAAGGTGCAGGCGGCATGGGCGATCTCAATGTCTGCACTGGGACGTTTGCGATTCTTGACACATTCAATGAAATTCTGCTGGTGTTCGGCGTCGGGAAACCGGCCGTACATCTGATCGACGACCTTGCCGCCTGACGTCGTCACCTGCCAGCCGCCGCCGTGCCGGCCGATGGTCATCATCCTCTTCGAGCCGTACAGCTCGATGCGGGTGGCGTTCTGAGTCCAGTATGGGAAGAGGTCGTTTCGGCGGATAGTGCTGGTTGTTTTACGCATATACGGCGGGTAGTTCGTCAATTCAAAGGTCATGACAAAGTCGTCAAAGTCGTACGTGACGATCTGGACGTCTGGCGTTTGCGCGTCGTCACCCTTGTGTGCCAACCGGCCTCCGGAGCAAGAGACGGCGTTGGGCAAGCCGGGGTCGCCCATGAGCATCAGGGCCAGATCGACCTGATGGATTCCGTCGTCGACTATATCACCGCCGCTGAAATCCCAGAAACTGTGCCAGCCGCCCCCGAATATCCGCTGGTGGTAAGGGCGCTCGGGCGCCGCTCCGAGCCACGCGTCCCAGTTGAAGCCTTTAGGCGGCGTGCCGGGAGCGCCCATGCGAAACGGCCCGCCTGGTTTGAGGTTGTATACCTTAACGAGGTGGATGTCGCCGATCTTGCCGCTCTTGACGTAGTCCAGGGCCGCGTGATTGTAGGCGGCACTTCGGTTCTGGGTGCCGACCTCGAGGATGCGGTCGTATTTGCGCGCCGCTTCGACCGTCTTGCGGCTTTCCCAGATATTGTGGGCGTGGGGCTTTTCCACGTACACGTCCTTGCCGGCCTGACAGGCCAGGATGGCCGCCGGTCCGTGCCAGTGATCGGGCGTGGCGATCACCACCGCATCCACGTCCCGGGCGTCAAACACCTGGCGCATTTCCTTGACCTTTTTCGGACGTCGGCCGTCTTGTCCCTCGGCCACAAACGCCGCGACCTCTTCAAGACGACCTTCGTGCAGGTCGCAGACGTGGGTGACCTCGGCGCCGTGCTCGGCCAGGCCCCGCGCGACATAACTGCCACGCCCGCCGCAACCAATCAACGCAATGTTCACACGCTCATTGGCGCCCAGCACCGACCGTGAGCCCAGCGAGAGCGTTGCCACGCCCAGGGACGCGCCCGCGGCACCGCGAATCGATCCGGTCAGAAATTCCCGTCTGGCCATACCTTTTGTCCCCTCAACTGCTCTCTTGCCATCCATGGTTTCCACCCCTTGCTCAGTACACCATTTTGTAAGTTCGATCACGTATTTTGGGACAGGATTCACATGATTTACAAGATTCTGGTCCTCTACCTTGTAAATCTTGTCAAAAAGGTTTCTTCCACTCCTCATTCGTCCCCGCGTCGATCATATCGAGTATTGCCGGATAATGGAAGGTGTCCGCGTTAAGGCATGGCCTATTACTTCTTTCTTGACAACGCGATTTATACTGAATCTGTCTTATCCACCGTATTTTGCGTTCAGTTCATCGACGAATTTCTTGCATCTCTCTGTAACCGCCCATGCGTCCGGCCAGAAGCAGAGGTCGATAGTCCACCAATCGTGAGGGATGCCGGATTGGTTCAGTTCAGGTATCAACTCGTCGAAATCGAGCAGCCCCTCGCCGAACGGCGCATGGGTGCTGGTTTCGTCGGCGTGCAATGTGCCATCGGAGTCGATCAGGTGGATGTGATTGATCTTCCCGCGCAGCTTTTGCGCCAGCTCGAGGGCGCCGCCCGGCAGCGTTTCCTTTTCGCCTGGCTGACGCGCGCCCACCGCGGCCACCATGTGGGCATGGCAGGTATCGAATTGCACGCCGAAGTTATCATCATCGACTTCATTCACGATGCGTACAACGTCTGAGGGCTTATTGAACGCAAACCCCGGTTCAAATTCCCAGGTGACGTATACCCCCTTGTCAGCGGCCTCCCGGGCGCAGCGCTTCCAGGCGGACACGACGCGTTGCCTGGCCGTGTCCGCATCCACTTCGTCAAAGATGGTGGGCGGCTGCACGGTATCAACGCGAATGCCCGGTATGCCCAGGTCGGCGCAGAAATCGAGATTTATACGAAATTCACCGAGGTACGCCGTGGCATCATCGGTGTTGATCAGCTTCTGGGCCCAGAGGTCGGCCGCCATGCCGGAGAACTCGAGGCCGGCGTCCACAACTTGCTGTTTACAGTTCTCTCGCTCCTCTTTAGTGGGAAGATTATGAGGGTTTGGATGAATAGAAAACCCGCCCAACTCCACACCATCGAAGCCAAGGCCCTGTAGTCTGGTGAGAATTTCTTCCCACGGAACCGGATTATCCGCGTAAGGGCCGATGGAAAACGCCCACGTTCCGATAGATATCTTTTTCATGGCTGCTGATTATCCTTTCTATGGTCACCCTCTTCGCTCAATTGATTGCCCTAAACCCTATAGCTCAACGGGGACTCAAGCACAAAATCCATTGGGTTATATCATTCCGGCGCTCTAAGAGCAAATTGGCAACCGTGGAGGGAACCGGGATCAAAGACACGGTCCAAGTACAGCTTAACGCAAAAAGGGGGCGTGACCATTCATGCGGCAAATTTGAAGAAAAAATCCCAAAAGACCCGCAAAAACTGCGCAAACTTGCGGCAATTCTGCCGGTTTAATCGTGAGGCACATCATAGCCTTCTTATCGTACATTCTGTAGTCTCATCTTATAAAGTTGCTATTCTGTGCTGAATTACAAGGATAATAGCTAAATTCAATCTTGTGGAACAGGATTTTGACATACGGTTGCTGGATCGGGTAAACTCATATAAACCGGTTGGTAGGTTCCGGTTCCGTAAAATGAGGACTTGGGGCGGTGAGCAGGTCAGCATAGGCTTTTTCAACGCCGCTCAACGTATGAAGAAGGGAGCAAAGATGGCCACATTGGACAGAGAACAAATCCTTAGAATTGTCCGGGATGAAAACGTGAAGTTTATCCGATTCTGGTTCACGGATATCCTTGGATTCCTGAAAAGTTTCGCCATTACGCCTTCAGAGTTGGAAGGCGGCCTGGCAGAGGGCATGGGATTTGATGGTTCCTCGATAGAGGGCTTCGCCCGGATACACGAGAGCGATATGATCGCCATGCCCGACCCCAAAACCTTCAAGATCCTGCCCTGGCGTTCGAGCGGTGAACTCAAGGTCGCCCGCATGTTCTGCGATGTGCTCAATCCCGATGGAACCTGTTATGACGGTGACCCCCGATACGCCTTGAAGCGCAACGCTGAGGAAGCGGTCAAACTAGGCTACACCTCGTACGTCGGTCCGGAGCTCGAATTCTTCTACTTCAAGGATTCAGGCAGTTCCCCACAGATCCTGGATCACGGAAGCTATTTTGACCTGACCCCGCTGGACGTGGCCAGCGATCTGCGCCGCGACACCGTCGGAGCGCTCGAAAAGCTGGATATCGAGGTGGAATACTCCCACCATGAGGTCGGCCCCAGCCAGCACGAAATCGACCTGCGGTACAAAGAAGTCGTGGCGATGGCCGACGCGGCGATGACCTACCGCCTAACCGTCAAGGAAATTGCTCTCCAGCACGGCATCTACGCCACCTTCATGCCCAAGCCGCTATTCGGGGAAAACGGCAGCGGCATGCACACGCACCAGTCGCTGTTCAAAGGAGACAAAAACGCCTTTTTCGACCCGGACGACAAGCACCACCTTTCCAGGGCGGGAAAGTGCTACATCGCGGGAATTCTTACCCACGCGCGTGAGATTTGCTCGGTGCTGGCGCAATGGGTCAACTCGTACAAACGCCTGGTGCCGGGGTATGAAGCGCCGGTCTACATCGGTTGGGCGATGCGCAATCGGTCCGCCCTTATTCGGGTGCCGATGTATAAGCCCGGCAAGGAAAAGGCCACGCGAATTGAGGTCCGTTGTCCCGACCCGGCGTGCAACCCCTACCTGGCCTTCGCGGTCATGCTGGCCGCCGGCCTGAGGGGCATCAAGGAAGGATACGATCTGCCCGACCCGGTGGAACAGGACATTTTCGAGATGACCGCGGAAGAACGAATTCGTCACGGCATTCCATCTCTGCCGCGCTCGCTGGAAGAAGCCATTTCCGAAACCGAGAAGAGCGAGTTGGTCCGCGAGTGCCTTGGAGATCACATCTTCGAGAGATTCATCAGAAACAAGAAGATCGAGTGCAACGCGTATCGCGAGCAGGTCACAGACTTTGAGCTGAGCAAGTATTTACCTATCCTCTGATGGAAGTTGAATTTGAAATTTCCGGAAACCATGCGTTCTGAGAAAAATGGGGACAGTTACCTATTATTGCGTCCAATTCGACAGCCTCCGCCGTAGTGTTTACCAATAATAGGTAACTGTCCCCATTTTTTACGCCCCGGCAGATGACGTGGTAAGAGCAACAGCTAGCTCCATGCTGAAAGAACAGCCTCAAGGTATTCCTGAACTGGGCCTCGTTGGAGCCTCTCGTGGGCGAACTGGTTCCTGTAGCTCCTCAGGCAGCCATAGCAGCTGGTGTTTGGGGCGCAACCGCAAGCGCCCTCGACTCGCTTCAGGGCGACCTGCAAGCAATCCTTCAACACGGCCTCCGTTTCGAGTCTTGCGACAAGCCCGGCTCCTCCGGGTACGTTGTCATAGAGAATGATTGGAGGTACTGCGTGGTGCTTGCTGTGGGCGACGGTCGTGCTGAGGTCAGTCGAGGGGACTTCTAGCACCTCTGCCGCACCTTCCGCGACGGCATACGCGAGCGACAACGCAAGTGACAGAATGTCCGTGCCGCTTTGTGGGAGGGGATGAAACTGCAACTGAAGGACATCGGTCACGAACTCGTGGCCAAGGGAGACCTGCTCGAGCGTACCCCGGCACTCTCTGCCTTGCGGCGTCTTGTGTGGGGACCTTTGACGGCTTCGAAATCCCGCTCCGCAAACGCTGCATAAGTAAAAACCTTCTCCCCGTCTGCCTTCACACAGTACCACCATCAAGCCCGGAGCCGCTTTTCTAACGGTCACCAATGGAGCCGCGGCCGGCATTGGAATGGTCTCAGCCGCAGGGCCAAGGGAGCAGGCAAAATAGGGCCGCGTGGAGAATACCTTCGGGGGACGAGCCTTTGGCACCTTCGGTTTGTCTCTGTCCGTTACAAACCCAAACTGGGGGACGACGTACTTGTGCGCTTGTAACCGGTCGCCACAGGGCAGAGCCGGTTCAGGCTCACCCTCTTTCCATTGCAGGAACACATTGTGAGTCGCGCACCGCGCGTAACATTTTCGCGGCCACTCCCTCTCCGCCACTTTCTTCAGACCGTATGATGTCCACTCCTTCTTATTTGCCACTAATCGACTTGTAGGGGCGAATTCTGCGATGCCAATGCTGAGGTCCCGTTGCAGCGACACCTCAAATGCCTCTCGGCTCTGTTGCGTCCGCTGAGTGTCCAATTCCACCACGTCCACGGGGAAGCCGTACTTCGGAATGACCGCCTTCCGCGATAGAAATGAGAGAACCTCCTCTTTTGCAATCGTGTTAGCTCGCCCCTTGGCCCGTTCTGCTGTGCGATGGTCACGCTCATCGCTGGCTCTTTTCTCGAGGTTCAAAACGGTGCTGTAATCGCTCGATACTTCGGCTTCGGCCAGCGCGAACCGGCTGTCCATGTGCGTCAGCGAATCAATCCATCTTCCGTCAGCTAACCCCAGCTCAGCCCGCATTTCCTCCGGTAAAACGCCGTGAAGTGTCTTCTCAATTCGCAAGCGGTTCCTCTCAAGGAACGCCTGAAAATCGGCGACACCCGACGGCGAGATCAGGTCTCTGAAAAGGCCCTCCACCTTCTGCGAGAACCTTTCAGTAAAAGCCCTAAAGAAGCAAGAGAGTGCAACGGCCATCATGTGCCGCGTGATGATTCTCTCATTCCGCAGGACAAGGACAGGCGGCTGCACCCTTCCGGTCATCATCCGGTAAGGTTCTGCAAAGTGGTAAAGGTCATGCGGCCCACGCTTGCAGTAGGTAATGGCAAATCCAGGGAAGCCACTTCTGCGGCCAGCCCGACCCACTCGCTGCGCGTAATTGAACGCCTCAGGCGGCACATTGCGAAGGAAGATAGTGTCGAGATTCCCAAGGTCCACGCCAAGTTCAAATGTCGTAGAACAGCTTAGTACGTCAATCTTGTCTTCTCGGAACTCTCGCTGAAACTCCCGCGCCTTCTCGGCGTCGAGCTGGGCGGTGTGCTCTTCCACGCGCAACGAACCCGGCAGTTCCGCCTCATACAGCAGGCGGTAGTGGTTGGGGTCTAGGTCTCGCCGCCGTGTCTCCCTTAAGGAACCGGGGCAACGATGCCTCGCACACACACCGCGAATGGAGACGGTTTGGATTCGGCCACACGTGCTGCACCGGTAGATCGGATCCTTGTCCCCAAGGAATCGGAGTCTCCACCAATCAGGGTTCAGGCGGCGCGCATCATTCACGGGGATAAGCAGACGGTCGCCCGATGTCGGCGAGTGTTCGTCGCACTGTCGCAGAGTCTCCCACACAGATCTCACGGCCTCGATGGACGTCTCAATTGCCTGCTTCTCTGTGATTCCCGCACGGATTCGCATGAGAAGCTTGGCCAAGAAACCAACCCGCCTTGTCCTCTTGCCATCCCAACTGCGCACGGCATATTGGCGTTTTGGAGCACCAATACGGAAACGCATTTGGGCAGCTTGCAGGCAAAGATCACTCCAGTTCGGCACAGCGGAGGTATCACCATGAAGCTCAACGGCGTGATCAACCCGCATTGAGTCCAGCAGAACGAGAATCATGGCACGGGCTTCCTCGTCGGAAAGCAACCATGGGGCCCCGGTAAGGATTTCCGGTGTTTGAAACCAAGATGGCCATTCCAGAACCCAACGCGCCAGACCCACCCCTTCAAGAGAGATTCGCGGTTCGTCGGTCAGGAATTCGCGATACACGGCAAGCCACGCCTCACGCTGTAATTGCTGGTCGCTCGTTGCGGGAGGAAAAACATTCCTCTTCCGGAGATCATCACGCATTCCGACCGCCAAATCTTCAAGGGAGGAACCATCCCGCGCTTGAGTAGCCTGTCTTTGGACAACCTTCAAAAGCAAGTTGCGGCCCAGAATGTCTTTATACGAGTTTTCGAGATACCAAGCAAAGAAGGCGGCTTCCTGCCGCCCGTCAGCGAAGGCAAGCACCTTCTTTCGGTCCTTCGGGAGTTCTTGGTGGAGAGCCGTGGCGATGACCGCATGCGGCCCATCTGTCCCATGCACGACTTCGCGGACCGGATCAGGTGCTTGGTACCCGCAGACCGCGCAGCGAGGTACCTGGTCTTCTCGCTCCTCTGCCCCCTCTTGTTTGAGGAGGATAATGCTTGAATTGTGCTCACACCGCAGTTCCTGTGTGGACGGGCAAATTGCTCCACAGCGCACACAGAGCTTGTAGCTGTGCGTACGCTGCTCGTCGCCATCCTCCCCTTCGACGGGCTGGCCGTCCACAGGAAGGAAAAACATAGCCCCGAAGTCAGACCGGCCGGGGTCCCGGATTGCCTCGAGTAGTTTCCCTCGGGTCATCTTCCCGACGAGATAATGTTGCCCACACTCTCGGCACAAGGCAACCTCAAAGAGCGCGTTCTCGCCTGCGGCCTGACGGTCCAACACAACCGTCCTCTCGGGACAGAACGAAAGGAACGCCCCTTCCAGTGACCGGAGGAAGAGATGATAACGGGCTGAGAGAAGAGGAGCTTGTGATATCGGGTCCTTGGCCCGCAACAGCACGGCAATGAGAACAGACAGGGCCTCGACCCGCTCTACCTGCGGCAAGTCGGCAAAGACTTGA
>CAYRLQ010000062.1:0-17062 GCA_964425145.1 uncultured Nitrospiraceae bacterium
CACATCTCCATCGTGGACGTGTCGGCATCAGGGTTCCAGTTGGTGAACGAAGCCCCCAGCGAGAACACTACTGGGCCGAGCGTGAACGTGCAGAAGCCCAGGAAATTCGGCAGCAGGAAACACAACGCCGTCACCGTCGTCAGCCGCTTACTGTTCACGGAGCGTCCTCCTCACGGTCCCAGGCCGGCCGCGCCCCACGGGCCAGGTCCTCGTAGTACCGCTTACGGAGCACCGGGTCCCGCCGAAGCTGCTCGACGATCGCCTCATTGATAATCCGGGTCGCGTCCCGCAACGCCTCTTCGGCCGTCTTGAGGTCCGACCAGACCTTGTCCGTCTCTTCCCGCATCAAGATGCGGTCCACCGTTACCCCGTTGACGTAAGGACTGACCTCCATCGGCTCGGCCTGCTCGAGCGCCGCTCGCCACACGGCGTTGTAGTCTTCCTCGGGGTGTTCCGGGTTGTACAGAAACGCCTCCTCATACTCGCCGTAGTGGTACCTCATGACCGGGCCCAGGGAATCGGCTTGGCGGTTGATCAACAGATTCCAATCGGGCCCGTGGAGGTATTCGAGAAAACACAGGGCCCCCTCGAGGTTCTTGGCGTTGGCGTTGACCAGCGTCGCCCGCCCCCACCCGAAGAGCCTGTCGTATAGACCGTGGGGCAAAGTGACCGCGCCCAGCCGCAAGCCCCCATAATCCTCGGCGCGGAGCGCACACAGCCACCACCGGCCCCCGATGGCCATGGCGGCACGCCCTGCGCCGAACAGCGTTATGGGGCTAAGTCCAACCTCTCCACCCCAGCCGCCCGCCGTCGCAATCGTCGCCTCCTCGTGCAGGTTGGGCATGAGGTGGTGCTTGTGCATCAGGTCCAAGCAAAACTGGAGGCCTGCAATGGCCTCGGGAGAGTCGAGAATGCACCGCGTCCCCTCGGGCGTGTACATCCGACCGCCCCACTGGGCCAGGAACACCGAGGGCCAATCGGCGCGCGCCATTATGAGCCCAAGCTGGCGCGGGCGTCCGCGTTCGCCGCGGATGGTCAGTTGCTTGCCGATGGCAATGAGGTCATCCCAGGTCCAATCCGGTGTCGGGTAGGGGATACCCGCCTCCTCGAACAGCGTCTTGTTATACCAGACGGCGGGGGCGTAGGCGTTTCCCGGGTGGCCGTAGGGCCGCCCGTCATGGACGAACAGCGGCAACGTACAAGGCCACACCGCATCCAGATCCATCCCGCGCTCGGCCCAGGCGTCTGCCACGTTCAGGGCAACCCCCGACCGCACAAACGCCATCCGTTGAAACCCGAAGTAGCACGCAAACAGGTCCGGACCCACCCCGGCCAGACACTGGACGATCGTCTTTTCCATACCGGCATTTAGGGGGTCCAGTCGGAGCCGATACTGCGGATACAGCTTGTTAAACAACTCCACCTGTTCCCGGCGCACAGGGTTGTCGTCGCTGATCCAGACCAGTTCCGTGCGACCATCTTCTACGCCGTCCAGTTGCCACAGCCACGCCACCCCGGAAAGCAGTGCCATGACGCCAAACGCACCGAGAAAAATATACTTCATCACAATTTCCAAGCTTTCCCTGGCAATCGCAAAGTCTAGTCCAGCAATGGCGCCGATGTCTAACCCTGCGATGGATGAAGGATGAACTGGCGCGCTTTATACAAAGTTACAGACCCGTGCAACGGCAAGACCATTGGGGAAAACAGGCCTCTACGCCCCAAATTGCGCGATCGCTGACCGCTCACATCCCCTGCCTGGTTTACAATCGCACTGAGAAGACTCTATACTTTACATGCTGCGATTATGGGAGGGTGCAATGCAGTTCGAAGACAGACTAATCCATTTTTCAACTGAATTGATCCATCCGCCTGTGCAGCACAAGAAGCCGGACCTGCAAAAGCTGTACTTCGAATTGTCCCAGACCCGGACCGCAGCCTACGACAGCACAGATTTCAGCACGCCGGTCCAGTCCAAGTTCTACTCCCGGCGCGGCAAGAAAACCCAATCCGTGGCCCTGTTTTTGCCGGATCGGATCGTGCTGCTCGAGGAGTGGGTCGATATCGCCCTCTCGGGTTTCCTGGACAAGGTCCGCGAGGTGACCTCGCAGGCCTTTGCGCACCTGAGCATCCGGCCGTTCGTCGTGCAGACTGCCACGCTACGGTCCACGTTTGCCTTGACCCATTTCGACGACGCACGGGTGTTTCTGATGGACCACGCCTGCCAACAGGCCAACCGAATTGGACCGCATTTTCAGCGCCCCGTGGCCGTCGGAGGGCTTCGATTCGTCCTGCCGGAAACGCCCGATCACCCCGGCAATCTCCACGTCACCATCGAATCCTACCGGCACAGTAAGAACGAGGTCTTCGTCGAGGTCAAAGGCATCTTCCCGAATCAGCGAATCGGACCGAGCGAACTGGACCGAACCGCCGAGAACATCCAATTGGTTCGCAACTTCATCAGCAACCACGTGTTCCCGTTCCTCAATCAGTACGACACCACCGAAGAAGGCATCCAGTAAGAACCAACGGTCTTATGGCCTACACATCCCAGTACGGAAGCAACCGCTTTACCAAAACGGGCTGGCACGCTCAAACTTCTTCAGTGGCATCGCAAAGCAATAGCCTGGTGGTGCTAACCGGCTCGAGCAGTGAGGAAGAGGGTTTGAAAAGGACGCTTTCATGCAGGTAAACCGACGGCGCTTCATCAAGAAAACTGTGGCAGGTCTCGGTTCATCATGGGGAGCGGTACATTCACTAAACGGACCGAGTGTGCTTACCCAAGTCGGCGGAGGACCGCAGGGAGAAAAACGCATGGACACTGAGGGCGTACCAGCGGCTCCTGAGACGCATCAGGCCGATGTACTGGTTTATGGAACAACGCCTGGAGGAATCGCGGCGGCGATTAGCGTGGCGCGGCGCGGCAAGAGGGTCTTGCTTGTTGGCCCCAAAGGACATGTGGGCGGCATGGCTGCCAGCGGACTATGCACGACCGATGCGGTGCGCCGTCACCTCTTTGGAGGACTCCTCATCGACTTTATCGGACACGTGGCGTCGTATTACCGCGCCCGGTCTGAGAAATTCCCCCGAGACTGGGAATTGTGTAGAGAAGGGTGGTTTTATGAGCCCTCTGTGGCCGAAAAGATGTTCCGCTACATGCTCGAAAAAGAACCGCACGTTACCCTACGGCAGCGTGGGCAGCTCATCGGTGTCGAAAAACAGGGCAAGAATATTGTCGCCGCGGACTTCGAATTGGCCCATGGCGCAACGCTGCGCGCCCAGGCTTCGCGATGGATTGACTGTACGTACGAAGGCGACTTGGCCGCCATGGCGGGCGCCCGATTCCGCGTAGGGCGTGAGTCCGAGGTCGAGTTTGGCGAATCGTTGGCCGGATTGCGCTACATGGACTGGAAAACCGGCAAGGAGATCAAGACGCCGATGTCCGGACAGGCCTCCCTGGGCATCCAGGCCTATTGCGCCCGGTCTATGTTCACAAACGATCCCCAACACCGTGTGCCCGTTGCTAAACCGGAGTCCTATGACGAGCACTTGCCCGATCTACTGCCCTTGCTTGAAGATTTCAAAACAGGACGCGTCACCCACTCGAGCCGGGTTTTTCCACGCCGGGAGATGCCCGGCAAACGCTTCGAGGCCAACGGCAACATCGAGGCGCTGACCTCGTTCAACTGCCCCGGCGTCAACTGGGAATATCCCACCGCCGAACCCGCTTACAGGACATACCTGGATAATTTTCATCGTGATCATGCCGCTAGCCTGGTCTGGTTTTTACAAAACGACCCGCATATACCCCATGAAATCGCCGCGCCGATGAAGCCCTTCGGCCTGCACGACGAAGAATTCACCGATAACCAGCTCTGGCCCTGGCAAATCTACGTCCGCCAGGCCCGCCGCATCGAGGGATTGGCGGTGCTTACCCAGCATTCCTTCACCGTCCAGCCCGACACGGGCAAGACGCCACAGGTAGACGATTCGATTGGCCTCGGTGAACACTCATTCGACATCCATCCATGCCACGACCGGCGATGGGCCCGGGGCCACGTTATGGAGGGCGTGCTTTGGTATCCTAAGAAGGCCAAGGGCCCGGCCCAGCCTGGCCAAGTCCCCTACGGTGCTATCCTTCCTAAAGACGTCGACAATCTCTTCGTACCCGTAGCGCTTTCTGCAACCCACGTTGCATTCTCCGTCCTCCGTATGGAACCGGCCTGGATGACCATTGCAGAGGCCGCCGGCATAGCCTCGGTTTTGTCGTTGGACGGCCACGTGGGATTGAAAGCACTCGACGTGAAGCACTTACAGGCGGAACTGAAAAAAGCCGGCGTCCCGCACTAATGGAGGAGAGGTTAAGGTCAGGTTCCTCCGGATGCGGCATGCCGAGTGTGTGGAGGTCTGGGCGGAGACGTGCCTTCGCCTTGGTGAAACACTAGGCTGATCGTATTCATGCGAAACCCCACGGTGTCCGTCGTGCTCCCAGTTCGAGACGCGGCAGCGACGTTGTCGACCGCTGTCCAATCGGTCCGCGCGCAGACCTTCTCCGACTGGGAGTTAATCCTGTTCGATGACGGCTCGAGCGACGACTCGCCGGCGATTGCCCGCGCCTGCGCGGCCGATGACTCGCGCATACGTGTGATTGCTTCCTCGCACGTAGGCATCGTGGAGGCGTTGCATCGAGCGTGTGCGGAGGCCCGGGGCGGCTTAATCGCGCGTATGGACGCCGACGACACCGCTCTCCCGCAACGCCTTGCCAAACAAGTCGCGCTGATGGCCGCCCAGCCCGACGTGGCCCTGTGTGGCACGCAAGTCACAATGGTCGGCTCGAACATTGGCTCAGGCCGCCAGCGGTACGAATCCTGGATCAATGAACTACTGACCCATGAAGCGATGGTGCGCGAATTGTTCGTCGAGTGCCCGCTGCCGCACCCCACATTTATGATGCGACGAGACGCATTCGAGGAGGTGGGTGGGTACCAGGATCGCGGTTGGGCCGAAGACTACGACCTTTGCATGCGGTTCTTCCTGGCCGGCATGCGCTTCGGCAAGATGCCTGAGCCACTGCTCGAGTGGCATGATGCCCCCGCCCGCCTGTCCACGGTCGACCCGCGCTACAGGCCCGAAGCATTCCGGGCGCTTAAGAGGCACTACCTGTTCAAGACATACCTCAAAGATGCCCAGACCTTTTACCAGTGGGGTGCGGGCGAGGTCGGCAAGCCGTGGCTGCGGGAGTGGGGAAGAGGGAAGCCCCAGGCCGTCGTTGACATCAATCCCCGAAAGTTCGGCCATGTCATTCATGGCGCCCTTGTAATCCCTCCCGAGCAACTTCCCTCCCCAGGAGAGGCATTCATTGTCATCGCCGTAGGCGCGCCCGGTGCCCGCCAACAGATTCGCGATTGGCTCGAGCCCCGAAATTACTGCGAAACTGCGGACTTCTTGTTCCTGGCCTGATGCTTTACCACAATATCTTGTGTCTATTTACACTTTTGCCAGCAACTCATTGTATAATAGGGTCCAGTGGCAATTCGCCTCGGTGGGTCGGCTCTATCCGGCCCGAGACGCCCGTGGTGTAAACCTTTTGGCGGTGGAGCACGTTTTCTAAAGTGAATCGACAAAACGAGGTAGACTTGGTGCCCCTGAGCGATGAGGAATTGGCCTCAGAGCTCAAAAACGGGAATGAGCGGGCGTTTGACGAGTTAGTGCGCCGGCACCAAGGGCGTGTATACGCGGTTGCCTATCGGTTTACGTCGAACCGCGAAGATGCTCTGGATGTTGCACAAGAGGCGCTGCTGAAGGCCTATCGCAAGATAGGAACGTGGCAGCCCACGGGCGGGTTCGTGCCTTGGTTGTTGCGGCTGACGTCGAATCAGGCCGTGGACACCCTCCGGCGCCGCAAGCGTCAACGCCACGAGCAGTGGGACGACACTGTTCCACCGGCCGGTGTGCACGCGGCTGCCGCGGGTACCTCGATGGAGACGGAGCACCAAGTGCGAGCACGTGAGATAGACACCCGTGTGCGCGAGGCCATTGGGGTTTTGTCGCCGATGCAACGTATTGTATTCATATTGCGCCATTACGAAGGTCTGCAATTGGCCGACATTGCTGCGGAAATCGGTTGTACGGTCGGCAGTGTCAAGGTCCATTTGTTCCGCGCATTGAAGAAACTTCAGAGGGAACTCGGCGATCTTCACGAGGGATAAGTCCTTGTCCAGGAGTAGCTTATGAAAGCATGTCGGAAATTTCGAGGCTTGATTGCGGCCTCCATATATGAGGAACCGAGCGAGTCCGAGCGGGACGTGTTGGATAGACATCTGGCATCATGTGCTGCTTGCCGGGCCGAGGCCGAGGGCCTCAGGAAACTCACGTCGGCTATCCCTAACATCACCCCAGAGCTTGACCGGGACCTGCTGTCCGCTGTCCGTCATCGGCTTGCCGAGCAGGCAGCGCCGGTCCGCCGCCTGGCCTGGCGCTTGGCGCTGGTTGGTGCGACATGCGTGCTTCTGATTGGCGCAATCGCCTATACAGTCCTCGGACCATCATTTGTAGATCAACGTTCAAGCGTGGCGTCATTATCCAAATCTGAGCCCGCCGTTGCGGCTTCGCCCCTGCAATCTTCGCTTGATGAGGCCATGCAATTCATTGAGACAAGGAAGTTTACACAGGCGGCTCGGATACTTGCCGAGGCCCTCGAGACCTATCCGGATGACCCACACGCCGGCCAGGCCCAAAAACTGCTGGCCGATGTAGCCTTTGAAAATCTGCAATGGTACCCCGTGGCCCACACGGCCTATAGAACGCTTACGGAGAAGTACCCCGACGTCTTTATGGCCAGCCAGGAGAGTATCTTCCGGCGCGACCTGTTGGCCGAGACTTGCGACAAGGATTTCGAGGCGCTCTATGAGATTGACGCCGCCAAACAGAGCGTCGGCGATGCCTTCGCCAAGCTCGAGCGGGTCGTTTGCGAACATCCGGGAAAGCTTGTCGCATCCCGCGCAGCCAAGGAAATGTCTCGGCTCATGCTCGAGGAAGGCCCACCGCCGGCAGGCGAAAACAGGAACCTGTACGCCATGGCCCAGGCACGCGAGCGCTGCACCGAGCCCGTGGCCATTGTGCAACTGACGTTGGAAATGGGGCTTATCTGCTGGGAGGAATTGAGCGATTCCAGTCGGGCGCGCGACCTGTTCAACGAGGCCGTCGACAACGAACACACGGTCTTAGCCCAGCGGGAGTTGGCCCGAGACTCGCTGCTCAGCCTTCCCAAGCCTTAGGGCCGCGATCGGAATGTATCGGTTCCTGGAACCGTAACGTTCGCATCAGTTATCACGGTGGTTTAGATTGTCGCGCCAGGGAATTTGCGAAGTGCTTGCTACTAAGGGCTTTGAAAAGCAGCTAATACGGGACGGCGTCCTTACCGAGGACAAACTGCTCCGCGCCAAGGCAGAAGCCTCGAAGAATGGCGTCCCTCTGATCGAGGTGATCCCACAGTTGGCCCTGGCGTCCGCCGAAGAAGTCTATCGTTCCCTGGCCGGGTTCTGTGAGATGCGCTTCGTACTCCCGTCCAAAATGGAAGTTCCCAAGGACCTTGTCCAAAAGGTACCAGCACGGTTCGCCACGCATTACGGGTTCGTGCCCATCGAGGACCGGGGTGGTACGCTCGTGGTGGCTATCAGCGACCCCCTCAATGCGCAACTCCTTGACGACATTCGACTTGTGCTAAAACGCCGAATCGAGGCCGTGGTAACCACACCCGATGAAATCGAGCGCACGGTCAAGTCGGTTTACGGCCTGGGCGCCGACACCGTCGAGCGGATTCTCAGCGATTCGGACAGCGTCGCGTCCACGGTGAGTCTCGATACAACCGGTTCCGGGGCGAATCTGTCCGATGAGAACATCGATGCCTCGATCATCAAATTCGTGAATGAGTTGCTTGTGGAAGCTATTGAGAGCGACGCGACAGACATCCACATCGAGCCCTTCGAAGATCAGTTGCGCGTCCGGTATCGCATCGACGGCATCCTGCATGAAGTACCCACGCCATCATCGATTCGCGGATTTCACTCGGCCATTGTATCCCGGGTGAAGATTATGTCCAATCTCAACATCGCCGAGAAACGCCTCCCCCAAGACGGGAAAATCCTGGCCTCCATCGGCGATAATCAATATGACCTGCGCGTGTCCGTGTTACCCACACCGCACGGGGAAACCCTCAACATTCGTATCCTCAGCCGCTCGTCCATGTTCTTGCCCCTTGAAAAACTGGGTCTCAAGAACGAGGACCTAAAGCGCTTCAACGCATTTCTGAACCGGCCTCACGGGATTATCCTGGTGACCGGCCCGACCGGCAGCGGCAAAACGACGACCCTGTACGCCTCGCTGGCAAAGCTCAACAAGCTCGACCGAAAGATCATCACCATCGAAGACCCCATCGAATACCAGCTTAAAGGCATCACCCAGATGCAAGTGCTGCCGCAGATCGGCTTTGACTTCGCCCGTGGCCTGCGCTCGATACTCCGCCACGACCCCGACATCATGATGGTCGGCGAGATTCGCGACTACGAAACCGCGGAAATGGCGATCCGCTCGAGCCTGACGGGCCATCTCGTCTTCAGTACATTACATACTAACGATGCCGCAGGTTCGATTACGCGGCTGGTCGACATGGGCGTCGAGCCGTTCCTTATTGCCAGCACCATGATCGCTTCAGTGGCCCAGCGTCTTGTCCGTTGCGTGTGCGAAAACTGCGCCGAATCATATGAACCCGGACCGGAAGTGCTCGAGAAACTCAAAATCCCACGCGAATTGGCGAAGGAAGGGCGATTTCGCAAGGGGAAAGGGTGCGATAGATGCCGGCATACCGGTTACCGCGGGCGTATCGCCATCTACGAAATTCTGCCATTCTCGAATCCTATCAAAGAACTTACCGGGCAGCGCGCACCGTCCACGAAGATTGAGCAGAAAGCCTGCGAACTTGGTATGAAAACCTTGCGCGACGCGGGCTGTGAGCGCATTTGGGACGGCACGACCACATTCGAGGAGATCCTGCGCGTTACAACCGATATGGACGTAACCGATCTGGTCCTCTCGGCGCCGGATGATTTACCAGCCGAGGCGTTAGCGCCGCCCGGTGTAACGCCGCCAGAGACAGGCGATGCCACAGTTTCGTTATGAAGTCAAAAAAACTCCCGGGAAGCTGACCACGGGCGAGCTCGAGGCCGAAAGTCAACGCGCGGCGGTCGCGCATCTGCGCGATATGGGTTATTTCCCAATTAAGGTTGAGGAATACACCGGCGAAGAGGCACCGGACGTCCTCAAGCAGGCCCTGATCCGCATCAAGCTCAAAGAGCGAAACCTCTTTTTCCGCCAGCTCGCCAACCTTATCGAGTCCGGCATGCCCATCATACGCGCCCTCTTCACGCTGGAGCAGCAAACCGGGAACCCCAAGCTGGCCGCGACTATCGCCCGACTGCGCGACGACGTGCAGAAAGGCAGCGCCTTTGCCGAGGCCATGGAACGGCAACCCAAGGTTTTCCCGGTCATGTACTGCAACCTGGTTCGAGCCGGGGAGTCGGGCGGCATGCTCGAGGAGGTCCTGTGGCGCATTGTCGACTTTGGCGAACAGGAAGAAGAACTGCGCGGCAAGGCAATCTCAGCTATGATCTACCCCATTTTCCTCCTCGTCGTCGGCAGTATCGCCATATTTATTCTCATCTCCTTCGTCTTCCCCAAGTTCATCACCGTCTTCGAAGACTTCAACGCCACCCTGCCGTGGCCCACGCGCGCGGTGATGGGCTTGTGCGAGTTCATGGGAAGCTTTTGGTGGGCGGTATTGGCAGGTCTGGCCGCAGTGATCGCGGCGTCGATCTCCTATGCTAAAACGGAGGTTGGAAGCAGACAGCTTGACGTGGGCCTATTGCGCGTTCCAGTAATCGGTGGTGTGATCCAGCGCTACGAGATGGCCAAATTCGCGCGAACTTTCGGCACCTTGATCGATAATGGTGTCCCGGTCCTCACCGCCCTGAAGATTACCGCGGACACCTTGACCAACAAGGCCATCTCCGAAGAAGTGGAGACCATCCGCGAACGCGTTATAGAAGGGGACAGCATCAGCGACAGCCTTGCCCATACCAAGCACTTCCCGCCAATGGTAGTGAACATGATCGCCGTGGGCGAGGAAGGCGGGCGCCTGGGCGCCGTGACCAAGCGCGTCGCCGATGCCTACGACACCGAGGTGGACCGCGCCGTCAAGGCCATGGCGGCGCTGTTCGAGCCAATTCTTATCGTCGCCATGGGCATTATCATCGGTTTCCTGGTCATTGCTATGTTGTTGCCCATGTTGACGTTAAGCGCTAACGTGGGGTAGCCTGCGCGTTGAGCAGCGCCCGAGCGTTGGGGAGTCGTCCCATTTTTGAGTGTTTCCAACGTACTATTGGTAAAGATGGAGATGAATTCACGGGATCGAGACAGAGTAGTGGCACAGCGAGGAGGCGCATATGTGTGACAACCGCGGGTTTACGTTAATTGAGCTAATCTTGGTCACGGTGATCATCGGCATTCTGGCCGGCATGGTTACTCTAACCTTTAGCGGGCGAGCCGAGGAAGCGCGCGTCAAGGCAGCCAAGGGCGATATCATGAGCTATAACAGCGCCGTTGAGCTTTATGCCTTGGACCGTAACGGCAAATATCCCAGGTCGTTACAGGACCTTACAGGCGGTGAGCGGAACTATGTCCGGGACGTCAAACCGGACCCCTGGGGCAATGCCTATGTCTACGAGTGCCCGGGCAGTATGCACAAGGACAGCTATGACGTGTACTCTGCCGGCTCCGACGGTATCAAGGGCAATGCCGATGATGTCACGGAGACCTCCGAGTGAGGCGCCGGGCCGCTTCACGCCTCAATGAGCCCTATGAACGACACCCAGTGTACAGTTTCGGCCATCCCCACGCGCCAGGGGGGCTTCTCCCTCATGGAGCTGATCATCGTGCTGACCCTGGTGGCCATCATCACCGCCGCGGTCGTGCCCATGTACAGCGGGTCGCTCAGTTCCGTCCACGCCGACTACTCCCTGAGAGATATTGTCGCTCTGCTGAAGTACGCCCAGGAGCGCGCCGTGACCGATACCACCGGATACCGTTTCTACCTGGACCCCGAGCAGGGCGAGTACTGGCTGATGCGCCTGACCAACGTCGATGGGGAACTCCTGTTTGAGGAAGTCACGGAGAGACAGGCTGAACGCCGCACCTTGCCCGAGTACTTGCAGATGGAAACGCCTAAGGCCTTCGAGGACCCAGACCTGAACGCATATTTCATCGAGTTTTTCCCCAGTGGCGCTTGTGATATCGGTCGGATCGAACTGACTAAAGACGACAACACCCTAATCCGGATCGAGACCGGCGGAAAACTGGGGCAGATAAAGGTCACCGAGAAATGACGCCGTATTCGATTGAACCACGCGCTCCGCGCCGTCATACGCGCGGCTACATCTTGGTCGAGGCCCTGGTGGCCATGACCTTGCTCAGCGCCGGCATGATCGCGATCCATGGTGGGGTCCGCCAGACGCTATTCATCCGCGGCCAGGCGCGCGACTACACTCAGGCCCGGTTCCTGCTCGAGAACGTCATCGCAGAGTTGGACTTGCAACCCGAGCACGTCATGGGCTCCAAATCCGGCAGCTTCGGGGGCGAATACTCGCGGTTCGGTTGGAAGTGGACAATCTCGCGGATCGACCTGCCCACGCCGCCTATACCGCCGGACGTCCCCCCGGAGGACATCAAGAAACTGAACAAGTCTTACTTGGCCAAAGTCCGCGCTACCGTAACTTGGACGCGCAGCGGACACCGATTCGAGGAAACGGCGGAAACCCTACTTGCCCCCGAAAGGCTTTTTATCCCGCAAGAAGAACGCGAGCGCCCGCCTGCTTGGGTTTATTGAGGAAAAAGTTGCTGTATTCCGTAGACGAAATGACCCGGAGTGGGAAGCGAACGCAGCCGGGTTTCACGCTGGCCGAGCTGATTGTCGCCAGCACCCTGATCTCCATTGTGATGGCTTCGGTGTACACGGCGTTTAATTCGACGCTTCGGGTCCGGCGCCTGGGTGAGGCGAATTTGCACACCTACCAGGACGCTCGCATTGCACTAACCGTTCTCTCCCGCGAACTCAACTGCATCGTTGGCGGGTCCGAACACCTGTTTGAGGGCGAGGACGACCAATTCGAGTTCTTTGCCGTAACGCCTCCCATGAACGTCGAGGAAGGCAAAGGGCCCCGCCTGATGTGGGTCCAGTACCGGTACAGCCGCCCGCAAAAAGCGCTCTTCCGCGAAGAGGCTGTTGTCGATGAGCCCCTGCCCTTGAGGCGCCGTGACGAAGACACTGTGGACCGGTCGCGGATCAAGCTCGGGCGCAAACGCAAGTTCGAGTTTGCCACGGATGTCTTAGATTTCGAGGTCTGGTATTGCTGGGTTCCGCCCCCGCCGAAGAGGAAGCCCGGAGAGCCCCCCGTACTCGTCGATCCGATTATTCTCGAAGAAAACCGCCAGGGTTGGGGTCTCCCTCAAGGCCTCAAGGTGGCCCTGACCCTCGAGGACCCAAACGCGTCATCCGGCCGCACCACCTTTTCCAGTTCGATTACTTTTCGCGGTCCCACAACGAGCTACAAGGCGGAACGACTCGGGCTGGCTGAGGAGCGTTCGTCATGAGTGGCTGGACTCCCGCAGCGCCAGGCACAAAGGGGCGGGACTGCGGTTTCGTATTGATCTGTGTGTTATGGGTCCTGGCCATCCTGACCGTCGTGTCCATTGGGCTTCATCAGCGCGCTTTGTTAGACGCCCGCGCCGCGACCTACTCGATGGACTACGTCAAGGCCATGCTCATGGCCCGCGGCGCTGTGCAGCGCGGCATCGTGGAACTGCGCAACAAGGAGATCATCGACTGGTACAACAGGGAAGAGGGCGGAACCGGCCTCGGCCAGGCCTGGGCGCATCCCGTAGACATGCTCGTCGAGGGCATCTACTACTCACTGGGGGATTCGGAGGAGTTTGGCGAGGAAATCTCCCGCTACACCATTGAAGACGAGGAACGGCGGATTTCGCTCAATGCGGCCAATGAGCGGCTCCTGGAAAACGTCGAAGGCCTCAGGGGTTCGCAAGTGCGTAAAATCATCCGCCGGCGCAGCCATGGAACCCGAAGGGAGGAAGAGCCTCAACGGTTCCAGACCATCGAAGAATTGCGCTATATGTTCCGGACGATCGACGACGAAGACTGGTTTGGCGACGAGGAGCGGCCCGGCCTGAAGGATGTCCTGACCTGCTGGGGAAGTGGCTTGGTCAATATAAACACCGCATCGCCTTACGTGTTACAGTGCATACCTGACCTCCGGTCCGGTGCCGTCAACGCTATCCTCAACTACCGGGTCGGAGCTGACGGCGAACTAGGCACTGAAGACGATTTGGCCTTTGGTAGTCTGGACGAGGTTGCCGAAAGGGCCAACCTGATTGGGAAACCGATCGAGACATTGAAGCGTTATTGCACGACCTATTCGCAGTTCTTTACCATTACCGGCGTCGCAACGCTTCGCCAAGGCAAGGTCCGGGCATGTTGTAAAGCAACGGTTCGAGGCGCCCATGTATTGCAGTGGCGGGAGGAACCCATTGGCTCGTAAGACGAATCATATCAGCGTATTGCAGTTTGACGGACATCTGATCTCGTGGTTGCGGGCGGCGCGCAGTACCACAGGGGTCCGTGTGCTCGACTTTGCCCTCGAACGGGGCACCTGGTCCGCCGGGGACGGCTCGCTTGAAACCGCTCTCGGGGAGTTCGTTGCCAAGCACCAGATTACGCAAGATGCCCTCTACTCGGTCTTGCCGCGCCACGACATCACTACCCGCATATTGACTCTGCCCTCGCAGAAGCCCGAGGAAATCGCGGGAATGATACGCTTAAGCGCGGCCGAATTCGTCCCATACGCCGCCGAAGAACTCGTGATCGACCAGTGCATACTCCAGAAGTCTGCCGATGGCGAGGCGCGCGTGCTGGCCGCGTTGGCCCATCGCGATGTCGTCGAAAGCCATCTGCAACTTCTGAGCCGCGCGGGCGTCGAACCGGAGCGCATTTATCTCAGTTCGGCATGTCTGGCCTCAGCGACCGTCGCGGCACGTCCCGGTTGCAACGAACGGTATGCCTTGGTCAACTTGGCCTCCGGCGGCCTGGAAGCACTGGTGATCAACGGCCAGCGCCTCGAGTATAGCCGAGGTGTCGCCTCAGCCCAAGACTGGAGTCTCGAGGGCGGCTCAGCCGAGGAAGCTATTAAAGAGCTCGGGGTTGAGGTACGCGCTTCACTGTCGGCTTATCGGCGCGAGTCTGAGGATGGCTTGGGGCTCGACGCTGTATACCTGTGTTCGGATTGGGTGGACGTCCAAAGGCCGGCCGATTGCCTGACGCACGATGCCGGGTACGAATGTTCGCCGGCGTGGTTCGGGCGCGACCTGGTGGTTCACGGCATCGAGCACCTGCCGACGCTGCCGCTCGTGGCCTTGGGCGCGGCCCTGACCGCGCAGGGCCGTGCTGCGATCGCCATCAACCTGGTGCCCGAGTCCATCACGAAACGCAGGGCCCGCGCCGCAGTCCAAAAGACGGCGCTCAAGGCGGCTATTCTCGTGGCGTTAATTCTCGTGGCCTTGGCCGGGCTCAACTTCCAAGCGGTCCATCAGCGCATGGCGATTATCAAGGACTTCGAAGCGCGCATCGGCAAGATCGAGGCCGAGGCAAAGGGCGTTGTCGCTAAGGAACAGCGATTGCAGATCTTGCGCAGGCAGGTCGAACAGGAAGGAACCGTATTGGAACTCTTGGCAGCCCTGTGTGAGCAGGCGCCGGTGTCCGGGCTCAATTTTTCACAGATAACGTTTGAGCACGGCGAGGAATTGAATATTTGGGGCCGGGCGGAGACTTTGAACGAGGTAAACCGGCTGGGCCAGGCGTTGCGCGAGTTGGGCAAATCGACCTATTCGCAGTTTGCCAATGCCAAACAGATATACTGGGACACGGTTCAGGAGCGCAACAAGCGTATCTACAACTACGCCATAGGCATCCCATTTTCTGAAGAAACCACCCTGGAACTCGAGGAATAGCCTCTCATGGTCAGCCAGTTACAAAAACTAAGTCCTCGGGAACGCAAGTTGGCCCTGGCCGTCGTGCTTTTGATGGCGGGCGGCCTAATAGTGATACTGACTCACAGGGCCCTGGCCCGTATCCAGGAACTGGACCAGGCCATCGCGCAACGCCAGGATACCCTAATCGCGTACACGAGACTGCTTGCCCGCAGCCAGAGTGTGGATGAGGCCTACGCGCGAGTTGCCGCGCAGCACTCGAGTGCATGGACCGAGGCGGAAATCCACGACCGGTTGCGCCAGGAAATCTATCGCTTGGCGATGAAGAACCCGCCACCTATCGGCACTCCATTCTCTCCAAGCAAGAGTGATATCCTCGTATCAATCCCCGTTTTGCGCCAAGGTACTCTTAAAACCGGTGAAGAGGGCTACCGTGAGTATCAACTCAACATTAAGTTACCTGGGACAACGGTCGACAACATATTCACCTTTCTCGAGAGGCTTCAAGGCAGCGATCAGTCGTTGCGGATCGATGGACTCCGGTTGACGCGCTCGCCAACTCAGGAATTGGTCTCTGCCGTCATTGACGTCACGCGAACCGTCGTCGACGATCCCTCGGAGACGTCACGTGAGGATATCGGCAGCTACATCCCAAAGACATGGCCCGAGCTCGGAACGCTGCTCGATGACTGGCAGTGGGAAGGTTGTGAACTGTCGCAAGTGCCCCAATACGTCACCCGGGGCACGGACAGCCTGAAGGTGCATGCGTCGGTACCGGGCGCGACCCTTTTCCTGCGCGAGGAACTGGACACGGGCATGACCCACGAGCTTTCCCTGGACATCATCGCCTTTGGCCCGGCGCGCATCGACGTCATGAACGAAGCGAACGGGGCGCTGTACAAAGGTGCGGCGGAAGTCATCAGCGATGGGCAATTGCGACAGTACCAACTGCGGTTTGCCGTCCCTGCGATGCGTGAGCCTCGAACCCGGTTACGTCTCCCTCTCATCACCTTAATCGAGGAAGGTTCCGAGGTTTACATCGACAATGTCATGGTGAAAAAGTCCATGGGGTAAGCGGTGGAACGGATTCTATTTACATGCGGCCTGATCGTATTGCTGGCGATTTGCGGGCTTGTTGCTTTCAATGCGGTCCGGGATCCGCTCGAGGCGAAACACAAATGGGTTGACGAGGAGCTCGAGAGAATCGAGTCCACGGTTGTCGAGTTTCCCAAACCCGATTGGGACTTCGCGAAGTGGCACAAGGACATCACCGGTAAGAGAGCCCTATGGAAAGAAATCGTGCCACCGCCGCCGCCGCCGCCGCCCCCAAAGGAGCAGCCGCCGAACCTTAACGAGAAGCTCAAAGACGTACAGCCCACACGCGCACAAGTGGGTGGCCAGGTGAAGATCAAGACCTCCAGCGATCCTAAAGGGACCTTTTACGCCGTCGGGGACCGCATCAAAGGGCTTACAATCAAGGAGATCACAAAACAATATGTAGAATTCCGCTTATTGTGGAAGGACAAGGAGTTAACCACCCGTCTCCCTCGCAAATAAGAGGCGCAGCCCCCATTCTACCGCTGGTTTGGGACGAACTATGAGCAAAGCAGGGACTGTCCCTGAAACTCCCCGACTGGTTATCCCGCGTCGCTTTGCTCCCCCTCGAAGTGATCGCTTTGTCTCGTGGAATCCGCAGGTAGAGCCGAGACGGCAACCCTTTATTGGCTAACCCCTTGTTCGACAGTTGCGCAGTAAATAATTCCGTATAAGGCATTATACGCCAGGGGTTTATCCTGCCTTGTCCGGGAAACAGGCGTGTACCTACATGCTTTCAGGGGCGAGACGGACCAAGGGACCCGCATGCAGCACTGGCTTGGGTGGGGAAATGTCGAGTTTCTTGAGCAGGGCTTGTTGGGCGGCTACCATGCGGTTAGCCATCCAGAACCAGCACCGG
>CAYRLQ010000063.1:0-16754 GCA_964425145.1 uncultured Nitrospiraceae bacterium
GCACTGACATACACATACAACAACTCCGCGCAAGCTTACTTGCGCTTTGGAGTGCGGCGTCATGCCGCCGCACTCCAAAATAGGCTATTTCGCAAATGCCTCTTTTGTGAAAGGCGTGGTATCCGCACGGGAGTGGGTTGGCGATCTGGATTCCGCATTATACGTGCTGCCGTAAAGTTGCATTTTTGAAGGGCCCCTTGTATTATTCCAGTAGAGCTTGAGCCACGAAAGGACTTTGAGGTGGGCGAGTTTCGCCGAGTGCTAAAAGACATCATAGCCAACATTGAGGAAGTCGTCCTCGGCAAGACCCCGGTCATCAAGGGGACGCTTGCGGGGCTTTTGGCCGGGGGCCATATCCTGCTCGAGGACGTCCCCGGCGTGGCTAAGACCGTACTTGTGAAGGCACTGGCCATTACCAGCGGCTGCACTTTCTCCCGGATCCAGTGCACACCTGACCTTTTGCCTTCGGATGTCAGCGGCGTTTCCGTGTATAACCAGAAAACGCAGGAGTTCGAGTTTCGCCGGGGGCCCATCTTCGCCCAAACTATCCTCGCAGACGAGATTAACCGGGCCACGCCTCGCACGCAATCGGCCTTGCTCGAGGCCATGGCCGAAGGGCAGGTTTCGGTTGACGGCAAAACGTATAAACTCCAACAGCCATTCATCGTGTTCGCAACCCAGAATCCCGTCGAACACGAAGGAACATTTCCACTACCCGAGGCTCAGTTGGACCGATTCATGGCCCAGTTCTCGGTCGGATATCCCAACCTAATAGCCGAGGCCGACATCCTCGAGCGTACGCGCCTGAGCCACCCGATCGATGGCCTCGAATCAATCACCGACGCGGCCACCGTGCTGCGAATGCAGGCGACGGTCCGCGAAATCTTCGTTCATGAAAAGGTCCGAAACTACCTGTTGAGGCTGATCAATCGCACGCGCGATTCCGCCCACCTGACCCTCGGAGCGAGTCCACGGGCTTCGATGGCGTTGTTCCGCATGGCCCAGGCCTATGCCGCCGTGCAGGGACGCTCCTACGTCATCCCCGATGACATTAAGACGTTGGCCCATCCCGTTTTACAGCACAGGCTCATTGTCAGTCCAGAAAGCCGGCTAAGGCGGGTTACTGCGCAAAGTGTGTTAAACGAAATCCTTGCCGAAGTCTCCGTGCCTGCGGGCAGCAACAATTGGAAGAGCTGGGGATAGTGCTCCGCTTTAGCAGCAGAGCGAATTGATTCTTCTAAGAAAATCTCATATCATAGTCTAGAAGGCCGCAATTACTCACAATTGTGGGGATTTGGTCGGTCAGTAGCGGGAAGGTTGTGATACGATTGAGCCGCAACAGGGTGGCCCAAGGAAGTGTTTGGCAAGAAACAAAAAGCCCAAAAAGAGAATGCGCCTGCCCCCGCGGTTCCAGAGGACCCGAACAAAGCCCAATTGCCTCTTACCCGTGTGGGCAAGTACGAAATTCTCGCTCCCATTGGTAGCGGTGGCATGGGCACGGTCTACAAAGCCATCGACCGCGAACGGGACCTGACTGTGGCTATCAAGGTGCTCGATCGCCGCTACGACCTTGACAAGGAGCGACGCAGGCGTGACTACCTGGGCCGCGAGATACTTATCGCCGCCTCGTTGCGCCACGAAACCATCGTTCGCATGCACAAAGCGGTGGTCCTTCAAGAGGACATTGATGGCAATCTGCGCCGCTGTCTTGTCATGGAGTACGTCGACGGCCATAACTTGCGCAAACATATCAATCAGCGCGACCTGTCAATTCCTCAGATGATCAATTTGTGTATCAAGCTGGGCGAGGGTCTCGATTTTCTACATCAGAACAATATCATCCACCGAGACATCAAGCCCGAGAACTTCCTATTCACCCGGGATATGACCCAAGTGAAAATTGTGGACTTTGGCCTGTCACAATCCAACGCTACTTGGCGTACCCGCCGACTCTATGCAAGTGGCGGTACACGGCGGTACATGTCCCCTGAACAGTTGGCCAAAAAGAAACTCGACGCCCGCTCGGACATCTTTTCCTTCGGCATTACCATGTATGAACTGTTCACGGGCCGACACCCATGTTCCGCTACAGACACGCGCGGGGTCCAAAAACAACTCATGAGCGGCAAGTACCGCTTTCCGCCGCCCTCGAAGTTCAATCCGGAAATCCCACATCAAATCGATCGTGTTATCCTGAAGATGTTGCGCCGAAAGAGGAGCGAGCGGTACCAATCTGTCACGGAATTGCTACTGGACCTGTCTCGCATTACCGAATCGCGGATTTGATACGTCGTTACCGCGCCCACAGGCGCGTAGATTGTGCTGTGTCAGTGTGCTTCACGTGAATCCAGCGAGGTGATCGCTCACCCACCCAGATACCTTTTGCTATAAACAGCCTCCAATCAGGTCTACACCAGTGATTAAACGCCCATTCAGAAAAGACCTCCGTATATTCGGGTCCCAAAAGGAGCCGAGCCTGGTGAAAATCCTCATCACTATTGTCGTTATCGCCGCCAGCGTCCTTGGCGGCGCCCGGTTCTATCAGTGGTACAAGGAAGGCCACATCGGCAAAGAGATTGAGGCAGCGCGAGCGAACCTCGACAAGGCGCGGGAATTAGTCACACAAGGCAGCCTCACCGAAGCAAAGGACTTGCTTGAACCCATCGTGGCGCGCGTTCAAAACGATGTGATTACCCCGGACGCCTTGATGCTCCTGGCTGAGATCGTGCAAAGCATCGGGCACAAACAAAAGGCCCTTGAACTGCTCAAACGCGCCAACAACGAGTTCCCAAACAGTTCACGCCGGCCGCGCGCCGCCATCGCGTATGCGCGCTTGCTTGAAGACATGGGCCGGTCAAATGAGGCCGTCTCCGTCTACGAACGTGTGTGTGCAGAGGCTCCGGCGGCTTTGCGCGCCCCCGCTCTTGCCGGTTTGGGCCGAGAGGCCGAGCGGAACGATGATCTCATCGCGGCGCGAGACCTCTACCACCGGGCCGCGCGCGAGGCCGAGTGGGACAGCGAGCCGTGGAACGAGGCCCTCGACGCATTGGGCCGCGCCAATGTGGCATTGATCTTTTCCCCAGGACAAATCCCGGAAAGCAAGGCTTACACCGTCGAGGAAGGGGACAATTTGACCAGCATCGGCGTGAAACTTAACACGCCCCAAGGCATGTTGACCCGCGCTAACGACATCGAAGACCCCACCAAAATCTGGCCCGGGCAGCGGCTCAAATACACTCCCAAGGACTTCCGCATTGTAATTGAACGCTCCTCGTGCCGACTGTTTCTACTGGACAAAGATGGCCTGTTCAAGCGCTACTACACCGGGCTGGGTAAAAAGGGACATGAGACCACATTAGGAACTTACAAAATCGGAAATAAAGAAAAGAATCCCGTCTGGCACAAACGCGGCGAGGGCCCCATCCCGCCCGGCGATCCCCGCAATGAGCTCGGAACCCGGTGGATGCCCTTCGTGCCGGTCGAGGAGGGTCTGCCCAAAGACCTCGGCATCCACGGCACCAGCAAGCCCGAAACTGTCGGAACCTATGTCTCGATGGGCTGCGTGCGCTTGTTTCGCGAAGACGTCGAGGAACTGTATGACCTGGTCGTGCGGTCCACGCCTGTCCAGATTGTCGAGGTGTTCAACCCGGAACAAGCCTATGAGACAGTTCTTGACATCTAATTCCCCAGAGCGCCATAATCGCTTCCCATAGAAATAACGATGGAACTCTCGAGAAATGGCCAGCCACAAAACCGAGTCCCTGTTTACTCTGATCGAGAGGCAGGAGCAGGCCGCACAAGAATCCTGGGGCGTTTTTGTGCCAGTGGACGACTTCGCAATCTACACCATGCTTGCCATGGAAATCGCGCAGGTGGTCGCCGCTGGCGCAGACAGGAAGGGCCTCATCTTAATCGTTGATTCCGTCACGGCCCAACAAGTCGAGGGCGTTGATGATGCACGCATGGTGGCAGAGCGGGTGTTTCATTTCGGAGATACAATCCCGCGAACCTGGGCCGATGCGCCGAATGCTACGCCTTGCGAGATCAGGGGAAATGTAGGCCCCAACGACCGGTTCCTCGTGGCGCTGTCGTCGAGCTTGAACTTCGCCATCTTGGGGGTACAGTGCCCTCGTGAGACCGGAACCCGAGCCGAATTTCGCGGGGGCTGGACTAGCCAGCGGGGGGTCGTGGAACGTATCGCGGAAACCATCCTGAGTTCCACGGATAGTACTCGAGGAGCGGCGTTTCTAGCGCCCGCCGGGCCAGAGCACGCCGAACAGGTTTATGCGCGTTCTACTCGATTGATGGCGCACATGGCACAGCAATTGGCATCGCGCCAGCGCGATATTGCTCAGGACAAGGACGATCTCTTCGCGGTTCTCAACATAATCAAGGCCATATCTGCCAAGCGTCGCACCCACAACATCCTCTACGTCTTCGTGGACCAGATCGCCCGCATCGTCGAGATGAGCCGCTGTTCAGTCGTGCGCGTCTGGGGCGAGGACGACAAGGGCCACGTCCTGGCGTCTCACGAGGATGCCTCTGTACGCGACCTCGTCATTGAATTGAAAAAGTATCCCGAGCTTTGTCGCGCCATGGAAACGCGTGAGAAGATCGTGATTAACGACGTTCTACATGACTCCCTGACCGACCCATTTGCCAGGCAATTGCGCCGTTCCGGCATCACCTCCCTTATCGTGATACCAATCGTGTTGTTCGACCAGAATGTCGGCTCGTTTCTTCTACGGGCCGCCCGTAGCAATGGACCCTTCTCGTCGCGCGAGATCAGCTTTTGCGAAATTGTCGCCGAAGCCGCCGCGAGCGCCCTCGAGCGCGCGCAGTTGTTCGAGAGTATCCAACGCGCGAACGAACGTCTCGAGTTCCTCGCCGTCACGGACGGCCTGACAGGCCTGTACAACCATCGTTTCTTCCACGAACGCCTCGAAGAGGAGTTCGAACGGTCACGGCGCTACGACTTGCCCCTGTCCTGCCTGATTCTCGACGTGGACAACTTTAAGAGAATCAACGATACATACGGTCACATCGAGGGTGACACCGTTTTGCGGGAAATCGCCCTGCGCACCTCCCAGATGGTCCGCAAGAGCGATGTCGTCGCACGGTACGGTGGGGAGGAGTTCGTTGTCATCATGCCTCAGACTGGATTCAAAGGCGCCAAGGCCCAAGCCGAGCGCATTCGTAGGGAAATCGGCGGCCGCCCATACAAAGGCCTTCCGGAAAACGAACCTATTACGGTCAGCATTGGCGTGACCGTCCTTGATCCCAAGGCCATGCCGAACTGCGAAGCCCTTATTCGCGCTGCCGACGATGCGCTCTATAGAGCCAAACGCGATGGCAAGAATCGCGTCGATATCGAGGTGAGAAGTTGAGGACGCATATGAAATGCAGCGCCTTTGGCGCCTTCATGGTAGTGTTGATGGGCTGTGGCACCGTCACAAACCCCTTCGTACATATAAAGCCGGACTACTCACAGTTGCCCGTCGAGGCCATGCGCAAGGTGGCGCGTGACATCGAACAGGCCGTGCAATCCGGTAACCGCGACCCTCAAATTCCCGACCGCGACGGTATTGTGGTCAACACCGATCTTGTCCGGCAAAGCATACGGACCCGGGCGGCACGGTCGGAATATCTCAATGCCTTTCTCGACACGGGACACGCTATGGAAGGACGCGACGGTCTCGTGTATATCCTCCGCACGAAAGACTACAAGAAATCCACGACGTCCAGAGAACGCGACCGCAACGCCCTGCTTATTCAAGGCGAAAATGCAGACCGCTGGACACTCTACGAGGGCGTCCTCAAAGCCGGCCATTTTTCTCCCAGGTCGCTTTCGGCCATCCAGGAGATATTCTACCAAGCGCGCCTTGATGCCATGCCCCAGGGCCACAAGTACGAAGATGCCTCGGGCGCAATCGTGCGCAAGGGCGAGTAACTGAGCCGGTTCGGCCCCACAACGTGGCGATGTCAAGCACACGCCTTCCTTGCGTCCGTTCCATTCTTGCAGTATGATGACGAGTAGTTTGGGCGATACGGCGCACCGCTCGCGCACGGAGCCAGTGCTTGAGCTGTTTACCGCTTAGTACAGCTAAACACAAACAGGGTTACACTAAAGACTAAGACTCGGTGGGTGCCACGCTCAAACTCTGTTTGAGCGTGCTTTGAGGCCCAGGCTTTCTTGTGCCGGAACACGGACAAACGAGTTTGTCCGTGGCACCCGAATGTGTATCCTTTGTTCTGTTGAGCTGGACTTAGGAGCTCGGTGACACTTGGATATCCCGGACATACATGAGGCGATAAGCCGCATTCGACAACTGCCGACGCTGCCTTCGGTCCTGGCACAGATTCTTGCCACCGTGGCCGAGCCGGATGCCTCGGCGCTGGACCTCGGCCGCCATATCGCGGCCGACCAGAGCCTCTCCGCAATCCTGCTGAGGCTGGTCAACTCTGCTTATTACGGGTTTTATCGCCAAATTAACAGCGTCACCAAGGCCATCGTCATCCTCGGCTTCGTCGAGGTGCGCAACCTGGTCGTTGCGACCACCGCATTTCGCGCACTTTCCGGAGGCTACTCTCAATACGATCGAGTCCAACTCTGGCGGCATGCACTGGCCACGGCCATGGCCTCAGAACGCTGCGCCACGATGCTTGACACAGGCATAGAGGAGGCATTTGTCTGCGGTTTGCTTCACGACATCGGCAAGGTTACCCTCGACATGCTTTATCCCGAGGAATTTCGCGCTGCCGCCGATCGGGCCCACTCAGAAGGTAAGTTCATTCGGGAAACGGAACGCGAGACCTTTGGCATGGACCACGCCGAAGTCGGCGGGCTGCTCGGTGAACATTGGAATCTCCCGGCCTCGGTGGTCGACGCCATCCAGTATCACCACGCCCCCGAAGAAAGCGCTCAGAACCCGCGCCAGGCGGACCTGACCGCCGTGGCGAACTTCATCGCCTACGAAGCCGGCATAGGCGAATCCGGCAACGGCTGCGAGCCCCTTGTGCCGGAAGCGGCCATTAGCCGCCTGGGCGCCTCGGAAACGCAATGGCGGGACATCTGCGAAGACCTGCGGCAAGTCCACGGCCGCATTGACGAGATCCTCGGCACACTGGCCCGCTAGATGGTTGCTGGTTTCAGGTTGGACAATACGCGCTCGTCGAAGGTTTGCCGCGGCCATAGCAACGCCACAATCCGCAATCATAAATCTGATTTGGTCAGCCGTGTTCTTCGCGTTGCGCTTGGGCGACGAGCAGCTTGATACGCTCGAGGGAAGGCAACACCTCGTGCGGGTTCTCGAAAGGGGCTTCCAGCCAGCCCAGGACCGTTTCCACGACCGTCGTACGCCACCGCTCCGCCGGGCGTGCCAGCTCGTCACGCAGGTATTGCACGTCGCGCAACAGACATTGGCGCGCTTCACCGTCCAGAGGGGAGAAGTCCGCTTCCTCCACGAGCCGTTCGATCAGCAAATGCAACTCCGCTGTCGCTTCCTCGTCTTCACCCGGCGCCGCAGGGAACCGTAGATTGAACTCGAACCGGTTCTCGACCAGGTCGATGCCCTTGCTCGTGATCCGTGCCGCGGCGAACATCGGCGGATTGTAGCCGATCATCAGTTCCACAAGGCCACAGTCGCTCAAGTAATGCATGTTGGCCGCAAGAGCATCCCGAGGCACCGTGCCCGTCTCCAGAATATCTGCTGGGCCCAGCATTTCAAGCGGATCATTCAGATAGTGCTCGTACAGAAGCATAAGGATGTGACGACGGATACTCTTCGGATGTTGTGACGTCATAAATTTAATTATACCAGCAGCCTGCCGGTGTGTTAAATGAAACCGAGCGGGTTGTGCGGAATCTGGCTGCCAGCGCGCCAAAAACTAGAAATACCGCGGTAATTTCTGATACTCTTCCGCTTTGATCTTGGGTTCCTTGTGTGAGAAAGAACAATGGCCGATCGAGTTGAGATTTTTGATACGACCCTTCGTGACGGTGAACAGTCGCCCGGCGCGAGCATGTACCAACACGAGAAAATCCGCATGGCACGACAATTGGAACGGCTCGGCGTCGACATTATCGAGGCTGGGTTCCCCATTGCCTCCGACCAGGAGTTTCAAAGTGTCAAACAGGTGGCCGAAGTGGTCAAGAAGAGCAGTGTCGCGGGGTTGGCTCGCGCCGTGCCCAAGGACATCGAACGGGCCGCGGCTGCCATCGAGCATGCCGAAAGTCCCGTGCTTCACACGTTCATCGCTACTTCGGACATCCACATCGAGCATAAGCTCCGGATGACTCGCGAACAAGTACTGGCGAGAACCGATGAGGCCGTGCGTCTTGCCAAGCGCCTTATCGGCCGGGTCGAGTTCTCCCCGGAGGACGCCACACGCAGCGACCTGGACTACCTGGTGGAAGTCACCGAGGTCGCCATTGCCGCCGGTGCCGATATCATCAATATGCCCGACACCGTCGGCTATACGACGCCGCAAGAAATCTACGACATGTTCCGGTACGTGATCGGAAACGCGCACGGCGCGGACCAGGTGACGTTCTCGACGCATAATCACAACGACCTCGGGCTCGCCGTGGCCAATGCGCTGGCCGCAGTGTCGGCCGGCGCGCGTCAAATCGAATGTACCGTTAACGGCATCGGGGAACGCGCGGGCAATACGTCGCTTGAAGAAGTGGTTATGGCTATGCGCACGCGATGTGACATTCACCCGTACGAGTGTGGGATTGTCACAACGGAAATTGTGAACTCGAGCCGCCTGCTCAGTGAGCTCACCGGCCTGACGGTTCCCTACAACAAGCCTGTCGTCGGCCGCAACGCCTTTGCCCACGAGTCCGGCGTTCACCAGCACGGCATGATCGGCAACCGTCAAACCTATGAGATCATGACCCCCGAGTCCGTCGGGCGAAGCCGCAGCGAGCTGGTTTTGGGCAAACACTCCGGCCGGGCCGGTCTTGCCAAGCGCGTCGAAGAACTGGGCTATGAATTGACCGAGGAGGAAATCAACCATCTGTACGAAAAATTCATCGCGCTGGCAGACCGCAAGAAGGAAGTCTTCGAGGATGACTTGCGCGTGTTGATCGTGTCGCTGCGCGATGAGAGTTTCGAGGTATACCGACTCGAACAATTGCGCACGGCGGGCAACGACCCCGCGATGGCCCTTGTCACGCTGAAAAAGGGTGACGACCGGTTAACCGATACCGCGACCGGTGACGGTCCCGTTCATGCCGCCTGTATGGCCATCGATCGAATTGTCGGCGTCACCGGCAAACTCGAGGACTTCCGCATGCGCGCCGCCACGGCCGGCAAGGACGCCCTGGGCGAGGCCCATGTGGTCATCTCCTTCGAGGGCGAGAAGTTCACCGGCAGTGGCGCATCTACGGACATCGTCGAGTCGGCCGTTCGCGCATACCTGAACGCCCTCAACAAATACATCGCGCTTAAGGCCGGTTAGGGTGACTCTTCCCTTGCGCTGACGCATAAGCTTGTGCTAGATTTAAGCGAAGCGTGAGAATCAATCTGGCTGGCGCAAAACCCTGCTGCCAATCGGATTCTCTTTTTCACGAGCGGCTAGCTACGAAAAACGACCCGCAGGAGAGACCCTGTGAAAAAAGGCATCCATCCCGAGTATGTGAAGGCGCGAGTTACCTGTGCCTGTGGCAATACGTTCGAAACGCGGTCCACGAAACCGGTAATTAACGTCGAAATCTGTTCGGCGTGCCATCCCTTCTTTACTGGGAAGCAGAAGTTCGTCGACAGCGAGGGCCGCGTGGAACGCTTCCAGCGCAAGTACGGTTTGAAGAGCTGATCTTGCATGGAACAAGTCATGCGTGAAAAACTCCTCGCCGTTGGCGAGGAGCACGACCGGTTGACCCGGGAGATGTGCACGCCCGAGGTCGCGTTAGACCCCCAAACCTATCGACAGTATGCCAAGGCCCAAGCGGAGATCGCCGAACTCGTCGTGTGTTTCCGCCGTTACGAAAACGAGGAGGTGCGGCTGCACGAGGCCGAACAAATCCTCCGCGAGGAAACCGACGCGGAACTACGCCAGGTAGCCGAGGAAGACAAGGCGCTACTCAAGAACACGCTTGCCGAGCTTGAAGCCAGCCTGAAGATGCTCGTGCTTCCCAAAGACCCCAACGACGAGAAGAACACCATCGTCGAAATCCGTGCAGGGACAGGGGGAGAGGAGGCCGGCCTCTTCGTTGCCGACCTATTCCGAATGTATTCATACTACGCGGAGAACAAGGGCTGGCGAACTGAAGTCCTCAGCTCGAACCCAACAGAACTTGGCGGCTTCAAAGAGATTATCTTCAAGGTTACCGGAGACAACGTTTACAGCCAACTCAAGTTTGAAGGCGGCGTCCACCGGGTGCAGCGCGTCCCTGCCACCGAAGCCCAGGGGCGCATCCACACCTCCGCGGTCACTGTGGCGGTGCTGCCCGAAGCCGAGGAAGTGGACGTGGGCATCGGCGCCGACGATCTGCAGATCGACGTGTACCGTTCCTCGGGACCTGGCGGGCAGAGCGTCAATACCACTGACTCCGCCGTGCGCATCACCCATAAACCCACCGGGCTGGTCGTGACGTGTCAAGATGAGAAATCTCAGCACAAGAATAAAGCCAAGGCTATGGCGATTCTCCGTGCGCGGTTGCTGGCTCGGAGGACCGCTGAGAAAGCCTCTCTGCGCTCCGCCGACCGCCGTAGCCAGGTCGGTTCCGGCGACCGCAGTGAGCGCATCCGAACCTACAACTTTCCTCAAAATCGCCTCACTGACCACCGGGCCAACCTGACATTGTACAAGTTGGATGCCTTCATGCAAGGCGAGATAGACAAGGTTATCGACGCCCTAATCGCCGCCGACCGCGCCGAGCGCATGGCCGAAGCCGGCGTGTAGCGTAAGGTAAAGGGCCTTTGTGCCTGCTTACCATGACCATCGATGGAGATACGGTCAACTCGATGTGGCACAGCCACCCTCGGCTGTGACGCTACAGCGTGACCTCATGCTAACACTCGGTGAACGCCTCGCCAAGGCAGCGCAGTTGTTCGTACTCGTAACCGACACCCCACGTTTGGACGCGGAGATTCTCCTTGCACACGCCTTGGGCATCTCGCGTGCGCAACTCCTGGCACGCCTGCGGGACCCCTGCGACGCTCCCGGATTCGATGCCTTGCTCAAACGCCGCCTGGAACACGAGCCCATTGCGTACATCCTCAGCGAATGGGAGTTCTTCTCGCTGGCGTTCCGTGTAACCCCGCCTCTGTTCGTGCCGCGGCCTGAAACCGAACACCTGGTCGAAGTCGTCCTCGGGTTCATCGGAAACGTTTCTGCACGCGTCCTCGAGCTGGGCACCGGAACCGGGTGCGTCGCCGTCGCCATCGCGCACAACGCCCCGAAAACCCACCTGGTTGCTACGGACATTAACCCCAAAGCCCTCAAATTAGCTGCGGAAAACGCCCAGCGTCACGGAGTAGCCGACCGAATCGAATTCAGGTCCGGCGACCTGTTCGAGGCCCTGCCCGAGAAACCTGGCCCGTTCGATGTGGTCTGCTGCAACCCGCCTTACGTTGAAGAGCCCGCCTGGTCCGAACTGCCGCCCGTCATCCGGCTTCATGAAGACACCCAGGCATTGCTTGCGGGCCCGGATGGCCTCGACGTTGTCCGGCGGCTTGTATGCGAGGCACGCCTCTATCTCCGGCCCGGCGGCCTGCTTGCCTTTGAGGTTGGAATGGGGCAGTATGGTAAAGTACACCAGATGCTTCTGGACAATGGCTACGAGCGCGTTGGCTTTCGCCGCGACCTCGCGGGCATCGAGCGAATCGTGCAGGCCCACGCGCCCAGCGCCGAGCGCTAGTGCAGTGAGTTTTAATTGTCATAACCGGCTGCTGGAAAAGCCACTTTAGCCGTCATCCTGAGGGAAATGAAGGGCCCCTCTCATGAGAAAAGCGCCTGAATTCAAGACCGTAGAGGATTGTCAACAGAGGGGAAAGGTCTGATGAAAGAACCGATGTACTCATCCGCCGTGCGCGAGATGCCCCAAGAGGATCGACCGCGCGAACGCCTGGCGCGCCTTGGGCCAGAGGCCCTGCGCGACGCCGAGTTGCTCGCCGTGCTGTTTCGCACCGGGACCCGGAGGTTGGGCGCGGTCGCCTTGGCCGAGGAGGCCATTCGCCACTTTGGCGATCTCCGTAGGCTAGCCCGCGCCTCCGTGGAAGAACTCCAGCAGGTCAGCGGCCTTGGTGCCGTCAAAGCCATCGAGATCAAAGCGGCCCTCGAACTCGGTAAACGCTTAGCCGCATACACCAACCTCGACCGGTACAAGATAGGAAGCGCGGACGACGTAGCCAGGCTCTTAATGGTCCGGTTCAAGGACTGCGAGACCGAAGAGTTCAAATGCCTCCTGTTGAACGCGAAACACGAACTCCAAAAAATCGTCGACATATCCCGGGGGGGCATCGACGGCACCTCGGCGCTGCCACGTGACGTCTTCCGCCAGGCCGTCCGCGAAAGCGCCGCCGCCGTCATCGTGTGTCACAACCATCCCAGCGGCGACCCTGAACCCAGTCGTGACGATCTGGCCCTGACCAAACGGCTCGCCGATGCCGCTTTGCTTCTGGGTATCTCGCTTCTCGATCACATGATATTCGGCGATGGCCGCTATGTCAGCATGAAGGAGAGGAACTTGATGTGAGCGCCCCGTTCAACGCGTGGAAGGAAGGCATGGTCTATTACGTGCCCGTGCTGGCTTTGGGCGTGCTTTTGCTTATTTTCTTGGGGCCCCACGGGGCCTATGCGTACCTGGGCATGCCGGTGATCTTACTGGGGCTTGCCATCCTCTGTTTCTTCCGCGATCCTCGCCGCGCCAGCGACGCCGAGGCGAACGAGCTGGTCAGTCCGGCGGATGGTAAAATCGTGGGCATCGAGGACCTCGAGCAGACCTCTCATTACGATGGTCCGTGCAGGCGTGTATCCATTTTCATGTCCGTGTTGGACGTACACGTGAACCGTGCCCCGTCTAAGGGGACCGTGCGCAAAATCGAGCACAAACCCGGCCGGTTCATAAACGCCATGAATCCCCAGTCGAGCGAGTGCAACGAGTCCAATGCCATATGGATGGAAACCCCATACGGGCCTATCACAGTGCGCCAGATTTCCGGCGCGCTTGCCCGGCGCATTGTGTGCAAGGCCGCCGAGGGAGACATTCTTGCAAGAGGGGAAAAATTTGGTATGATCAAGTTGGGCTCGAGAACTGAGCTTTATTTGCCGCCCGACACGGAAGTCTGCATCGCAATCAAAGACACGGCGCGTGCCGGAAGCACCGTGGTGGCCAGGTTTTCTACGATAAAGTGACCACCGAGGCGCGCCAGGACGTCCAAGAGCTTGACATGGCCATATCGAAACCGAGACTCATAAAGAAAATCAAACGGCCCAGAACGAAACGCCGAGTGCGGCGGCGACCTATCAATGTACTGGCCAGCGTGTTCACCACGTTGAACCTCTATTGCGGCGTGGTGAGCATTTTCGCCAGCATAGGCGAGCAGTACGAGAAAGCGGTCTATTTAATCCTCGCAGCCATCGTGTTCGACATCCTCGATGGTTCAGTGGCCCGCATCACCAAGAGCGTGTCCGAGTTTGGAAAAGAACTTGACAGTCTATGCGACCTGGTCTCGTTCGGCGTGGCACCGGCAGTGCTTATCTATACGTCGTTCCCGCCGGAGGGCGCCGAACTGACCACTGCCGCCGCCCGAGTCAACTCGGTCCCGGCCATATTCTTCGTGATTTGCAGCGCCCTTCGCCTGGCACGGTTCAACGCCTACCAGAGCGACCAGTGCAACATTTTCACTGGCCTGCCAACTCCTGCGGCGGGGGGGACCATTGCCGCATTCGTCCTGTTCGCCCGCCATTTCGAATTGCAAAGCGCTGTGTGGCTGCTTGCCGCTCTGGCCCTGGGGCTCTCGTACCTGATGGTCAGCACCATACACTACCCCAAAGACAAGGTGAAATTGTTTGTGTTGGCCCCGCGCCACGCGATTCGCATGCTAGGCATTTGCGCCATCGTAATCGCAGTCTTTCACTACGCGACATCCCCAGCTATTGTGCTATTCCCCCTGGTAATGAGCTATGTCCTGTTCGGCGTCGTAGACGAAGTCTACAAGTATCTGAAACAGCGCAGCCGCGATACCTCACGCGCCACGGCGGGTCACGAAGCGCTGTCCCCGGAGGCGGCGCCGGACTCCTCACCAGTCTCAAAAGGCGGCGACCTTTTGTAACAAGCCACCAGAAACGCCAACCCAGTTGCAAAAGGCCGGTTAAGAAGCTATCATTTATAGAAGAGGGTTATGAAGAACCATCCTTTAATAAGAGTCATTCTAACGGGAATTGCTGCACTCGCCGCCAGCTCTACCTGGGCCGACACACTCGTCCTGCGCAGCGGCGAGACCCTCTCCGGCGAGCTGCTCGACATTAGCGACGGTACCCTGACGTTCGTCACAACGCTGTCCGGCCAGATGATGGTCCCCACAGAGGAAGTCGAGTCCATTGCCACGGGGTCGTACATGCGCGTGTCGCTGGCCGAAGGCCCCCCCATGGCGGGCCGCTTCGTGGTGAGCGGCGGGACCACCCGCATTCGGCGCAAGGACGGAACCCTCACCAACTCCCTGAACCTGGCCTCCGTAACCAGCGCCACGCCGCTTACCAACGAAGACGAGCTGCACCTTACGTGGGAAACCGGGATTCATTGGCGCTCAGGAAACACAGACAACTCTGACCTCTTTGCACGGCTGGCGCTTACGCGCCAAACTGATGACTACGCATTCCGCTCCCTGTTCTTCATCGAGCGAGCCGACCCGGAGCGCTTTCCCCGCTGGTTTCGAGCCGACACCGAATGGCGCCTCGGGCCGAGAGGCGGCTTCTATCCGGTTGCGGCCGTCGAAATAGAACGAGACACGGACGCGGCGCTCAGCTTGCGCGGCAATCTCAGCCTTGGGGTCGGCAAGGACCTCTTCGCTGGCACCACCCACCAACTCGAGGCTGATGTTGGCGTGGGGGGGACCGCCGAGTATTTCGACACCGAACTGCTCGAGAAAAGCCAAACCAACGGTTTGGGCAAGCCATTTCGGCGGCGAGACAGCACGCGCGACGAGCAGGAGCTTCACCTACGGCTCCGCTTGCGCTATGCCCGAACCCTGTTCAAGAACGGCGCCTTCGAAAAAGACCTAAAACTCTATCCGAGCCTCACGGGCCTCGGCGAACTCCGTGCACGCTCCGAGTCCTCTCTGCTTTTCCCATTTACCCAGCGCTTCAAGCTCAAGTTGGACTTGCTCGTGGATTATGAAAGCTCCTCCGAGTTCCACGGACTCGACCACTGGCGCACCTCAGTCGGTGCCAGCTTCCTCTGGGATTTCTAGCAGTCAGCCATCAGCCTCCATGCCATATCTTACCCACACAGCTTCATCCTTCCCGCAGGCTTGCGTATCCTGAGTCCGGTTCTTTACACTCTGCTCCAACATGAGCGTCACCAAGAAACTTGCAACTCACGCCGCGCGCTACGCCGAACTTACTCTAGGCGTGGTGTTTCTAGCGGGCGCTGTATTAAAGGCCCTCGACATCGACCTGTTTACCATGCAGATTCGGTCTTACGGCCTTTTCGATGATCCACTTTGGCTTGCCCGTGCTGCCTTGGGTACCCTGACGGCCGAGACTGCGCTCGGTACGGCGTTCGTCCTCGGATTACGCCTGCGCGGCTGGACATGCGCCGCCGTGACGGCCTTGCTGGTGGTGTTCACTGGTTTAATTGCTTACGGCTGGGCCTTCCACCACCTCGAAGACTGCGGCTGCTTCGGCCCAATCGAGATATCGCCGGGAATTTCCATCGGCAAAAACGCCGCCCTCTTGTTCTTGACCGCCGTTGCCTGGTTGGGCCTTCGAAAGCAGGAAACCGCTGCCAGCTTGCGGAAAAGCGTCGGGCTGGTCCAAACGTGCGTGTGCGTCGGTCTGGCTGGCGCCCTTGTACTTTACGGCTACTTGCACATCGAACCAGTAGTCGAGCCCACCGAAGAAAACCGGCCCTTTGCCCAGTTCGCCTTCGACATCGATAAAACCGCATTTGACCTCGGGACCGGCGAGTATCTGGTCGTCATGCTGAACACGACCTGCGAGCATTGTATGGAATCCGTCGAATCCTTGAACAAACTTGTGTCGTTGCCAGACTTTCCGCCCATCGTTGGACTGTGCTTCGAGGAAGAGCCGGGCATGCTCGAAGAATTCTGCGAGATCACCGCTCCCCTGTTTCCGATATACTCCCTCGGGGACCGCATCCGCACCTTCTTCAGCCTCGTCGGGGAGGCTCCCCCGCGGTTCATCTACGTTCGCAACGGCATACAGATTGCCTATTGGGACGAGAAAGCACCAGACCCCAACTTGGTGTTCCTGGCCCGGACGGCAGCCAAACGGCCGGTGCGATAACCTGCTTTACGATCTTCGAAACGCATTCGCAGGCCTGGCCAGTTGCATTGACTCACCCAAAGCCATTTGCTATCATCATCAAAGCAGTTTAGATATCTGTTTCAACGGCATCGCGTGGCCCGGCCAGCGCTCTTGTTGGAGCCGTTCTCGCCTCACGGACATCTAGCGAGACAGCCTCGACATTGTGCTTCCGCGTAGTCGGCCCATTGGCGAAAGGGTTGTGCCCGTGGCTGTAGTCATCGAAACACACAATCTCACCAAGGTCTACGAAGGCGCTT
>CAYRLQ010000064.1:0-16738 GCA_964425145.1 uncultured Nitrospiraceae bacterium
CCCGTGACCAAAGCCTTGCCACGCTTGAGACGGACCTCTGCGGAGTCCACTCCATTGCATTCAAGCAGGGCGCGACTCACGCTGTCCTGGCAGTGCGTGCACGTCATTCCGTCAATTGAGAGCGTGGCCCGTGGTGACGACGTGTCATGTGGCGACCTTGATTCCTCCGTCCTGTCTGCCGGCTTGAACAGCGCATGAACGAGCACTAACAACAGAAGAACACCGGAAATCATCTTGATATAGCCGGGAAGCATCCAGCCCACGCCCTGTTCAACGGCTGGGCCAGTCGCTCCAAGGATGTGGTCTAGCGTCACGCCCGCCAGCAACGCACACACGACCACCGTGCCTATATAGATCAATATGGTCCATCGCCCCATGACCTTCCAGATGGTCGTGATAGTGGCGGCGTTGGTCGCCGGACCCGTCATCAGGAACACAAAGGCCGCCCCCGGGGTTACGCCCTTGGCGATGAGCGCCGCAGCGATGGGCACCGATGCCGTGGCGCACACGTACATCGGCAGCCCCAGCACCATCATCACAAGCATCGCGCCGATGCCGGTGCCGATCACACCGGCGAAGAAATCGTCCGGCACAAAGGCGGAAATGAGGCCGACGATCACCAAACCAAGGAGGAGCGCCTTGCCGATGTCCCGAGGCAGCGTCACAAAGGCGTATCGTGCCGCTCTCACGACCTTGTTCTCTCCGGCGCCGCCGGTGCAGCAGACATCTTGGCAGCGGTCCGTGTCGTCAATGACCGCATCTTGCCTACCGACGGCGGCCACTATCGAACCACCGACAAGTCCCGTAATCAACGCAACCACGGGGCGAAACACCGCAAACACCGGTCCAAGCAGGCCGAACGTGACCATGATGCTGTCGATGCCGGTCTGGGGCGTCGACAGCAAGAACGAAGCTGTGGCGCCTCGGGTGGCGCCGTGCCGCCGCAACGAAGCCGCAACCGGGATGACACCGCAGGAACACAGCGGGAGCGGAATTCCGAAAACGGTCGCCTTGACAACCGGCCAAAGCCCACCTCCGCCAAGGTGTCTTTCAACCGTTTCGGCCGAGATAAACACAGAAAGAATGCCGGCGACGCTGAAGCCGAAAAGGAGGTAAGGCGCCATCTCGCACAGCACCTGCCACGACCCCCCCGGAATGTTCAGCAGAATGTCACGCATTCAACGTCTCCCGATGGTTCTCCACAGACGAGCGCAGCCCGGCCTTGCATTCCCGACAGATGCCTATGAACTCAAGCCGGTGACCAATGATGTCGTAATCGACCGATGCTTGCACCTGCGCCTCAGGCACATGGATACTGACGCGCTCAATGTCATCAACCCGGCCGCAGTGCACGCACCGTACGTGATAATGGTTGTTCGTATTAGCATCAAACCTGTACTCCGAACCACTGGTCTTGAGTTTCGTGATCTCGCCGGACGCCGATAGCACGTCCAGATTCCGATACACCGTTCCCATGCTGATCCGCGGCAGCCGCTTGCGCACCATTTCATACACCTCATGCGCCGTCGGGTGCGTCTTCACCTTCCTGACCTCCTCGAGAATGAGCCGGCGCTGTTTGGTCATCCGGCTTTGTTTCTTGTACTTCATCACAGCCCTTGTCGCTAACGCAATGTATTACTATTATACATCCGCCCCGTCCGATTGTCAACCTTTATTTTCTCACGCCTTCATGTCTTGGTATCTACGCGACTCAGCTTCACCTTGATGGCAGCCTGCTTGGTTTAGGCCCTGCCGGGTTCGCGCTTCCGACAAAGCCGCTCTGTTCCATAGAACAAGCGTTGCTTCTCCGGTTCATTCGACGCGGTCATTTGGTGCTGATGACGTATACGGCCTCCTCGGCGAACATGCTGGGCCAGAACCTGGCCATGCCGTGGCGACCAAGAGCGATTTCCTTTTCTATGCGGGCGTTCTGCGCTTCGCAGAAGGCGCGGAAATCCTTGAGCGATAGGACACGCAGGTTGGGCGTGTCGTACCAGGCGTAGGGCAGGTGGCGCGTGACCGGGGCGCGGCCCAGCAGCAGCATCTTGGCCCGTACGGCCCAATGGCCGAAATTGGGGAAACTCACAATACACTTCTTCCCCGCACGAAGCATCTCGCGGATCAGCAGTTCGGGATTCTGAACCACCTGGAGCGTCATGCTCAGCACGATGTAGTCAAAACTCTGGTCGGGCAAAGGGTAGAGGCCCTTATCGGCGTCGTGCTGGACCACCGAAATCCCGCGCCCGACGCAGATCACGACCCTGTCTTGGTCCAGTTCGATTCCGAGCGCCTCGACCTGCTTCTGCGCCATGAGGCGGCACAGCAGCTCGCCGTCGCCGCAGCCGATGTCGAGCACGCGGCTGCCCGGTTCGATCATGTCGACGATCCGGTCGTAATCGCCCCGCGAGCATTTGCCGAGGGCAAAGCTCTGGCCGGTCTCTGGTTTGCTTGGACATGGCTCGTCGCAAGCCACACAACACCGCCCCTCCGGGAGGGCGTGGTCCAGGAACCCGCCGATGAGTTTTTTCATCACGGCCACTTCAAGCAGGAAGGCGTCATGGCCATAAGCCGACTCGATACAGCAGTAGCTGACGTCTTTCCGGCAACGGGCAAGGGCGTAGACCATCTCCTCGGAACGATAGGGCGGATACAGCCAGTCGCTCGAGTAGGCCAGCACGAGCACCTTGGCCCGGACACGCGCCATCGCGTCTTCGAGCGACCCGTACCTGGCGGAAATGTTGAAGTAGTCGATGGCTTTCGTGATGTAAAGGTAACTGTTGGCGTCGAACCGGTTGACGAACTGTTCCCCCTGATAGTCAAGGTAGGTCTCGACAGAGAACTCGCTGCCGAACTCGTAGCTGAACTCGCTGCCGCTGCACAACGCCCGGCCGAACTTAGCCCGCATGGACTCATCGGACAGATACGTGATGTGGCCCAGCATGCGCGCGATGGACAGTCCTTGCGCCGGAACGTCGCCGCCGTAGTAATGGCCTTCTTTGAACGCACGGTCCGCCTGGATGGCGTTGCGGCCCACCGCGTCGAAGGCGATGGCCTGTGCGCCACTGATGTGGGTCGAGGCGATGATGATCGCGGCCCGCACCCTGTCTGGGTAGCTGGTGGCCCATTCAAGCACTTGCTTGCCGCCCATCGAACCGCCGGCCACAGCCGAGAGCGTCTGGATGCCGAGGTGGTCGATGAGTTCCCGTTGCGCGCGCACCATGTCACCTATGGTGATGATGGGGAACGTGAGGCCATAGGGTCTGTCGGTCTTCGGATCGAGCGAAGACGGCCCCGTCGACCCCGCGCAACCCCCGATGATGTTGCTGCAGATCACGAAGTACTTGCTCGTGTCGAAGCCCTTCCCCGGACCGACCATACTGTCCCACCACCCCGGCTTGCGGTCTTCGAGAGCATGCTTGCCCGCCACGTGCGCGTCGCCGGACAGCGCATGCACGATCAAGACCACATTGGATTTCTCGGCGTTCAGTTCGCCATACGTTTCGTAAGCCACCGTAATGGGCCCGAGCTTCGCGCCGCTGTCCAGTTCCATCTCATTGGGTGGCTCGGCAAACGTAAAATACTGCGTTTGCACAAGCCCGACGGAGCTTTCTTCCGACATCCTGCTACCCTCTGTCTTGGTCAGCATGGCTTCACTGTCCACCCGCGGCCGCCGCCAAGGCCTGGTCAACGTCGGCTATGATGTCTTCGACGTCTTCAATCCCCGTGGAGATGCGGATAAACTCAGCGCTGACCCCCGCTGCCTGCTGCTCATCGGCGGAGAGTTGCTGATGCGTCGTCGAGGCCGGATGGATGACGAGAGTCTTCGCGTCGAGGATATTGGCGACGTGCGAGGCCAGTTTCACACTTTCGATGAACTTCTTAGCCGCGTCGTATCCCCCTTTGATACCAAAGCCGATGATCGCACCCTGGCCTTTGGGCAGGTACCTCACGGCCCGCTCGTAGTCTCGATGGCTCTCGAGTCCCGGGTAATTCACCCAGTCCACCTGTGGATGTGACTCCAAAAACCTGGCCAGCTTCAGCGCATTCTCGCTGTGACGCGGCACACGCAAGTGCAGCGTTTCAAGGCCCTGCAGGAAAAGGAACGCATTGAACGGCGACAGGCATGGCCCCATATCGCGCAACAGCGTAACACGCGCCTTGATAATGTATGCTATGTTCCCGAAGGCCTCATGGAATCTCATCCCGTGATAACTCCCACACGGCTCGGTCAGCTCCGGAAACTTCCCGTTGTCCCAATTGAATGTGCCGCCGTCGACAATGACGCCCCCGATAGACGTCCCGTGGCCGCCGATCACCTTTGTCGCCGAGTGAACGACGATGTCGGCGCCATGCTTGATCGGTTGGAACAGGAATGGGGATGCAACAGTATTATCGACCACGAACGGAATGCCGTGGTCGTGAGCTATCTGCGCGACGGCGTGGAAATCCACGACTTCATTGGCCGGATTACCAATCGTTTCGACGAAGAGCAACCTGGTGTTGTCATCCATTGCGGACTTGAAGTTCTCCAGGTCGCGCGCGTTCACGAACCGGGCCTCAATTCCGAGGTCTTTCAACGTATGAGCGAATAGGTTATGAGTGCCGCCGTACAGCGAGCTTGCCGATACGATGTTTTGGCCCGCCTTGGTGATGTTCAGCACCGCCGACGTGATCGCGGCTGAACCCGATGCAAGCGCCAGCGCGCCGACGCCGCCTTCCAGAGCTGCCATACGCTTCTCGAAGACGTCCGTCGTGGGATTCATGATCCGTGTGTAGATATTGCCGAACTCTTCGAGAGCGAACAAGCGTGCCGCGTGCCCAGCGTCTTTGAATCCATACGAAGTCGTCTGATAAATCGGCACGGCTCGCGCGCCCGTTGTAGGGTCTAGCTCCTGACCACCGTGTAGCGCTAGTGTTCCGGGTCCATATTCCTCAGCCATCTCACAGGCCTCCAAAGTCTAGCCATTCTCGCCAAAATGTTTCTCGGTGTACTCGTTCAAGAGGCCGGTCGCTTCCTCCTCGCACTGTCCACATACCGTGCCAAGCTTCGTCCTTTCCTGAAGCTCATAGAACGTCCGCGCACCCTCGAGCACGGCATCCTCGATTTCGCGATCGGTCACGTTCATGCACTGGCACACCGTCCGGGCCCCTTCTTTCGCCACCTTATCGGCCATTCCGTTACGTGCGTAGTAATCGTTTATGGCCGTGCGCAGTGCTTTGTCACCCAAGACAGAACAGTGCACCTTGTGCTCGGGCAAGCTGCCAAGCTCGGCCATAATATCCTTCGGTGAGAGATGATAAGCTTCGTCGAGCGTCATCCCGATTACCATTTCCGAGAGAACCGACGTGCTGGCGATGGCGCTCGCACAGCCGTAGGTCTTCCACTTGCAGTCGGTGATGGTCCCCTTTTCCTTGTCGACCTGGATCGCGACCATCATCTCGTCGCCGCACTTCACGTTTCCCACCACGCCTTTCCCGTCTGCCGGATATCTGTTTTCATCGTCCAGGACGTTCCTGGGATTCATGAAATGGTCTTTCACCTTGTCCGTATAGGCCCAAGCAGTCTGTGTGCTCATGATCACCTCCCGGCATACGCCGTAGACATTTCCCGCGTTTTCTCGACTACCCTGGGAAGGATGCGTATCACGTATTCAATGTCTTGCATGGTGTTCTGCCGGCCCAGGCTTATGCGTATCGAGCCGTGGGCGCGTTCTGTCGGCATTCCGGTCGCCAACAGCACGTGGGAAGGATCAAGCGAACCGGAGGCGCACGCCGAACCGGTCGATACGGCAATGCCTTCAAGATCAAGATAGAGCAGGATTGCTTCACCCTCGACTCCGTCAAACGAAACATTCAGCGTGTTTGGAACACAATCGGTTGGATGGCCGTTAAAAAATACATCAGGAATCCTCTCTTCAATACCTTTCTTAAGCTCCGCCGTCAATCTGCGCAACCGCCCTGTCTCCTCTTCCATCTCCAGCGCCCGCATCTCGGCCGCTTTACCGAAGCCGACGATTCCGATGGTGTTTTCGGTGCCGGCACGGCGCCCCTTCTCCTGGTGCCCGCCACGAACCAGCGGACAGAAAGGAACGCCCTTCTTCACATACAATGCGCCGACGCCCTTGGGGCCATATATCTTGTGAGCCGAAAACGTCAGGAAATCAACGTCCAGTTCCCGGACACTCACCGGGATCTTGCCCACGGCTTGAACGGCATCGGTGTGAAACAGTGCCCCGTGCCGATGAGCAATGCCGGCAATGGTCTTGATATCCTGCACGGTGCCGATTTCGTTGTTTGCCATCATCACGGACACGATCCCCGTGCGTTCGGTGACCACGTTCTTCAACTGGTCGATGTCGACTTTGCCGTACCGGTCCACGTCGAGAAACGAAACACAAACACCCCTATCCTGAAGGCATTTCGATGTCTCGAGAACGCAGGGATGTTCTATGCTGGTCGTCACAACCTCCATGCCTGGCATGCGGCTATTCGCACACTTCTTTGACGGGCAGGTAAGAAGGGACAGCACCGTGTTGTTCGCCTCCGAACCGCTCCCGACAAACACGATTTCTTCCGTGGCGGCGCCGATAAGCAATGCGACTTGCTCTCGCGCCTCATCCACAAGTTGCTTCGCCTCACGGCCGAAAACATGAAGGCTCGAGGGATTGCCAAACACTTCCATCGCAGCCGTCATCGCCGTTTTCACTTTCGGATGAAGCGGCGTCGTCGCATTGTGGTCTAAATAGATTGGCTTTCTTGTCATTGCCATGCTCCTGCCCAAGGCTGTTGATAGCTACTTGATGGAGAGCATCCGGTCAATCGGAATGCGTGCACGGTCGATGATGTCTCCTGGGAGTTCAATCTTGTACTGTACCTTTTCCAGCGATGCCAATGTATCCCCCAGCGTAATCATCTTCATGTACTGGCAGCGGTGGCTGCACAGCCGGAGCATTTCCCGCTCTGGAAACTCCGCGGCGAGGTTGTCGCCCATGCAGCATTCAGTGAGGAGCAAATATCGTGGCGCGTTCACATCCCGGACATAGTCCACCATCGCGCTGGTGCTCCCGGCGATGTCGCACAGCTCGATTACCTCGGGGGAACATTCGGGATGGGCGAGAATAACCACATCCGGGAATTGCTTGCGCACGCGCTCAACGTCCTCGACCGTGAACAGTTCGTGCACCTCGCAACGAGCCCGCCAGCCGATGATGGTTGGTTTGCCGTGTTCAGGCCGGACAGCATCCTTATCACCGTCAAGCGCACTTGCTCCGGAAACGTAGGAGATTCCAAGCTCGATAGCGGTATTTCGCGCAAGGAACTCATCTGGCAAGAAGATAATGTGCTCATGCCCTTGATCAAGGATATGTCTTACAGCGGCTGCCGAATTCCCTGACGTACAACAGTAATCTGATTCCGCTTTCACGTCGGCATTGGTGTTTACGTACGTCACGACGGGAGCGCCGGGATACAGTTCCTTGAGCCTCCGCACGTCTGCGGCGGTAATGCCATCCGAGAGGGAGCACCCGGCTTTCTCAGCGGGGCAGAGCACTGTCTTATCGGGACTCAAGACCTTTGCCGTCTCCGCCATAAACCTGACTCCACAGAAAACGATGATTTGGGCATCCGTGTGCGCACAAATCCGGGACAGGCCAAGCGAGTCGCCCACGTGGTCTGGGATCGAGTGGTAAAGCGCCGGTTCCATATAGTTATGCCCAAGAATCACCGCGTTCATCTCGCGTTTCAACTGGTTGATCCGGTAGGCGAGTTCCGCTTTCTCAGTAATCTCACATCCCGGCACAACGCCCACAAGCTTCTCAATCATGAGCCTACGGGTATCCTTCAGACTACGGGCCTCTTGAACAGTCAAAACTTGTCTCATTTCCTTTTCTTCCGTTGCCGTCTCTCTTCTTCGATAAGCGACCGGAACGTCGTTTTCTGGTGAACTCTCCGAATCGCATCCCGCGTTTCTTCCCACATCGGCAAGAAGACACAATGACCGTACAGAGGACAACCAGTGTCACCCACTCCGTCACCAGGGGTGCAACCCATCGGATTGATCGGACCCTGAAGAACCTCGATAACCTCATCTACGGTCAGTTCCCGCGGAGAACGAACCAGGAAATAGCCACCTGTGCTGCCTCTTCGCGAGTCTATGATTCCACTTTGCTTGAGTTGGCCGAGGATCGTTTCCAGAAACCTATGCGGCATAGCCTGGACACGTGCAATCTCGCTGGCCCTGATCGGACCGCGGCCGTTTTGCTTCGCAAGTTCGAAAACCGCTCGTAAACCGTATCTGGTTTTTTGGGTAATAAGCATGGGAGCTCCTCTCATACTCAATAATTCCTACTGGAATAATATACATTAAGATCGCCGTCTTTGTCAAGTGCTACTCTCTATGACGCTTCCCGGCTTACACAACGACGTATTTGACGACCCAAAGCTTCCCGGCAAATCCTGCTTTAGACACCAGCACTATGATGAATGCCACTTCCGCGAGAATCCCTTCCATTCCCGGCTCGACGCGCCCAAACAAGCCATCGTCGGTCCTCGGGTCAATCTATTTCAATGATTCTCCAGCCTCCCAATTGCACCGAAGGCGTCCGGCTCTGCCCGGCTATCGTTCATGGCCTCCCTAGTGGTTCTCCAGACTCCCAGGGAGATTTTCTACAAGCGCACGGATCTCGTCGCGGACGCACCGGTAGTGGCCCAATACCTCTTCCTCGGTTGCGGCGTGCCGCGCAAGTCGAGGAGGGTCATCGAAGCCAATGTGTACCACACGCGTTTCTCCTGGAAAAACCGGACAATGCTCATGCGCGCGGCTACATACAGTCACTACCCAGTCAAAGGGGACGGCTCTGAACTCCTCCACATGTTTGGAGCGGTATCCTGATATATTCACACCGGCTTCCGCCATAACCCTGACGGCGTTGGGATCCAGACCGTGCACTTCTACGCCCGCCGAATAGGCCTCGACAGCGTCGCCCGTGAGCTTGCGGGCCCACCCTTCAGCCATTTGGCTCCGACACGAATTGCCGGCGCACAAGAACAGCACTTTCAGCTTCTGAACAGCGTTCTGCACTGTTACCGCACCCCCTCCATTTCCCTGAGCCGAGCAGCCTCTCTTCTCAGGACCTCGCCTTGCAGGCTAACGACGACTTTCTCAAGCGCAATTTGCTTGTCCGCCTTCTCCATGGCATTCTGAATGACGATGGGGAGGCTCTGGCAACACGGCACCTCCATAACCACCGCCGTCACGCTCTTGATGTCGTTCGCCGCAAATATCTCGGCAAAGCGCTGCTCGTACAACTGCGCATCGTCGAACTTCGCGCAGCCTACCATCACGATTTTATCTTTCAAAAAGTCTTGATGAAAGCGCGGACACGCCACAGGAGTGCAATCGGCCGCCACCAACAGGTCCGCGCCTTTCAAGAAGGGGGCGGTCGTGGGAATGAGGCGGATCTGCACGGGCCAATGAGACAGTTCCGAATTCGCACGATGTGGCAAGACGGACCTGCTGGTTTCCTTGCTCGATGCCTGGGATGTCAGAAGCTGGACTTGTGCCGAGGGACATCCGCACGCCATGGCTTCCCCCTCGGACGGCGCCGTCGCTTGGAGGTGCTGTTCGACAGCCGTCTCGTCGAACTCGGCGGCCTCACGCTCGATGATTCTCAATGCCCCTTGAGGGCACTCCCCCAGGCATGCCCCCAACCCGTCGCAGTACTTGTCTGAGACCAGCCGGGCTTTCCCATCGATAATCTGAATGGCACCTTCAGCGCACGCCGGAACACACTGCCCGCAACCGTCACATCTCTCTTCGTCGATCTCGATGATTTTTCGCTTGACTCTCACGCCTTTTCCTACCCGGGTTTTGAAATCCTGGCTAAAGGAGGGTTTCATCTTGAGGGCGACGCGCTCCTTCAACAGCGCGTCCCGCTGGGCGACCAACTCGGGCGGCAGGTTTCCGATGCACCGCTCGGCGAACTTGCAGTAAGCGGCGCAGCCAAAGTCCATCTGCGGATTGGCGAACTTGTGACCGCACCGCCTGCACGTCCGGGTGGACTCGTCTTTGAAGAACTCGACCGGATGGCCGCACTCGGGACACTCGGCCTCGGAAACGGCGCTCGAGTCCCAATATCGCGTGTCCTGTCCAGGGCATCTCATTTCTCTGTATCCTCATTCGCCGGCCCGTCGCAGCGGGTAATTACCTTATCCCAAAATGGCCTTCAGGTCCTCATCCGGCGTCGAGATGGGCTTGATATCGAAGTTCTTCACCAGGACATCAAGCACATTGGGGGAAACGAAGGCCGGGAGAGTGGGGCCCAGGCGGATGCCCTTGATGCCCAGGTGCAGCAGCGAAAGCAGGATGGCCACGGCCTTCTGCTCGTACCAATCAGTATCTACCGGCAACTCTCATCTGCCGACCAGTAATATACACCCCAAGCCAAGATGCTTCCTTGACTTAAGTCAAGAGGAACTGCTAACTACTCCCGTCAGGGAGCATTAACATGAGTTTAGCCGAGCGCATTTCCGAAACGCCGCTCTTTCGCGGCCTGTCCAGCAAACAGCATAAGGAACTGGCCGCAATTGCGGTGGAGAGAACCGTTGCCAAAGGCAGCGTCATTTTCTTCGAGGGAGACGAGGGGGACGGCTTCTATGTTGTAACCTCCGGCCAGGTGAGCGTTTACAAGCTCTCTCCGGAGGGAAAAGAGCAAATCCTGCATGTCTTCGGTCCGGGAGAGGTCTTCGGGGAGGCGGCCGTCTTCACGGGTGGTCACTTCCCGGCTCACGCGAGCGCAAAAAAGGAAGAGACAAGGATTGCCAGGATGTTCAGGATAATACGAACACATCCTATCCATCTTGTTTATCCTTGTTGGAGGTCCCGAATACGCTCAACGGGAAGCAGGACCATCTACCTGCTGGATCGCTCCGGCCTCGAAGAACTGGCCCGCGGGGGGTGATTTTGCTAAGCGGGCTAAGTCGGCGTTCGTTGAAGAAGGCCGCTTCCCCATCGGGAAGCGATAGGATATGCACCTGGATGTCGGGAGCCGGCTTGAGCAAGTTCAGTGTTTGGGTCACCCGGGCCCGCGATATGCCCAAGTGCCTGGCCAGGTCCGCTTTGGAGTGAATCTCAGGGCTTTCCAGGAGTTGGCTCAAAGCCAGCGCCTGTTTCATTGGATTTCTTTCTTCTTCGAGCGGAGTGTCGGGATTACCTTCCTCAAGCAGCCACCTTGCTATCGATGGCAAAAAACTTCTATAAGTGGGTTTGGAGTCAATTCTGAGGATACTTGCGCGATGTAATTCATCATCAAAGGGAGGCGCACCAATGAAAACAGCTATGGTCATCAGTCCTCACGCGGATGACGCCGCGGCGTTCTGCGGGGCTACCCTGGCAAAGTTCGCCAGCCGGGGGTGGCACGTGATCCTCGTCAGGGTGACGAATGACGCCAAGGATTCGGTGGGTTTGACAGAGGAAGAAACCAAGCGTCGCAACACCGCCGAGTTACACGCAGCGGCCGAGGTCCTTGGCATATCGGACATCGTAGAGTTGGGCTATGAGACCGACTGCCTAGGGGACGTGTCTGAGGTCGCACTGCGCGAGCAAATCGTGCATCTGTTTCGCAAATACCGCCCCTATGCGGTTTTCACCTTTGATCCCTTCGGATTGTACGAGGAGAATCAAGATCACGTCCGGGTGGCCCAGGCGGTCGACGAGGCGTTCTGGGTTTCCTCCTTTGACCTGCACCATCCTGAACACTTTGACGAGGGTCTTGAGCCTTTTGCGGTGTGTGAGCGCTGGTACTTTGGGCGCCGCCTCCCCGAAGCCAACCACGCCGAGGACGTCTCCGAGTATATGGAAAAGAAGGTGGAAGCGTCGTGTGCTCACAGGACGATGATGCATAACACGATAAACCGGTATCGCCTACAACTCCAAACGTGGGAGCGGCGCATGCCGTGGCTGGAGTCATCTATGGAAGGTGATATGCGTCCGGTTTTGGCCCTGTTTCTGCAAGGACAAGCCAACGCTGTAGCCGAGGCGTTCGATTTGGGCCCGGGCCGGATGGGGGAGGCCTTCCGCCTGGTGCGCTTTGGCGACCTGGAAGAGCTCTTCCAGGAGATGGGCGAGCCGCTCCCCGGAGCTGAAGAGACTCCACGTAGAGAAAGTCTGGATGTCCATACCCATGACTCCCCGTGGTCCCCGGAGCAACTGGAGCAAATCTTCCCACAGGACCTGGACAAACGCATTCGGGTCATGGGACACCATCACCTGTGCGTGGGGGCTTTTGAAGAACTCTTTGAGTTCCCGGCTTTTCGTGCGGGATTCCCCGAGTTGGTCTCCCGGTTGCAGCCCTCGCCGGACGTGCTGGTAGAGTCTATCTATGGGTATGACGTCATTTGTTACCAATGCGAGTATTGGTCTGAGGAGGAGGGTCGCTGCACTACCGGCTGGAAGAACAAGATCACGAAGGATGCGGCTGTGCTGAAGCACCTGGGATTGCGCACAGGCCAGGTGACACGCCTCGAGGACCTGCAGCGGCTTCTCGCTGAAAAGGTGACTCCAGCCGACCTCGAGCGGTTCTGCGGGCCGGGCGAATGGAAATGCGAGTTCTATATCCTGGGTGTCTGCCAGAAGGGATACGAGAGGTTAAGAAACCGCTTCGGGATCAAGAGGACGCCCGAGCCGAAAGGTGACGAGGGGTGAAGGCATGACCTCAAGTTCACCGCTCGGGCTGACCCCGCTCTGTATCAGGGCACGAGGCCGGCTACCGGCACGTTCGCTTTTGTGCGCGTTTCTTATCGACGCCCAACAAGGCTATAACGACGAATGCCAAGACAAGCAGGTCGCCCGCCGGCGGGGCGTCGAGCATGTACGTGGGCATGGTGGCGGCGCCTTGATTTCTAAGACCCGCACCGTCCACGACGGCGAACTGGGCAATGCCGCCATGGCACAGCAGGAATCCGAGGTGGGTGACGCCATCAATGTCCAACGCGACGAGGCTGTCCGGGACCAACCATCCTTCCACTCGTTCGGCCGGATACCACCCTCTGTCCTCACCATGGGCGTGGTAGTAGTACAGGGCCAGTTGATCAGACGAGGCGTCTTGCGGAACGGGTAGCCACACCCGCTGAGGCGGGTCAAACACCTGGTCCGGACCCACGACGTATACCGGCCCGAGACCGGCCCCGAGCGGCGGCCAGGTCGCGTCGTCGGCCACGGCCACGGCCGCGAAACCAGTCGCGGCGTCAGTGGATTGCGCCTGCCACGCCTCGTCGGTCTGTTTTTCCAGCCGCACGAGCCGCCGTTGCTCGCTTTCGACCATGAAAATGTATGTGACGGGCTCCACCGTGGCCCCAGATATGGTTTGCGCGCCGGCGGTCATGGTGATCGTATCTTCCGGCGCCCAAGGCGCAGTCGGATAGTAGATGGCCCAGCCGTCGCATGAGTCCGCGTCCTCGAGGGGAAGCCACGTCACCGCGTCCGTCTCGAGGTCGGCGCAGGTCACGACGCCCCACACGGTCGAGGGGTCGATGGGTTCATCGGCGCGGAGGCGAATGGCCAGAACACTGTCGACTTGGGCAAGGCAGAGCGAACCAGCTACCATCTTTGAAGGGAATACCTTTTCCGCGACCTTGGTGTCGAGAGCGAGCGAACGAAACCCTCGGTAGCCCTGGTCGGGCTCGCTTGGCTCGCTCGGTCCGCAGTCGTTTACCGCGACGACCCAGTAGTAGCATCGAACGTCCGTACCGTCGGCACAACTGATGCCTTCTATCAGCCCGACGGCCGTGTCGTCCGCATAGAAAATGCCTTCGACCGTTGCCAGCAGTTCGGCAGTGTCAAAGTCATTCTCGGCGGCACGGTACACTTCGTAGTAGATTGCATCGGCCACGCCGTCCCATACCAATTGGACCGCCAAGTAGTCGGTGCCGTCGCTGGCCTCGAGGTTCGTGGGAGGCGATGGCAGCGTGCAGCCTTCTTGGGTCACGGCGACGTAAACGGGACTGCCGACGGCGCCTTCCGCGGTAATGCGGAGAACGGCCTCCCGCTCGCTTAGCAAGGGGTTTTCCGTGTAAGACACAGTGATCGTTCCGCTGTCCACACCGCGGTCGCCGGCGTCAATGCTCAGCCAACTTCCGCCTACATGGACCGTTGCCTGCCACAGCATCCTGCCCAGGCTCAGGTTGGCCACCCCAATCTCGAGGCTGCCGCTGTCGGCCGAGATGGAAAACGCCGTGGGCGTCATCACGGCTAGGGTCGGCGTGGGGTTGTCGGCATCATAGGGAGGACAGCCCTCGCCGTCCTCGATCGTATCCGAAATCCCATCGCCGTCGGAGTCGGTGTCGAGGTAGTTCGGCACGCCATCGCCATCGGGGTCGCCGGTGCCTTCCTGGACATCCGGTATGCCGTCGCTGTCAGAGTCGAGCACGCCGTCGAGGGTCACGCCGTTGTCCGTGTTGGTTGCGGCGGTGCTTTCGTTCTGCCAAATGTCCCATGCGGCGCCGGCCGGGATGGCGGGGATAACGGTGCCACCCTCGGCGACGCCAGTGACGGTAAGCTCGTAGTGAGCAGGGTCTATCGAGGTTACGTTGAACACAACTTCGGTGGCCGTGCCGGCGTTTGTCACGTCGGTCTCGTCGAATCCCGTCACGAATTCGCTGAATACCACGTCAAAACGGAGGGGCAAGAACGCGGTCAGGTCGGCCTGGTCTTCCGCGCGCGCCACGGTCACTGAGGGTGCATCAGTTTCAGCGGGAAACTCGAAGGCGCCGATGTCAACGTTGGCGCCCTCGATGCGCGGGAACCCCGTTCCACGCTGGTCGAAGAACGGAGGCCCCTCGAGCGGGGGCGCCTCTACAAAGCTGTTGTCTCCCGTGTTGATAGCCGGGCTATAGAGAACCAGCGCCAGTGTGAGCGTTGGTCCGCCGTTGTCGGCGGGGGCGGGGCTTAGCACCTGGGCCATATCAGCTATCCCGATGTCGGCAAGAACAATGTCGCTGTCGCCGAATCCAGTACTGCCGGCCGTGCTGCCGACGAGATTGTTCTGATCGCCGATGACGGTCCCGGACACGTCCGGATGGAGGATTCCCGGCCCCGCGTTTCCGGGGGATGCGAAGTTTCCGGCCACAATGGTGTTGCGCAACTCGACGGGCTCGGCACCAGTTAGGATGAACAGACCGCCGCCATTGCCGCTGGACGTTCCATCGCTGTCGGCAGTGTTGCCGGCAATGGTGCACTGGGTCAACACGGCCGGCTCAGCGGCGCAGTGGAACAGCCCACCGCCCCCGTCCGTGGCCCCGTTCCCGAAGATGGTGGTGTTTGCCAGGGTCAGGCTGCCCACGTTCATGATAGCGCCGCCTTGGCGTGCCGCGTTATCGGTGATGGTGCAGCCGGTCATCTCGAGGACGCCTTGGGACGCGACGAAGACAAAGCCGCCGGCGTCTTCGGCGGTGCTGCCCGAGGCGGTGCAGTCGGTCATGGTGAGGGTGCCGCCGTTGTAAATGCCGCCGCCGTTCTCCGCCTGGCCGCCGAAGAGGACAATGCCGTTTAGGGCAAGCCTTTCGGCATTCAGAATTGCACCGCCATCGTTGCCGGGACCGGCATTGCCACCGGCGATGCTCAGACCGTTTATCGCCACGTCCTTGTTGGCGGTTGCGTCGCCGTCGTCAACGTTGAACACGCGCGAGGCGAGGCCGGCGCTCACCGTCAATTCTCCGGCGCCGGGGCCGTTGATGGTGAGTTCCTTATCGACAAAGAGTTCGCCCAGGGACGGATCGAGCGCAATGATGCCGCTGAGCCCCGAGGCGAAGCCAATGACGCCGCCGACGGTCAGTTCGGCAATAGCCTCGCGCAGCGTCACGTTCCCGGGCGTGGTATCGCCGTCATTCACATCCTCGAGCGTACTTACTTCAAGAATCCTGGGAATGAGGGTAATCTCGAGCGTTGCCGTCGCGGTCAGTGGCCCATTGGCGCCGGTGTTGCCGAGATCGTCGGCGGCAATCTGGACGATGTCGCTGCCATAGAAGAGTGTATTGCCCTGGTAGGTCAGCGTGGCCAGGGCGGCATTCACGTCGGCCAGCGTCCCACGGAACACTACCGCGTCCGTTCCGTTGTCGCCGCTGGTGATGGTAATCCCTTCGATCACAGTAATCGTTAGGGTGCCGTAGGCGGCTTCCAGGCCGACCTCCAGATCGCCGCCCGGTGTCTCGCCGCTGTCCACATCCGCCACGCTGACTTCTGGGATGGCGAGTTCCTCGTCTTGGTACCCGACCTGCGCAAGCGGCACCGTAATTACAGGGGCATCGTCCACCGCGTTGACCGTCACGGTCACGGTCGCGGTCTCAGAACTCGCCGGCAACGGCGAGCCGTCGTCACTGACCTGATACGTGAAACTATCGGTGCCATTAAAGTCGGGATTCGGCGTGTAGGTGATGTCCCCCGTGCCGGGATTCACGCTTGTCGAGCCGTTGCTTGGCCCGTTTATCACGGTGACTGAGGCGGCAACGAGGTTGCCGTCTATATCGGCGTCGTTACCAAGCACGTCCACTGTGACCGCCGTGTCTTCATCCGTAGTCGCGGTGTCGTCTTCCGGCACAACCGTGTCGTTGACCGCGTTGACAGTAATACTCACAGTGGCCGTGTCGGCCAGCGGGGGCAGCGGCGTGCCGTCGTCACTGACCTGGTACTCGAAGCTGTCCGTGCCGTTGAAATCCGGATTCGGCGTGTAGGTGATCGCTCCCGTAA
>CAYRLQ010000065.1:0-16643 GCA_964425145.1 uncultured Nitrospiraceae bacterium
TATTTGAAAACTCCAGAACGCGGTACCCCTTACGTCGCTTCAGCTTTTCAGCCAACATCGACAGGCGCGGTGGAAACTCGTCTTTGCAAAGATTGAGCACGCGATATTCTACGAAGTCAACCTCTTTCGCAAATCCATGTTGTACGACGAAGTCATTATAATAAGGGTAGTTGTAATACGTAGCCATCGTGGGCAGTTTTTCATAGCCCTCGGTAAGCATCCCCGCCTTGTCAAACCCGTCAAACCCTTGGGGGCCGGTGAGCGTTTCCATGCCCCGTTCTCTTCCCCAGTTTTCAACTGCGTCGAATAATGCCGCCGCAACGCGGTGGTCATTCACACAGTCAAACCAGCCGAAACGCAGGTTCTTCGTCTTGTGTTCCTCGTTAGCGGCATGGCTTATGATCCCTGCAATTCGGCCCACGACATCGGCGTCTTTCACGGCGAGAAAGAGCTTAGCCTCGGCCCTCTCAAAAGCCGGGTTCTTTTCGGGTGACAAGGTCTGCAGCTCATCCGCGATGAGCGGAGGGACGTAGTACCCACATCCGGAATAGAGTTTCATCGGGAAAGCAACAAACGCTTTCCGGTCCTTTCTTGTTCGTGCTTCGATAATCTTTATGGTGCTCATTTTCCTACATCCTAAAGGTCGTTTCGACAACCGGTTACCATGGCCTTGGGCGCCTTAACGGAACAGGCACTATTAGCATTCGCTCGCCCCTGAGTTACCCCAATCCCGGCCACGGCGTCCATGGTCACGCGATCGGCGTGAACATCCGCTCGACCGCCTGGTGCAACTGATTCGCAAGGGCGATTCTATCGGACCCCGCCGCAATAGGCTCCGGGCCGAAGGTCACAATGACCTCGTGCCAGGGCAGAGCCAGCAAGCCCAGCACATGCCATAGGAACGACCGTTCAGGCCCCCACGCTTTCAGTTCCGACTCGGGTATCTTGCCCTCAGGGGTGCGGTAATATGGATTTGGTCCGAAAAGCATGGCTTTGGCGGGCGGCGGATAGCCTTCGGGGGTACGATACGTGAGGCTTAGGTAATGAACCGGCGTTCCCGTGCGCACGGCGGACTCGAGAAGGCCTCCGCGAAACTGCCGAACCCCGCTGCCGGGCGGAATCGTGGTTATGGGAGTTTCGGGGGCTATTATAACGCTGTGGCCTTCTTCTATCGCTTTGACCATCAGGTCATTGACCCGGGGGGTGTCTTCCTTTATGCGGCGGACAAAAATCGGGTTAAATCCCTTTACTAGAGCCCCCACTATGGGTGCCTGGCTTACCGGTTCCTCAACGATACCCACCCCATCGAGCAAGGAGTAGCCGACGAAAAAGTCGACCCAGGAAAGGTGGTTCCCCACCAGGAAGAATGGGGCCTTTGGCGGCGCGCCGTGGACGGTGATCCGAGTGCCTATCACCCGGCTCATCCCCTTGACCCAGGTCCGCGATATGGCTTTACGAATCCTTTGCCACGTCGTCTTTGAAACTAAAGCCACGGGGCTGACGCAGAGCGACGCGAAAAAGCACCCCAGGATCCATACACTGACGATGCCAAGACGCATTCCCGCCCGGAAAGGCGCCAAGACGTTGACGCCTCGCACCGCCTGTGTTTGTTCAACCCTCTCTTTATAAGACTCGCCCATTACCTGCTTCCCGGCACAACCGTGGCCTTGAACGCTCGTTCGCTCCTGCCGTCCGCCACCAACACAGTCCCTCATCTACAGTACCGTCTGAAACGAAATTGGTTACACAAAAATTAGCGTCGCCTGTGCAGGCACCCTGCCCATTTCTTGACTAATAGGAGCGAGGAACGAGGTCTTTCATCGGCTAGTGATGGCCTGGCGCCTAAACGCGCAAAACGAGAAATACACAGCAAATGCCAGCTTTTTGTCCGAACTTTCGGGGCAGAACTGCCTGAAAAGGACCAATTCTCTGCCCTTAATTATTCGGAGGCCGAGGAATCCGCTTGTTCTTCGGGGTTTCTACTGCCAAAATGATCGGGAAATTTCGAGGGTGCCACGCCGAAACTCGTCGCCTGTTTTGAGTATCATCGGGCAGAAGTGACATACTAAGGCAATCAGTGTATGGGCTTTTGGCCGTGCCTTCAGCCCTGTAATGGCTTATTGTGGATTTGCTGGATATGGGTTTGCCACGACAGACCTGCGCGGAGAGGAGTGAAGCTCGATGGATGGATTGCTACGCACGACGGTCTTGGTCTGTGCCACGGCACTGTTGGGAGGATGCGCTATCAATCAGGTGAAAGGGTCATATCGAGGTGGAACGCCGACGGCGACGGGGTTTCTTACGAAGACCCTCGAGGTAAAGGGGCAGGCGTACGTGTATTGCGTGTATGTGCCCCGCGATTACGACCCGGCCAAGGCGTGGCCTTTAGTCCTGTTTCTCCACGGTGTCGGGGAACGCGGCACAGACGGACTGTTGCAGACGGAAGTGGGCATTGGGCGTGCCATTCGCCGCTGGCCGGACCGGTTCCCGTGCCTGGTGGTGATGCCGCAATGCCCTACCTCGGTCTGGTGGACCAACGTGATTGAATTGATGGATCGCAGCCTGGCCGAGACCCGCGAGGCGTACAACATTGATCCCAACCGCATCTACTTGACTGGACTTTCCATGGGGGGCTTCGGCACGTGGATGTATGGCGCGATGCGTGCGGACTACTTTGCGGCGCTCGTGCCCATTTGTGGGAGTGGCAAGACGGACGATGCCTCCAAGCTGGCGCAGGTCCCCATCTGGGCGCTTCATGGCTCGGACGACACGAGGGTCAAGCCGGAGAAATCGCGGGAAATGGTCGAGGCCGTGAAGAAAGCTGGCGGCAAGGTCAAATATACTGTGTATCCTGGCGTGGGGCACAATTCCTGGGATAGGGCTTATGGCGACCCGAAGGTGATCAAATGGATGCTTCGGCAAACCAGAAAGCCTTAATCAGAAGTCAGTTGCTGGTTGCCGGTTGGGAACTGCCCGTTAGGTTTGCGCTGGTTGGCGAGGGCGGCGCTGTCCCTGGGTGGTTTGCTTAACCGCACAGGGCAAAGAGACTGTGTTGGGAAAACAGGCCATGGGGTGTCGTCTCGGCTCTATAGTCCGGATAACGCTATCTGCGGCACTAGTTATGGCCGTATGCATGCCAGTGCTTGCCGAGCGCTTACTCGTCTGCACAACCACCGTCTCGGCAACGCGTGAAGCGGCTCGAGTTTATCTGCACAGCGTGCAAATGGGGCCTGGTGGCGGGGCCCTGCCAGGGTCGCAGGTACTGCCGGGTGTCGTCCCGCTCACGCCGATCCTCCTGACGCCGGACGCGACCGGCGCGGTAATCGTTTCCAGGAAAACCCAGCGCGAGGGCGGTTTCCCTGCGGATTTTACGCGGACGTATATCTCGAGCTTTCAAACCTCGCCGTTTCGTGCAGCGCCTGGCGGGCGGATTGCAGGGCCGCAGGTCGGCGCCTGTCTTGCTCGCGATCCAGAGTCAGACGAATCCATGCTCGTTGTGCTGGGAACGCGCATCGATCCGGAGGGACTTTGGCACGGGCGCCTCGATGTATACCGGTGCGGCCCCAAAGAAGGCGTGGCGTTGGGACAGGACGGGATTACGTGGGCACTCCCGGGGGCGCCTGTCGCCGCCGAGACATTGCCGGCAGGAAGCCGCGTTGCGGTATTGTGCCGCGGTTCGTCGGGAATAGGCGCGCTGTTGCATGTCCGGGACGTGTCGACGGGGGCAGTCGAGGTGGACGCGCTCGATATCACCGCTGAACGTGACCCCTTCAGCGCTGATCCTTCCGGCCTCGCACTAAGCGGCGACGGACGCTATCTCTTCGTACTCACATCGGGCTACACCCTAGACCGTCCTTCCGGCGAGAGCGCATCATGGTTGCATGCGCTCGACACCGCGTCATTCATGGGCGTGTATCCTGGAATGGAGCTGCCAGGTCTCGCGCGCATCGAAGATTCGCCGTTGCAGGCCATGCAAGACACCGCGTGCTGGGTTGCCACGCACGCCCCGGGAACGGAGTTTGCCTACGCCGTGTGCGCTCGTGTGGATGAGGGCGTCTTTATCAAGTATGCGCAGGTTCCGCTCACCGGGGTATCTCAGCCGCTACGGATCGCGCCGATGCCGGGGGGCGGTGGTGTAGCCGTAGCGATTGAGAACCGCCTCGAGTTGTGGCCGCAGGGACAGCGCGACGCGAAGGCGGAAATGTATGATGCCGTTATCAACGTCCTGCGGTGGACGCCCGAGGGCCTATTTCTGGGCGAAGGAGGCCGGGTCCACCATGTGGATCCGGCATCGCGCCGTCCGCTAAGCACCATCCAGCTTCAAACCGGCCTGGTCACGGATATAACATTGATACCCGCCGCCACTCTGCCCCTGCCGGACACCAACGGCGCAGGACTGGAGAAGATCGACGACGTGCGGGGCATCGCCTCCCGCTTTTGGTCCGACACGGACAAAGACGGCATCCCCGATGTCTCCGATCCGGAGCCGACCACATCGTCGCCCCAGCTTGTGCTGCCCGGTACCGTCACGTTCCGGGGCGAAGCGGCGGGGCGCGAGTTACACACGCTCGTCATCGACCCGCCCTACGGGGGAAATTCGTCATGGCACATTGATTATGACAAGACCGCGATGCCCTGGCTCGTGATCCATCCAACACGTGGCTCAAGTCTGCCCGACGTGGTATACATGGGGGTCGATCCCGTGCGATATGCGCGCGGCGCAGCGCTCCATGGGCTGCTTGAGGTGTCCGTCGGCGGCACGCGGCCGGGGATCGCTGCGGCCGGAAGCCCGGCCGTGGTTTACGTCGATGTGGCGCCGGAGCGGGGCGGCGTGCGCCGCATCCTCTGGATTCGGGACGGAGACCCCGCCGGGGAATCGCTCCGTGACCGGCACGGCCTGGGGCCGCTGGCGGACATGCTGGCCGGTCCACCCCATCACTTCACCCACCGCGAGGCCACTGGGCCGTTTCTGGAGCCGCTGGATGCATACAACATTGTGGTGTTGGACGCGGCGACGGCGGCCCGTGGCGCCCTTACGCCCCAGGCCGTCCTTGACTACGTTGCCGGGGGTGGTGCGCTGCTCTTCTTAGGCGCGCACCTCCCGAGTCGGGAAAACTGGGCACTTTTGCGCTGGCTCAGCCCAATGGGAATCCAGATCAACACAGCCGTGGCCATCGAGGGGATGTTTTCAACGGAACGGACAGACGGGTTGTGCCGCCATTGGCGAGATGTGCGCATCCGTGGCGGCTGCGGCCTTCGCGCCGATGCCGAGGCCATCCTCGTGAGCGCCGAAGGGAATTCTGAGCAGGCCATTCTTGCGGCGCGGACCTACGGCTACGGCCGGGCCGCGGTGTTGGCGGCGCCGACCCCACTGGAAAGCGCGGCCATGCAAACCACGGAAAACCGGCTCTTCGCCGAAGACCTGTTCAGGTGGCTGGCACGGGCCGGCCGCGAGATCGAGGATATGGACGGCGACGGGCTGACCGATGACATGGAGGACAGGAACAAAAACGGCGTCTGGGATGCGGGCGAAACCGACTATTTAAATCCCGATACAGACAGGGACGGAATTCCGGACGGGATGGAGGACCGGAACCGGAACGGCTTGGTGGATGAAGGCGAGACCGACCCTCGCAATCCTGACTCCGACGGCGATGGCGTCTTCGACGGCGCGGACGCCCGGCCGTTGCCCCCGGCCGACGCCCCACAAGTGGCGGCCGTCGAGCCGAGGCAAGGCCCGGCCGAAGGCGGCACCCCGGTCCTGATTATCGGCCGCAATCTCACTCCCGGCACAGTCTTCTGGTTCGGAGAGCGTGTTGCCCGCCAGGTCGAGCATCTCGACGCTACCCGGGCCAGCGCCTTGACGCCACGTTACGAGGGCAAGCCGGGGGACATGATCGATGTCCGCGCCCGCAATTCAGCCGGTGTCCTCGAGGGCGTTCTCCCGAACGCGTTTCGCTACACCGCACGCACAGCCGCCCGGTTGGTGGCCCGAGTCCAAAGCACCGTCCAAAGGGAACCCGGCGTGTATGAAGGCAGCGTTACCATCACGCTCGACTGTCCGCAGGACGTTGCCATGGGCCGGATTCTTGTGTTGATCAATGTCGAGCCCGCCGAAGGGTTCCAGTGGGGGATACCGTCGGTTTTACCGAACGCAACGGCCATGGTCCGGCATGTCACCTGGCACCAGCGCCGAGCCGGAGGCGTATGGATCAATGCATCCGGTGGGCACGGCGGCGGGGAATTGGCCAGCATCCCGTGGACGCTTACCGTTCTCCCCGACCAGACCGAGCCCGTGCGCTTGGCGATTCAACGCGCACACGTCGCAGCATCCAACGGCACCCCTCTGGACGTGACCACTGAGGACGCCCTGGTCCGTCTTGGGACGCGCATTCAGCGTGCCCATCGCGCGTCGGGGCCGCAATAGCACCAGGCCCACTTCGGTGTGGTATTTAGGTTGGGAGGCCGATGACAACAAGGCTTTTTGCTACAAGCCGCAAGGAAAGAGACAGTGCCTTTTTGCTCCGGCTTTCCTGTTTTCATGAGGTTTGAACACTGTGAACGGGATAATTGAACTGCTTTCTTTTTCTATGGTAGGATACCCGGCGGTCGAGAGTGGAAATTTATCTTTTCCCCGCCTGGAATACGATTCTTTGAGTGAAAAGAGATATGTTTGAATCGCTGAGTAAGAGACTCGAGGGCGCCTTCAAGCACATTCGCGGTCAGGGCAAGCTGACCGAGAAGAATATGAAGGACGGCTTGCAGCAAATCCGGATGGCCCTGCTTGAAGCCGATGTCAATTACAGGGTTGTCAAGCGATTTATTGCGGATGTTCAAGAGGCTGCAATTGGGCAGAAGGTCCTCGCCAGCATCCACCCGACCCAGCAGATCGTCAAGATCGTGCACGACGAGTTGGTCGAGATCATGGGTGGCAAGAACGAACCGCTCATCATCGCCGAGAAGCCACCGACGCTCATTATGCTGGTCGGGCTCCAGGGTCAAGGTAAAACCACCTCCGCGGGCAAGCTCGGGCGCATGTTGAAGAAAAAGGGCCACAATCCGTTGCTGGTCGCGGCAGACGTGTATCGGCCTGCGGCCATCAAGCAGTTGGAGGTCGTGGCAGAGCAGGCGGGCGTCGAGTCGTTCACCCTGGGTGAATCGGCCAAGCCCGTGGACATCTGTGTGATGGCGCGGGGTGAGGCGCAAATGCGCGGATGCGACGCGATCATTCTGGATACTGCGGGCCGGTTGCACGTTGATGAGCAGATGATGGCCGAGGTGCGCGAGATTCACTCGGCGGTCAATCCGCACGAGGTACTGTTCGTGGCTAACGCCATGACTGGGCAAGACGCGGTGAATTCGGTCAAGCAGTTCAACGAGGCCCTGCCACTGACCGGGGTGATTTTGACCCAGATGGACGGCGATGCCCGCGGCGGCGCGGCCATCAGCCTGATCCAGGTCGCCGGATGCCCAATCAAGTATGTCGGTACCGGCGAGAAGCTTGACCAACTTGACGAATTCCACCCACGGAGCATGGCCGACCAGATTCTCGGCATGGGCGATGTCATCTCACTTGTCGAGCGGGCCCAGGATGTCGTCGACAAAGAACAGGCCCTCAAATTCCAGGAAAAAGCCCGCAAGGCCACCTGGGACCTCGAGGATTTCCTCCAGCAGATGCAGCAAGTCAAGAAAATGGGGCCGATGGGAGATTTGGTCAAAAAAATCCCCGGGTTCAACATGATGATGCCCGCGGATATGGACTTCGACGAGGACGAACTGAAATATACCGAAGCGATCATCCTATCAATGACGCCGAAGGAGCGCCACAGGCCGAAGATCATCAATGGGAGCCGCCGCCGCCGCATCGCCGCCGGCAGCGGCACCACTGTTCAAGATGTCAACGCTCTCCTCAAAGATTTCGAGAAGATGAGAAAAATGATCAAGCAGATGATGAAGGGGTCCAAGCGAGGTAGGCAAGCCCGGATTCCAATCGCTGGATTTTAAGCAGAAGAAAGGGCTCAAATGGCAGTAGTGATTCGTATGAAGCGTGGCGGGCGTATCCACGCGCCTTTTTATAGGATGGTGGTGATGGATTCGCGGAACCGTAACCGCGGTCGTGAGATCGAGCAAATCGGCGTGTATCACCCGTGCGTACGGCCGGAACCGGTTGTTCAGATCAACGTGAAAAAGGCGCTCGAGTGGCTTTACAAAGGTGCGCAGTGTAGCGATACGGTGCGTGCCATTCTCTCGGACAACGGGGTCTTCAAAGCGTTCGCGGAGGGCGTGAAACCGGAAGACATCGTGGAGACGCCTCCGCTCGAGGAAGCCCCGGTTCCACCTGGGGGGACGGGCGAGGCAGCCGAAGAAGCCGCGCCGGTCGAGGAAGGCGCCGCCGAAGCGGGCGAAGTCGACGCGGAAGAGTTAGCCGAGGAACCGCAAGCAGATGCAGAAGCAGCAAGTAAAGCTCAAGATGAGTAAGAAATGAAAGAGTTAGTCGAACTAATTGCCAAGAAACTAGTCGGGCACCCGGAAGACGTGCAAGTCCGCCTGATTGAGAGCGAGGAAGGGCAATGCTTTGAGTTGCGCGTTCATCCCGACGACATGGGCAAGGTCATCGGCAAGGGTGGCCGGACCGCCAAGGCCATTCGAGCGGTACTGAGCGCTGCGGCGTCGAAGCAGAACACCCGCGCCGTGTTACACATTGTCGAGTAGCGGGCCGTGCATGGAACCATGCCGAAACCGTGGATTCAGATCGGCGCCATACGCTCGGTCCATCCGGTGCGGCGCGAGGTGCGTGTCCGGGCGAATCCTGGCTGCAGCCGCTCGTTTGACACCATAACATGGCTGCACCTGCTACTACGAGACGGCACGGAACTGCGGTGCAAGGTCGAGTCAGTCAAGACAGGTAAGGCCGGAATTCGCATTGTGCTGGGGCCAGGAGTGCCGCGAGATAACGTCGCCCGGATGAAGGGGGCGGCCGTGCTCATCGCGGAGCAGGAGTACATACGGCAGCCCGACAGCGATCGTGACGTGGCCGAGTTGTGTGATTTTCAAGTGCTGGAGCAGGACGGAACGTCCCTCGGCCGGATCGTTGACGCTTACGCCACTGGCGCGCATGGCGTGATCGAAGTGGCGAAACCCGGCCGTGCGACCATGGTGCTGCCGGTTATAGAGGAAGTTATTGCGGACATCGATTTCGACCGGGGTACTGTCACGGTCAAGGACATTGCTCCGTTCGTCGTGGAAGAAAAGCGTCCTGTCGAACATGGCAGGTAGGTCCGCCTGGGGATAAAGATGAGGATCGATATCCTCACGTTGTTTCCCGAGATATTCGAGGGTGCGCTGAACGCCAGCCTGCTGGGCAAGGCCATCCGCGAAGGCATTCTCGAGGTTGCGATCACGGACATTCGCGACTTCGCTACGGACCGCCACCGTACCGTGGACGACACGCCGTACGGGGGCGGCCCCGGCATGGTGATGCGATGCGAGCCGTTGTTCGCCGCGGTCGAGAGCTTGCGCGGACGGAGCTCCCTCGAACGGGTCGTGTTGCTCACTCCTCGCGGGCGCCGCTTGAACCAGGCCGTTATTCACGAGTTGGCCCAGGCTCCAGACCTGGTGTTGGTCTGCGCGCGCTACGAAGGCGTGGACGAACGCGTGCGTACAGGCTTGTGCACGGACGAGATTTCGATCGGCGACTATGTTTTGAGCGGCGGGGAACTGCCCGCGCTTATCATCGTCGAGGCAATCAGCCGGATGTTGCCCGGTGTGGTCGGCGAATGGGAATCCGTCACGACAGACTCGTTCTACAATGGGATTCTCGGGCCGCCGCAGTACACACGCCCCGCGGTATGGCGTGGCATGAGCGTGCCTGACGTGCTGCGCGAAGGCAATCACGCGGCCATTGCCCGCTGGCGCCGCAAAGAGGCGTTGCGCCTCACGCGCCAACGGCGCCCGAACCTGTTGGGCGCCTGTGATGAGGAAGACCGTGTACTTCTTGCCGAAATCGAACGCGAGCAGGCTGAAGTCGAAAAGGAGAAGAAGTCGTGAACGCGCTGGATGAATTCAAGCAGAGCCAGAAAAAAGCCGAGGATAAAATCCCAAAGTTCCATGTCGGTGACACCGTCCGCGTTCATTTTCGGATTGTCGAAGGTGAAAAAGAGCGTATCCAGATCTTCGAAGGCGTGGTGATCGCCCGTAAAGGTAACGAAGGGCCTGAGGCCCGGTTCACCGTGCGCCGCGTATCCTACGGCGAGGGCATCGAGCGCGTGTTCCCCTTGCACTCGCCGCGCATCGAGAAGGTCGAGATCACCCGGGAAGGCAAAGTGCGCCGCGGCAAGCTGTACTATCTGCGCAAACGCGTCGGCAAGGCCGCGCGGGTCAAAGCTCGAGGCCGCAGCGAACCAACCAGGATAGGAACCCAGGCCGAGGCCGAGGCGGCCGCCGCCGAAGCCACCGACCAGACCACCAGGTAAGGGGCGCGTTTGCCTACCGGCAAGTCGCGCCAGTCCATGGCAGAAGTACGCAGGGCGTCGATGGCCAGGCAATCACTGAGCGAGTTGCGTACCGCGGTCACGATGGGCCCGCCGTACGATGAGGCACTGTTGGCAGTGTTGCAGTCGGATTCGCGTGCGGGCGGGCGGGCCCTGTACGCCAGGTGTTTGCAGCGTCGCGCGCGCGTGAAGTCCGAACAGGACCGGCTCGATGCGATGCTCCAATTCGAGCGAGAAGCCTGGGCAAACGGGTTCGGGCGCGTGGCTGGGGTGGATGAAGCAGGTCGCGGGCCGGTTGCGGGGCCTATCGTTGCAGCGGCGGTGGTGCTGAGAAAACGGGGACCGTCCCAAGTGAGTCCCCGAGACGGAACTGTCCCTGTTCTCTCGGGGCTTGACGATTCGAAGCGGCTGAGCCCGAGACAACGCGAAGACCTGTTTGCCCGACTTCAGGAAGACGGGCACAGCATTGGTATCGCTGTGGTCGATGCAGTGATCATCGATCGTAATGGCATCCAATCGGCCAACTACGCGGCTATGGCCCAGGCGGTGGCCGACCTCAGCCCGCCACCGGGCTTCTTGCTGGTGGACGGCTTTACGATCCACGGGTGTAGTCTGCCGCAAAAGCGCTTGGTAAAGGGCGACCGCCGATCGCAGTCGATCGCGGCCGCCAGCATCGTCGCGAAGGTCACACGCGACTGGATCATGGATGAATTCGACCGGCGCTACCCTGAATATGGGTTCGCCAAACACAAGGGCTACGCTACCCGGGACCATCTGGATGCGGTGGAACGCCTGGGGCCGTGTCCGGCGCACCGCAAGAGTTTTGCACCGATTGCCAGATCACTGGAAACGGGACACTTGTTTTAGTAAGTTGATAGTTATTAGTTGCCGGTTGTTGGTTTTACTGAAGGGCTTTTGGGTCTATGCGACTGTTTTGCATGGTTGCGGGACTGGTGCTGGCAGGTTGCGCCAGCACGTTGCAGACGGATTTGGCTGAGATTATGGGCCTCGGCCCGTACAAGAATCCGTCGAAGCGCGCCCAGGCTTACGCTCATTACCTGACGGCGTATCTGTACGAGCGCCAGAACCGGTATGAGGATGCCGTTGCGGAGATGCGCATGGCGGCCGACCTGGCGCCGGATGCCGTGACCCCCACGCTCAAACTGATCCACGCCTACCTGCGCGTGCAGGACTTCGAGAACGCCTTGGTTATGTGCGAGCGGGCCGTGACCCAACTGCCTGAGGCGCCTAACCTGTGGGTCATGCTCGGGGAAATCTACCACCATTTCGACCGGTATGACGAAGCCGTGCAGGCTTTCGAGCAAGCTATCGAGCTAGACCCTAATAGCGGGCTCGGCTACGGCGCGCTCATCGCGCTCGACGAGGCCACCAACGACCTCATCGCCGCAATCGACATCTACCAGCGGCTGATCGAGCTGCGGCCAAATATCCCCGGCCTGTACTTCCAATTGGGCCTGAACCTAGTACGCATTAACGATGCCCCAGGCGCTCGGGCCGCCCTTGAAAAGGCGCTCGAAATGAACCCCGATTTGCCCCGTGCGCGCTTCATCCTGGGGATCGTGTATCTTGAATGTAACGAAAACGAAAAAGCCATGGAACAGTTCGAGCGCGCCTTGGCGCAGGACCCGGACGACCTGCGCGTCCGCGAACGCTTGGTCGGTGCGCTGGGCCGGCTTGAACAATACCCGCAAGCAGCAGTGCAACTCGGCAAAATCCTGGCCCGAGGCGGCGATGAACCGCGCTATCGGATTGAATTGGCCTATATTCTGCTCCGATCGGGCCACTACGCGGAGGCAAACGACCTGATCCCACCGGGAGACGCGCCGATTTTCGGCGCGCTGTTCAACGCCCTTGCCCGCAAGCACCTCGGTGCGCCGTACCTCTCGATACTCAATTCGCTCGATGGGCTCGAGGGCGATGTCGACGCCGAGTGCAGCGCCCATCTCAACGAGCTGCTCCACCTGTTCGGCGCGGAAAATACCGGCGCGTTTCTCCTGGCGGCCCTCGAGGAAGTGTCCGAGGAAGGGGTCCGCTCAAAGACCATCGAGATGATCCGAGGACGCACCCTGATTGCCCTCGAACGGTATGAGGAAGCCGAGCAGGTGTTAGTAGCTGCGCTCGAGCACTTCACGCCGGATAAGTACATCCATTACTACCTCGCGACAGTCTATGAAGCGCTCGACCAGTTCGAGCCCACCGAGAAACACCTATTGGCCTATCTAGAACTCGAACCCGACGACCCGGAAGTGTTAAATTTCCTCGGCTACCTGTATGCTGTCGAGAACGTCAAGCTCGACGAGGCCGAGCGCTTGCTGACCCGCGCCCTCAAGATCGACCCTGACAACGGGTTCTACCTTGATAGCCTCGGCTGGGTCTATTACCGCAAGGGCGAGGCCGACCGCGCGATTGAACTCGTCCGCAAAGCCATTGTCGCCATGGACAACGATGACGCTGAGGTACGCGACCACCTCGGCGACGCCTATCTGCTTGACGGTGATGTGGAACGCGCCATTGCCGAATGGGAACGCGCTCGCCGTCTCGACCCCACGTATGAAGGCGTTCAGGAGAAGATCGACCGACACCGCCAAGCCATCGAGTAAAACGACCCGCAGCACAAGCCCGCCTCTGGCGGGCAAGAGCCGCCAGATTACACCCATCGATTACGTGCACGAGTTTGATTACGTGCACGTGCACGAGTTTGATTTACGTGCACGTGCACGAGTTTGATTTACGTGCACGTGCACGAGTTTGATTACGTGCACGTGCACGAACTTAGTCAATGTACGCCTCGAGGTGTTTGCGGCTGGCGCGATCGAGGGCGTTTGCATCGGCGATGTGAAATAGATCCCCAGCGACGTCGCGGACGAGCAGGCCACCTCGGCCAACCTTTCTGGGCCACTCGTCGCGGCGGGTCTGGAAGGTACGGGGCCCCTGGCGGGTTTGTACCTTCCAGTTACGGATCTCGAACTCCTCCTCGAGCAGGTCGAGCCGCGTGATTTCCAGCACAAGTCCCGCTTCGGCCAAGGCCTGCTCGACTGCAGCGCGCGAATCCATATCCAAATCGGCGAGCTGGCCAATGAGCGTGATCTCCTGGTCCTTATCGTCGCGCAGCGAGATGTACCGTTCCGGGTTAGTCCATGGAAAGCAGCGGTTCACCCGGACTACCGCGGAAAAGGTGTCCCAGCTGGCGGTATATTGGCCATCCGCGTCGCGCTTCACCTGAACGCGCTTGGGGGCCACGGGCAGATCGGCTTCGCTATATTCGCACGTCGGCTTCTTGTCTGGCATAGTTTTATTCTCCGGAGAATCAGGACGGTCCCCTCTCACTCGGGCACGCGCCCGCTTCATACATGCACCGTCAAACACACTGACGCACTCGTGCTCGTAATCGTAACTGCATTCGTGCTCGCACTCGTGCTCGGCTTACACCTTGCACGAGTACGAGTGGTTGTTAACCGGCCTTACACAATACAATATGTCGCCGAACGTATGAATCAGAGTACTTGATTCAGTCCCCATTCTCTAGGCCGCGTACATTCCGTGCAGCTCCTGCTGCATGTCGACCAGCTTGGTGTAAGTGCCCTTGCGATTAGCGAGCAGTTCCGCGTGAGTGCCCTGTTCGGTGATGCAGCCGTCTTCAATGACCAACAGGCGCTTGGCCTTTCGGAGCGTCGACAGCCGATGGGCGATGGCGAAGACGGTACGCCCCTCCACCAAGTGCTCGAGGGCTCCCTGTATCTTCTGCTCGGTCTCGGTGTCCACGCTGCTGGTGGCCTCATCTAAGATAAGGATGCGCGGATTGCTCAGGACGGCGCGTGCAATGGAAATACGCTGGCGCTCGCCACTGGATAAGGTCTGGCCTCGCTCACCTACGATGGTGTCGTAACCGTGGGGCAATTTGCAGATGAAATCGTGAACATTGGCCGTACGCGCCGCCTCGACCACCTGGTCCAGGTCCGCCTCCGGCACCCCATAGCGGATGTTCTCGAGCACGGTGCCATGGAACAGAAACGGGTCCTGGAGCACAATACCCATTTGTCGGCGGTAATGGCCGAGGTCCAACTCGCGGAGGTCGACGCCGTCGATGAGGATGCGGCCGTTGCTGACTTCGAAGAACCGCGCAATGAGGTTCGTGACGGTACTCTTCCCAGCGCCGGAGGGGCCAACCAGGCCGATCATCTCGCCGGGTTGAACCTCGAAGGAAATGTTCTGGAGCACCTGGCGGATACCGTCGTAGGCGAAGGACACGTTCTCAAAGGTCACGTGGCCGCGGACGGGCTCGAGCCGGACGGGCTGGCACACGTTGGCAATTCCCGGTTCCGTATCGAGAATCTCGAAGACGCGGTGGGCCGAACTCGATGCGCGGTTTAGGATGAAGGTCATGCGGCCGATGGTTTCGATTGGGTGGACGTACATGTTCATGTAAAGCACGAACGACACGAAGGCGCCGACTTTCAATTGTGGCCCGATCCCCAGTCCCAGCACCCTCGGGACGGCGAAGACCCACACGGCGAGCATCATCAGGTGCACGACCAGCCATAGTGCCGGCCAGAAGGTGGTCCAGGTGGCATGAATCGTGTTGAATCCATCGGTCACCGTGTAGTTCTGCCCGTCGAATCGGCGCTTTTCCCGGCCTTCCTGGTTGAACGCCTTCACAACCCGTACCCCGGGAATGACGTCGGCCAGTATGGCGGTCAAGCCGGACCAGTTACGCCAGCAGCGCAAGAAGATGCGATGCATGTAGCGGCCATAGCGGAACATGGCCCAGAACACCAGAGGTATGGGCAAAACCATGATCAGACCCAGCCGCCAATCCAACACCATCAGCACGGCGCCGAGCCCCAGGATCATGGCGATGGATAACACGAAATCCACCACGCCCCAAGCGATAAAGTCCCAAAGGCGGTCCGTGTCGGAGCTGACCCGGGAGATAATGCCACCGGTCCGTTTGCTCGAGTAAAAGCTCAAGCTCAATTTCTGAAGGTGCTCGTAGAGTTCCGTGCGCAGGTCCCGGGCGATATACTCACCCAGGATGGACATGGAGCGCATGCGGACCCAGGTCAGGAACTGGCGCAGCATAAAAGCGATGCCGATGCCCATTACAACGAGGGCGGCGGTCGATGCCGCCGCCTGCGCATCGAGCCGACCCTCTTCGACGGGCCGGACCACATCATCGATCAGGTAGCCTGTTAGGTATGGTGGAAGCAGATTCACTGCGGTGAGCATAAACGTGCCGATCAGCCCGCACGCAACGCGCAACTTGTATGGCCGTACGTAGGTTAGCAGGCGCCAGACCACGGCCAGCTTGCTCGTGGCCACCGACGCCTGGGCCTCCTTAACGGCATGGGCCATGGATTCCGCGTACACCTCGTCGGGGTCTTCCACTTCTATTGCGTGCCCCTGAAGCTGCTGCTGGAGCACGAACTTCAGGTTCTCCATAGCGCGCCGTTGCCGGTGTGTGTACCGGAGCGAGGCCAGGGCCGGCTCGCCCGGTTCACCCAACAGGACCATTTGCGTGCAACTGAGCCCTGGGACCTCTCGCAGTTCCTTAATGCGCGAGCGCTCAAAAGTGACGATTGGCGCGTCGGCCTTGTCGTCATCCTGCCGAACCAGCGCGACGTGCTCTGGACCGAGGGCCACCCAGGTACACGCCAGCCGCATGGACGCGTCAAGATCGGCGACTGCGTACAACTGGACCGGGCGGCCGCCCCAATCGGATTCGATCCGCTGCCGCAGTTCCAGGGGCATGCTCGGCGGCTGATCTGTGTAGCGTGAGATAAGCGTGTTGTTCGTTGTTGCTTCAGACATGATTCCACATCCTAGTGGCTATCGTTTCACCATTTCTTCCAGCCCGAAAAGGAACGGCCCAAGTGCGAACCGTCGCTCTTGGGCCTGGTCAGGTTCTATTTCGACTGGTCTACATTTGACCAACTCCCGGTTGAAAACTGACCAAACTCCTCCTATGAAAAACAAGGCGATTCGCATTCCCGCTATGGCCTGCCCGATTTCCCATCCTCGACCTCCCCGTCAAATTTGAAGCAAAATTATAGGGCCTTCACGCGGAGATGTCAATAGCCCGAATTGACTCATAATAAATCTATGCGAAAGGGATTCGTTGCCTCATGAAGAAAA
>CAYRLQ010000066.1:0-16597 GCA_964425145.1 uncultured Nitrospiraceae bacterium
CCGGCAAGCTATTCTTCCTCAAAGAACTCGCCGGGCCCCTGGAAGCGGAATGTAACTGAGCACGGGCCACCTCCGGATACAGGGGGGAGGGGGGAACAGGTTTAACTTTGCAAGAACGTGCACGCACCCGTTTTTCGTATTTCGGGCACGGGCACGGAAGCTAAACGTCGTAACAGTCTTATCAACTCCCCTTCCCCCTATAGACACACTGGGTGTGTTAACTTTGCAAGAACGTGCACGTGCACGTTTTTCGTATTTCGAGCACGGGCACGGAAGCTAAACGTCGCAACAGTCTTATCAACTCCACTTACCCCTATAGACACACAGGGTGTGTTTGTTTATACATATTCTAACCGGATTGATCCGGCCCACTGCATCCAGTATGATATGCCTTGAAATCGGTGTTATGCCGGAGTGGTGAAATTGGCATACACGCATGGTTCAGGACCATGTGCCCGCAAGGGCGTAGGGGTTCAAGTCCCCTCTCCGGCACCATTTATTATGAGTTCAAGCCAGGCCACTTGGCGATGAGTCCCAACCCGCTCGAACGAACAGCAGCGTGCACGGTCCCGTTCGGCGCGGCCCTTCCGTTCGACGGCCCCCATTCAGCAGCCGGGTATGGAGCCGTGTGCTATCATGAGGCCGGAAGGTGGAGTTCCGGCGGCAGACAGCAATTAGCAATTGGGCGCGGCGATCGCCGAACTGAACGACCCTGGGAGAGTGAAGATATGGGCAACGACGCGATCCCGCAAACCATGTCCGCCGCCAGGTTCCCGGGACGGGGCAAGATCAAGTTCACCCGCAAACCCGTGCCTGAGCCCGGGACTGGGCAGCTCCTTGTCAAGGTCAAAGCGAATGCCCTGTGCGGTTCCGAGCGAGAACAGCTTTCCGATGGCGTGCCGGTAACGCCCGGACACGAGGTTGCGGGTATTGTGGTTGCCGCGGGGCCTGAAACACGCACGCCCACGGGAACCCCCGGCGTTGTTTATGCCATCGACTTCTGCGGCCGGTGTCGTTCGTGTAAACTCGGGTTCACCAATGAGTGCCTCGACAGCGACGGGGTCATAGGCTATACCAAAGACGGCGGCTACGCCTCCTATGTCCTAATCAATGAGAGGGTCTTCTTCCCCATCGATGCGGACATACCCTTGACCGAGGCCACACTCCTGTTAGACACGATGGGGACCAGCGCCCATGCCATCAAACTCGCACAAAGAAGTCGTCCCGATATCGAATCCCTCCTCGTTGCCGGCGCCGGCCCCATAGGATTGGGCGTGCTCGTCATGGCGAAACGCATACTCGGCGCGGACCTACCCGTGGTGATCTCCGACTTCAGCCCGTATCGGCTGGAAATGGCCGCATTGATGGGGGGGGTGCCGGTTAATCTCAACGAAACGGACCTTGCGGGAGGTCTGCGGCGCCACGGGTTCATCAACGTGGACCTCGCTATCGACACTGCGGGTAAGCGTGCCGCGCGAGAGGCCTGCTTCGGCGTGTTGAGCAGGCGTGGCATCCTCGTTTGTGTCGGCGCAGGTGAGCACTTGACCGTCGAGGTTCTTCCCGACCTCATCGACCCGGAACGGACGATCATTGGCAGCCAATACTTCTGCTTTCACGAACTGTACGAATACCAGAGGCAACTCCGCGAAAAAAGCGAACACAGCGACCGCTTGCGCCGGATTATTACCCATCGGTTCAGCCTGAACCAACTTGAGCGCGCCTTCGATGTCTTTTTCTCGGGCGAAGCCGGCAAAGTCGTCATCGAACAGTAACTGCATCGGGAGAAGGAGATTCCTGCGCGTGGGTACGGGTGTATTTCGAGAAGGCGTTCTCGTCACGGGCCGCCGTTTGGCAGTGCACCCCAGTCCGAGCAACGTCCTCATTTTCGCCTCCTGCCCTGAACCTCCTTAAGCCGATGCTTTGCGGATGGCGTAGGGGTCCGAATGGTTTGGCTCACCGTCTGCCCCCTCACCCACTGACCACAATGGCAATCGAATGTTGACAGCGCCTCGCGGTGCACCTACAATGGCAGAAAACCTACCTGCGGCGGTCGCGGGCAGGTTCATATGGGGAATCTCGGCTTGCCACCCTTTGTGTGAGGTGTCACAGTGACATCCACAGGGAGGAACGGTGATGGTCGAGGACGACTTCTCCAAAGGTCCCAACCGGAGAGACACCCCGTGCTTTTTCGATTCGTGTCACAAGACGCCGCGCCGGGTCGTGGCGCGACCTTGGCCGTGTTCTGCGCCCTGTTCCTAGTCGCCTTAGGCGCCCACGGTCAAGGCAGCGGGTTCCTGGAAAAAGGCGGCCGAGTACTGTTTCCCCTGGGCAGCTATGAAGTGCCCAAGGACGACGGGGCGCTGGCCGCGATGGGCGAGGCAGGCTTCAACCTCCTGCGATGTCACTCAAGAGAGGATTTGGACCGGGCGCACGCGGTGGGGATGCAGGCCGTGGTGCCGCTCAACCTGGCGCAGGGCGCAACCGACGCGCTCCGAGATTACGTGAAGGCCCTCGTCGACCATCCGGCCGTGGCCGTCTGGGAGGGACCCGACGAGGTAGTCTGGAACTTCACGGCGTACAGTGGTCTATACCGGAAGATGAAAATCCACAAGGCGCCGAACGCCTGGTGGCGGCAGGCCCCGGAGGCCGTCGCCTACGCCGAGGAAAAGGCCGGCGTCATCATCCCCAACATGCGCGCGGCGGTCGAGATGATCCGCAGTATTGACGAGCGCAAGCGGCCCGTGTGGATCAACGAGGCGCTCCGAAGCGATGTCCGATTCGTCCGGCAGTATCTCGATTTTGTCGACATCACCGGCTGCGACTTCTACCCTGTGAAGGCAGGCAACCGGGAGATCGAACAGTTGGCCGGCGCCACCGAACGCTACAAGCAGATCGGCCGCGGCAAGCCGGTCTACATGGTGCTGCAGGCCTTCTCCTGGCACGAGTTGGGCGACTACTACGGCGTCAAGAAGGCCGCGTATCCCACCTTTGCCGAGTCCCGCTTTATGGCCTACGGCGTCATCGCCCACGGCGCCAGCGGCATCCTCTACTGGGGCTCTCACTACCTGAAGTCCGACCAATGTCGCCAGGCCATTCACGCGGTCGTGAGCGAACTCGCGGCGTTGCAGCCGTTCCTTGTTGCGCCCGAGGTGTCCGGTGTGTGGCTTACCGTCATCGAGGGAAACCCGGAGCCCGCGCCGCACGTGGCGGCGACCGTGCGCAGAGCCGGCGACGACTGGCTCGTCATCCTCGTCAACGAAGACCGCCATGCCCATATGGGCGTTGTCGTCGAGGGCCTCGACGACCTCAACGGTCGTCAACTCCACCTGCTCTATGGCGATGTATCCACCATGGTCACCCACGGTGAACTCATTGCCCGCATGGGAGCCAAAGACGTCCAGGTTTTCGCGACCTCCCGGGAGTACGAGACCGATCAGCGCGCAGGCCGCGAGTTCGGGGTCGAGGAGATCAATGAAGCACCAGCACGCTAGAACTCGAGCGTCTTGTCTTCAAGTACCTGCGCATACGCGTCCCCGTGGACCTGGCGCGTCTCGCCGACACAATTCCGACACCGAGGTCTTGCCCCGCAACCCATCTGGCTCATGCATTATCAGAACTCGTTTTCGTTCGATCACCAGCAAATCTTAATCAAGGGGTAACTATAATGACACTGGAAATGAACCGTCGTGAGGCCATGGCACTGGGGATAACGTCGCTCGCCTCCATGTCGCTTTCAGGTTGGGCAGGAAGTGGCGTGGCTTCATTGATTGTCCAAGCGCACGATGAGAAGCTAAAACAGGTGCTGGACAATCAGGTCACGGACCTGCAGAGCCGATGGTGCGGAGCCAGCCCTGACCGTTGGGAGTTATACCACTGCCAATCGGCCTCACAGATATTGCAGGATGGGGCTGCGGCGTTCTTTCATCCTCAGTCCATGTTTTACGGGAGTAAAGACCTCTACGACAGGATGAAATTGGCGATTGGCTTCCTCGAGCGTTCCCAGAACGCTGAGGGGAACATCAACCTGATCTCCACGAACTTCAATTCACCGCCTGATACGGGTTTTGTGGTCCACAACGTCGCCACAGCCGCGAAACTCGCCCAGATGAATTCTGACAAGGACCTACTGTCCCTGATGGAAGGTTTTCTGCGCCGGGCCGGTCAGGGAATGGCCAGGGGGGGTATTCACACGCCCAATCATCGTTGGGTCGTATGTGCGGCACTCGCACAGATTCACGACCTTTTTCCCGACGGGCGATATATGAAACGGATTGATCAATGGCTGGCGGAAGGCATCGACATCGACGAAGAAGGGCAGTTTACCGAACGGAGCACCGCAGGCTACAACGCCGTTGTCGACAAGGCCTTTGTCGTCATGGCGCACAAGTTGAATCAGCCCGAGCTGCTGGAGCCGGTTCGAAAAAACCTGGATGCGATGGCCTATCTGTTGCACCCAAACGGCGAGGTCGTCACGGAGATTTCGCATCGCCAGGACCTGAACACACGGGGGACGATGTCGAGCTACTGGTTTGCCCTGCGTTATATGGCCATTCGAGATCGGAACGGTCTGTACGCTTCGATGCTGAAACCTTTGGAGCCTAAACACATCGAGTTGGCCAAGTTCATGGAGTATCCGGAGCTGCAGAAAAGCCTACCTGCGGTGACGCCCATACCCGAGAATTACGAAAGAGACTATCCCCTGTCCGGCATCACCCGAATTCGACGAGGCAAGACCAGCGTCACCATCATGCACACCAACAATAGCCGCTGGATATCTATGCGTCATGGCGAGGCGGTGATCAACGCCGTTCGGTTCGCCAGCGCCTTCTTTGGCAAGGGGCAGTTTGTTCCTGAGGGTTTCGAGAAACGAGAAGACGGATTCCATTTCCGCCAGGAAGTGGACGGGTGCTACTACCAGCCCCTTACGGACCCGAAATTCCTGCCTGTCGATCACAAGACGTGGGGTCGAATCAAATGGAAGCGCGAGAAGACCGAAACCTGCCGCATGGTCTACGAAGGCCATATCCGGGAGACCACACAGGGCTTCGAAATCTCCATCAACGCCCATGGAACCGACAACGTCCCCTTAGCCGTTGAGATTAACTTCAGAAAAGGGGGCGAACTTACAGGGGCGGTTCCTGCACCTAATGTGGATGAGGCATTTCTGCTGAAAGACGGATTCGCCGAGTATCGTGTGGGGTCCGACGTCATCCGTTTCGGCCCTGGGCAATGCGAACATGCCTACACTCTGGTTCGCGGAGCGCATGCCAAGCTCCCAGGGCCAAGCGTTTACCTGACCAGTTACACACCCTTTCAACACACGCTGACATTTCAGATGCCGTAATCCACTGTCCTTCTGGAAACGCCGTGGCCTCCTTATGTTGAGGACATGGGTGTAGATCATAGTGTACATCTTCAGCGAGAATGGGACCGATTTGCACCTGAGCTAACCCGGAAACCTCACAGTAAGTATCAACAAAGGCCGTTTCTTTTTGCATAACCAACGCAACAAAAGGCACTTGCATTAGCAAAGGAGAAACGGCCTTATGAAAACACGGTGTACACCACAGCAACTTGAATTCCAAGGCATCGGGTGCCAGACCGGCCGGGAGCGATACCAACACAAGAGAGGGCGATAGCCGAAGCGTGCATATCGCGGACACGCTGAGAGTTCCTCTTGCTCACGACTACTCGACAGAGAGTGCGGTCAGCAGCTTTGCCATATCGCGGCGTATCGATTTGAATGCTTCCCATCGTGAATCGGCCAAGCGACGCGTGTCCGGCAGTCCATGCCGACTCGGCGTGGTGCCGTCCTCATCCAGTCCGCAGAACCGGGCAATCGCGGATGCCTGTTCACCGAGCAGCTTTTCCGCCCGGGCTGTCGCATCGGGGTGTTGGTTCTGAGCGGACGCATGCGCAACGGAGTCACGCAGCGCGACGAGCATGCTGTAGTCCTCAATTCCATCGCGGATGCCGAACCAGCGTTTGCTGCGCACGACGCCGTTGCCCTGGTAGATGAGCAGGTATTCGGCGCCGCTCTCTGGAGCGAACCAGGGGTCGTCCCGCGCAGTGCAATAAGACCAGAACCCAATGCCCGTCATGCCGTAGTGCCAGGCGAGCCAGGCTTGTGCGCGGTAGTAGCCCAAGGGCGACTCGTGCTTGACGTTTGCATCGCACTCATAGGTCCAGACTGTGCTGCCGGTCGATAGAATGAAATCCAGTTTCTCGGTGCCGTAGTGTAGCAAGAGACCGTTGCGGTTCGGACACCAGATGTCGACGAGCGGGTCCATGCGAGCGAGTTCCTCGAGCGTTATGCGGCCCACGGGGTCGGTGTACATCCGGATGTTGGGGTCGGCCTCACGCGCCAGTTCGGCCATCTGGATGTAGGCCTCGACAAGCCCCTTTCTGAGGCCGGGTTCATCGACGGGGTAGAGAGCGAAGCCGTCGTATTGAACGCCTAGCTCTGCAAGATGCTTGACCCAGGCGCGCAACCAGGCCACGTGGGCCGTCTTGTACGCCGGTTCGCCGGGCTTGGCCGGTCCTTTGAGGGCGCTCTGGTAGCCGCAGAACAAGATTGTGCCGTGCGGGGCATGTCGTCGGACGTACGCGTCATGTCGGCTGAAATCGATTTCACCCACGAGGTCGCCGTGTTCGTCGAATGTCGCCTGCGGAGCGAACAGACCGACAAATACGTTTGTGCCCAGTTCGATCTGGTCCTGCAAGGCAGCATCGGCCTGGTCTTTGAGGATGGACGAGTGTACATAACCCCAATGGCACAACTTCAAGGCTTGTTCATCGGGTAAAGCCATATCCCAGACCAGTACCTGGATCGGAACGATGATCTCGACGGGGTCCACTGCTAACGTTCGAATCCGCAATTCGGAGGCCCAGGTCCCCGGGGATAGCGGTTGCGTGTCAATGTCCAGCCAGAGTTGGCGACCATCCCACGCAGGTAGTACCAACACATTGCCTTGATTCAAAGCAGGCACGGCGTCCGCGGCCAGGTCCATCATCTGGCTGGGAACCGGAAGGACTTCATGCAGTCGCACAACGTCGCGCGCCGGCACCTCTGACTCCTCCCCGGCACCCTCTCGCCTGAACGGCGCGGCTTCGACGCGGGCATAGACCAAGTCGCCGGCCAGGTTGAACAGGTTCAGCGCTGCGACTTCGTTCTCACCGTCGAACGCCTCTACTGCGAGCGAAGGCGCCGTCAGGCGTTCCTCTATGATTTCATCCAACGCGCCAAACGGAGCCCAGGGGTTGGCGCTGCTGACAACTATTCCATGTCCTTCAGCCGTGAGTTCCGCAGCATGACTCACCAGGCTGTGCAGACGCCGAACTTCACCCAGGAGACCGGCAAGTTCATCGCGAAGGGCACGTCGATCTACGTCGGAAATGGTGCCGGCGCGGTCGATCCGCTTCGTCAGGTCCGGCAAACGGCGCTGAAGGAAGTACACGCGGTCTTCAAGTCCACTCGGGTCGGCGACTTCGGTCAGGCGCGAGTCCATAGATTCAAACGCCGCTTCCAGGTCCGCCAACTCCTTGCGAAACGGCACGACGAAGAAGGCCCGGCTGCGCTGCGCGAGGACCTTTTCGTCAGACACAGCTTTCGCTACAAAACGCAAGTTCGCCGTTTCGCGGCCGTCCAAGATGTAGGACGCCTCGTATGCATGTTGGCCATCTTGTCCCGCGAACACCTTGTGCGCCAGTGGACGGTCGTTCAGAGAGATGTCCAGCTCAATCGAGATATCGACATTGTCCGTGTTGTCCACGGCGATTCGGAATACGTTCGCCCCAACGTGACAGTCCCCTTCCTCGAACTGGACGATGCGGACCGTCGGTGCTCCCGCCTCACTGCCGGGCGCTCCCGTGCGCGAGGCGTTGAACCGATATTCCGGCCACAGCACAGCCGCGGCTCGTTGTGCGCCCGGCCACTGGATAGCTGTCAGCAGGCCGGCCGCCGTGGTGCATAATACGACCGGCGTGCCGTCGCCGCCGAGGCCGGCCACCGTAGCCGTTGCGTTTGAGGGACCCGACAGCGGCACACGCTGTTTCAGATATCCATCAGACGTGAAGACGTGGATGGCGCTGCTATATCCGGCCACAAGCACCTCGAGCATGCCGTCGCCGTCCACATCCGCTACCGAAGGCGACCGCCGAACCCGTTCCTCGACATCAGCCGTCCACCTCACCGTGCCGTCGCCCGCAACACAAACCATGTATGCAGACAGGTCGATCGCATAGACTTCGGATTTGCCGTCACCGTCCACATCTACAACGGTGAGGGCACTGTCTACCTCACGCTTCAAGGGGGTCGTCCATAGCAGGGCGCCGGCTCGATCCAGGGCCGTGAGGCTCTGGCCCAACGCGACTACCACTTCGTTTTGCTCGTCGCCATCGATGTCCGCGATGACTGGACTGGATGCCGGCCCCAGGCCCTCGTACTCCCAGCGGACCTCGCCTTCGTGCGACAGACAGATGACACGGCCGCTCGTTCCAGAAACGATGATCTCTGCCTCTGGACCGAACCCCAGGTCGTCGATGGCAGGACACATCGTGGCTCCTTGCTCGCCGATGTAACGCCACCGCAGCCGCCCGTCGCCCGCAATACAGACGACCGTACCCCCTTCGTCGCCGGTCACGATGTCGACTTCGCCGTCTCCCTCGAGGTCGTGCGCTGCGACGGCGGTCATGCCCCATGTAATACTCCGTGGAAGTTGTCGTTCCCACACGGCATCACCCGACCTCCCATCGATACAATAGAGCACGCCGTAGTTATTGAGAACGAGAACCTCAGGATAAGGATCGCCGGTCACGTCTAGAGCGGTTGGCGCGATAGAGATTGCGCCGTCGCACATCTTTTGCCAGAGTAACCGGCCGTTCCCGTCCAGTGCCAACACGCCGCCGACCGTCGTAGCGACTACGACGTCCATTTCGCCGTCGCCGTCCAGGTCCGCAACTGCAGGTGATGCGTCCAAGTAGCCCGAGGGAGCCCTATATGTCCACAGGGTTTCCTGCGCGGCCGCTCCAGTCGCCGGAGCGAGAATCAGTGCAATCCCTAAAATGACCATGTTTCGCATAACTGAAGGCTCCTCCTTCTCGTAGATGCCATCGGGCGCTGTGGACCAAGGTGATAAAGGAATCATTCTAGACAGCGCGCTTTCGACTGTCAAGGGCAGCACGCAACCCCGCTGATTTCGTGCTTAGTGCTTAGTGCTTAGTTATTGGTTGTTAAATGATGGTTTCTTCTTCAGGGCCCTTATTCCAGAGGCGTCGACTCCTGGGTCCAGATGGAGAGGTTGGTGAGATCGCGGGGCTTGTGCGGGATCAGCAAGGCCAACGTATAGCCGACAGAGAACATGACAAGATGGCCGATAATTCCCGCGTAGTACGAGTCAATAGAGGGCAGCCAGGCGTCCGGTAGAAGTTCGTAGCGGGCCAGTGTCATGTATAGCGACCAGAGAACGGTACAGACGATGGCGACACTAACCGCCCGGGCGTCACCGCGGACCGTCAGGAACCCCAGCAGGTACAGGCCAAGAAGGCCCCCGGCGAGGATGGAGCTCAACGCCGTTCCGGTATCGCCGATGGTCTTGTTCTTTGAATAGGCGAGCACCCACGCCCCCAGGATCATGAATACCGAAGCGCCGATAGCGATCATCCGGGCTGCGCGGAGGTAGTGGGCGTCATCGCGACCCTTGACCAAATGCCGACGGTACACGTCGACGATGCTTACCGCCGAAATCGCGTTCAGACTCGAGTCGAGTGAAGACATGGCGGCGGCAAGGACGGCTGCCAGCACCAGGCCTGAGATGCCCGGGTGCAGGTAGTGCAGAATGAAGTACGGCAATACCTGTTCAGCTTTTTGGGCGCCGGCAAGCATCGCATCGGTATCCGGATTGGGGAAGCGTGTGAAGAACACGTAGAGGCTCGTGCCCAGGAACCGGAAGAACGTCCAGATGACGAGGCTCGCGATGCAGCAGATGACCATGGCCTTGCGGGCTTCGCGGGCGCTGGAGGAGGCACAGTAGCGCTGCACCACATTCTGGTTGCAGGCGTACTCCGCCATGAAATGTGTCAGACCGACGAAGACGACCATTAGCGCGGTCTTCTCGCTCAGGGAGAATCCCCACGACGTCTTGCGGAGGGTGCCGTCGGCCATCAGTTCGGCGAACTGGAACTTCCCGGCGGCGGTGCCCACGGAGAGGACCTCGCCCAGCCCGCCGGGCAGCAGTGCGATGACTTTCATCATGCAGAGCGCCCCGCCGACCGCGAGGATGACAGTCTGGATGACGTCAGTCCACACGACGGCCTCGATGCCGCCGGCCACCGTGTAAAACGACACGAAGACGCCGCTAGCCACGATGCAGAGCCACAGCGGCATCTCCGTCAGTTCGTGCAGAACGAGAGAAAGCAGGTACAGAATTATGCCAATGCGGACCAGTTGGGAGATTAGAAACGCAAAAGCCCCGTAGAGCCGCGTGGAAACCCCGAACCGATTCTCGAGGTACTCAAACGCTGAGGTCGTCTTGGTCAGCCGGTAGAACGGCAGGAATACGTAGGCGCCCGCAACCACGACCACGGGCATCGACACGCCCACCAGGAACCGCAGCCAGGCGGTCTTGAACGAGTCACCTGGAATCCCGAGGAAGGATAAGGAACTGATCGAGGTGCCGACCAACGACAGGCCGATGGCCCAGCCTGGGAAGCGGCGGTTGCCTAGGAAGTACTCCTCGGTGCTCTTGCTCCGTTTCGCGAAGTAGACGCCCATCCCCGTGATGGCGCCGAAGTAGAGAAGCATCACCAAGAGATCGAGGGAGTTCACGTGTCGCATCCCAAGCTTGGGCAAGACCGGCTACGGTATGTCCGGCCAGTGCCGATTAAACCCGATCCGATGCAGGACCCACTCGAACTCGCGTCGCTCCGCGTCGCTCATTGGCGCCGCGCCGGCAGGCGGGATTTCCTTTGGGCAATCAAGGACGCCACGGCGGTGAAGCATGCCTTTCAGCAGCTCATTCGAGTAGTCCATGTAGAACACAAGGTAGGGCAGCACCTTCCCGTAATAGAGGTCGGCCGCCTTCTGCTCGTTGCCCCCGAGATAGGTCCGTACGACCGCGGCGTGGAGGTCCAGGGCCTCTGTCCCGGTCATGAACGCGCTAACCCCAAGCCGGAGCATGTGGATCATATGCTTGCCCGCGGCGCCGCCGATGACGGGCAACTTGCCGTCGGACCCCTCGATGAGGGCCGCGGCCTTTGCCAGGAAATCTGTGCCTTCGGCTTTCACGTAGCGGACATGGTCTATCTCGTCGAACATGCGCAGAAGCAGGTCGGCGGTAAGCACGGACGAGCTGTGGTCTGCGTCCTGAATGATGATAGGGATGGAGATCGTCTCGGCGATGGCTGCGTAGTACGCGAAGGCGCCGTCTGCGTCCGGCACGTCGACGTACGGCAGTGTCGCCATCACGAGGTCCGCACCCAGGGCCTCCGCCTCCTTGGCGTACTGCACGGTGATATGCACGGACGGCGCGGTGACGCCGATGAAGACCGGGACCCGGCCTGCGACCTCGTCGACGATTAGCTCGATGAGGCGCTGACGCTGTAGGTTCGAGACCTTGTGGAACTCGGAGGCGAACCCGAAATGACCGATGGCCACGGCCTTACATTTAAGGCAATACTGGACCACGCGCCTCTGACTGACTTCATCGAGTTCGCACGATTCGCTGATTGCCGTCGGCATGATGGGCATCATGCCGCGGAACGGTGTACCGTTGTTCACGTTGTTCTTCCCCTTTCACGTGTCTGGCGATGTGCCGGCTTAATTAAGGCGCGCTGTTGCCGATCTCGGGCGGCCCAAGGCGCCTGGCGTAGGCCCTCTGTCCTTACCAGAAGCTAGCGCAAACGGCCCATAGGATACAAGGAGCGCGTGTGGTGGTGCAGCCCCAATGACCCTATCGGCAGGTCCGATTGCTTCACGCGCCCGGTACTTCCATGGAATTCCGTCGGGATTTGCGGTAGTTGTCAAGTTCTGACAGTAGGCCTCCGAGTCCCCACGGAATCTAGGTCTACATAGCCGGCTAGCACGGGAAATACACGCCGTTTTCAATGTATAATCCCGGGCCAGGTGTCGTCATTGAAGCTATGGGCATAAGAGTGGTCTATTGACGCAGCGTTACCGAGGCGTTAAGGTTGGAGCGTGTGTGGTGAAATTCGATACCATTCGTGCAGCACGTGGAGGTTTAGAGTGAGGCGTAGCGATTCGGGATTGCAGATGTCCGCAGCCATTTCCTTGTGTGTCGCGGGTGCATGCATTATGGGAATGGGCTGGGGTGTGCGTGGCTCATACGGCCACTGCACAGGAGCAATGATGCCGGGCGCACTGGTGGCCATGGTGTGCGGCCTTTGCGCAATGCGTGCGGACTGGTGGCGGCGTACTGCCGTATTGGGCTTGCTGGGAGCTATCGGTTGGGCGTTCGGGGGGGCCTCGAGCTACGGCATCGTGATCGGATACTCGACAGGAGCGGACCTATTGAATGCCTTTTACGCGTACGCCTGCCTGTTTCTCATCGGTGCTATGTGGGGCGGCATTGGTGGGGGCATACTGGGCCTCGGGCTCACCATGCGACGGTCCGGGCTGAGCGCCGCTATTGGTCCGCTTACCGCCATCTATGTTGTCTGGATTGCCCTGGGACAGTTCGGACTGATTGACAAATGGATGGGCAACTTCAAGCAAGGCCATTGGCTTTACGATACCTATTGGGTAGAAGCCACGTCTGCGTTGGTGGTGGCCGTGCTGTACCTGATCTTCCTGGTTGTTTGGAGGCGAAGCAGTACGGCCCCCGCTGATGAGGGCCGAAATGACCACACCGAACTGCCGGCTGGTCTCCGGTTGCCAGTGCGCCGACAGCTTCTAGGTGCAGGTGCTGGAAGGACCTGTGCGCTTATCATCATGATATGCCTGGGGTGGTGGGCCGGCATAACACTGATTGTCGGCGCCCTGGGATTCCACATGACGCCGCCACGGGCTGAGAGCTGGGCCGGTTGCCTGGGTGTGCTGATAGCTCTGTGGGCCTACCTGTTGGTTACGCGCAACTACGCCTCATTCATGATGGGGTGCTACGGGTTTCTGGCAGGAGGCATCGGGTTTGCCGTCGGCGATTTTGTGCAGATGCTCGGTCGTGGGCGCTGGGGGCCGATCGGTGTGTTTGAGCCGCTGCAGGGCATCAATTACTGGACGCTGATGGAACAGACGTTCGGGTTCATCATGGGAATCGGGGTTGCACTCGCGTTTGTCCGGCTTGTGCGAGATCGGCTCGCGCCGCCGACGGAAGATGATGCGGGAGGCATACTCGATGAGTTCTCCGTATTCGTGATTTTCGTGGTTATGATGTGGGTGAATTTCGGCAAGGATTTTTCCCAGGCACTCCGGGAGGAACAGTTGCCCAACTCATACCTCGGCATTTCCACGGGTTACTGGGCCCTGTTCCTTGTCCTGTCTGTGGTTGCTCTCTTGATGTATGCTCTGTGGCGCAACCGGGCTGGGGGGCTGGCGCTGGTCCCCTCATCCCCCCTCGGGAAGGGCCAGTGGCTTTTCATTGGCGCAGCGTGGCTCATCGTTGTTGGGTACATGCTGCCCAACGTCTATAACCTTGGTGCGGGGACGGCGGTTAACCTGACGATGTTCTGGGTGGCGACTGCAATCGCAACCTTCCTCGTCCTTCGACTGCGAGAGCCTTTGCCGGTTCCCGAAGCAGGCACGCCGGCCTGCGACCTAACGTGGTTGCCCGGATGGCGACACTGGGTGCTCTGGGCGGCGATGCCGCTGCTTTTTCTGCTTTTGGCCGAATTGACCCTGGGCTTGGACCTGCACATCGATCACGTGCGCTTCCCGGTTCCGAAATAGCAACGGTCCGGCCTTCATTCTCGCGACATGTTTTGAATGGAAAGGGGCGTGTCAAGGCCACAGCACTGCGCGATGGTGCCCGCTTGATTGATGTTTTGCCCAAGAAGACGGGGCGGCTCCACTGGAGGGCACGATCCGAGCGGAGGAGGAGACGAACCCATGTCACGGATTACGCCACATCATGTCAGACGGAGCATCACCCGATGCGTGGCGGCGATAGCAAGTCTTAGCTGGTTGCTCTTAATGCCGATTGATGCTGAAGCGCAAGCAAGGCGCTTGAACAACCTGGTCACGGAATTGCTTGCGCTGGACGCGGCCACGGTTTCCAACCAGAAAGAGCTAACGTTTCACAATCCGCGTGACGGCTGGGTCTATTTCCGTTGTGCAGCACAAGGAAAGGACGCGGGCCTTGTCGAGTTGATTCTGAAAATCTCCGAGCGCGGAGAAGTCCTCATCCGACATGATTCGTTGACGCAGGACCCGAAAGAGGCCATGAGGTTCCTTGTAAGGGGCGACCACACCCTCTTCGTGCGCGCCCCGAGCGGGCCTTGTGTGGTGTCACTTCGGGTTCGCACCATGCCCGAGACACATTTTGTCCGTTATCCTCAGGCGCCGAAGTTCCCGGAATTGGGAGAGTTCAGTTGGGACTGGCTCAACGAGCACGTGTTGTCCAGTGTGAACACCCTGGTTGGGGTCCCGGGGGAGCAACTCGACGAGGTTGTAGAAGAGTGGACGGGTCAAGGCCGAAAACTCATCGCCTATGGTCATCTGCCACATGAAGAGGGGCTCACAGGGCGCGGCGCCTTCGATTACTGGGATGCGAACCCGGGCTTCCAGGATCCACGGCTCACCGGCCTGATCGCCGACGAGTTTCAAGGTCGCCAACATGCGCTGTACCCCGCGTGGCAAGAAGGCATGCGGCTGCTGGGCGATAAGTACAAGGGCACCGGCAAGGCCTTCTACGCCTATTGTGGCGGCCCGGGCATGTACACACGCCCCGAGACACGGGCGTTGGTGCGCACTGTGTTTGACGCAGGCTTTCACATGGCGTGGGAACGCTATCATCACGAAATGCCCACCTTGCCGGAAGCCAGAGAGCTCATGGAAGACCTCTTGGGCAAAGAAATGACCCGCTGGCGTGCGGTGTTTCCGGAGTGTCAACGGCAGATGGTCCTGGTGCTGGGGGTCTTCGCCACCGGACCTGATCTGGACGTACAACCTCGGGTTAACTACAAAGTCTGGATGGACATGCAGATGCAGTATCTTGCCACGCACCCCGCGTATGAGGGGCTCTTTGGCGTGCATTGGTGGTACTCCGGGGCAGCAAGCGAAGAACTGCTGCGATGGGAGCGCGCGCTATACTGTCATTACTGCATCGAAGGTGAAACCCGGCTCTTGTCCGAGCGTTTTGGTTGGACATACGAGTTGGACCACCTACAGAATCCCGATTTCTACGATGGATTTGAGGGATGGACAGTGCAACCTGCCGGGGAAGACAGCATGCGCACCGGTTACCTGGAGCGTTACGCACGGACCCAGAATCGGTATTGGCACCGGGGCGGCTATCCCGATGACCCTGCAGGAAACACGTATCTCTGGATGAAACGGCACACCGCACGCCCCAACACGATAAGTCAAGAGATTCGGAATCTCATACCAGGCGCCGTGTACACAGTGCAACTCATCTCGGCTGACAATCAGGACATTGTAAACGGCCGATCCAGGAAGGAAGAACATGCAGTGTCGCTGCGTCTTGACGGCGGGGACGTGATACCGGGGGGGAGTTTCCGCAGTATCCCGGTGTCAAGCCCATGGTCACACGCGCAGCTACCCTTTGAGAACGGCCCCGCTTGGTTCAATCACCACCGTGTAATGTTTCGCGCCACGCAACCCTTCGCACGTCTCACCATCTCCGACTGGGAGTCGGACAGTGATCCCGGGGGTCCCATAGGGCAGGAGTTAATGTTCAATTACGTTCAGGTCCAGCCGTACTTCGAGGAAGAGCGTCAGTAGGGTGGCGTGCCGACAAGCGCGACAACCTGTTCCACGTGCTATACTGCTGGTGACGCCTGATGGTTCCCTTCACTTGGGCAGGAGATGACCGATGAGTGAGCGACAGCTACTTGAACGAATAACGAGCAACCCCGAGATCTTCGGGGGAAAGCCTGTCGTCCGGGGAATGCGAATCTCCGTTGAACTCATTCTGAGCCTGCTGGCCCAGGGGGAGAACGTTGAGGCGATATTGGACGATTACCCCGATCTCACCCGAGAGGACATACAAGCCTGTTTAGCGTACGCCCGAGCGGTTGTCGCGCATGACGTGCTCGACGCGGTGCAGGTAGCCCAGAAATGAGGTTCCTCGTAGATGCATGCGCAGGTCACCGGTTGGCGGAGTGGTTGCGTGGCCGGGGCCACGATGTCGCAGAGTCCCGTGATAGAGAGCCGGATCCCGGCGACCGTGTGCTTGTGACGATGGACAAGGACTTCGGCCGACTTGTGTTTCTTGAGAAGTCGGGGCACTGCGGTTTAGTGCGCCTCCCCGATGTTCCGGCGGCACAACGTATAGGTTTGATGGGGCAGGTTCTCTTGCGACATCCGGGCGATCTGTCGGAAAAGGCGGTCATCACCGTGCGGGGCGGCCGCATACGTATCTCGCGGACAGACTGAGCATTCCCGCTGGCTTCTATCAGCGTAATG